>JASLZG010000015.1 GCA_030754995.1 Lentisphaeria bacterium
CGTCACCGAAGCCGCTGGCCTGGCTGGGCTCGGCGGTGACTTGGCAGCCTGGGCCGACTACGACAACGACGGCGACCCCGATGTCATCGCCGACCATCTCTTCCGAAACAACGGCGACGGCACATTCACCAGGGCCGACGAAGCGGGGATCTCCGGCAGCGGCTGCTGGGGCGATTTCGACAACGATGGTGATCTCGATTTTTACAATCGCATCGGCAACGGGACGCTCTCTCGAAACCTCGGTAACGGCAAGTTCGAGAGCGTCGCGATTCCGGCCAATCCAGGCGGTCATGCCCGTTCCGCCGCCTGGGTCGACGTCGACGGTGACGGCTTGATCGATCTGTTCGTCCCGAACCATGAGATTTGGCTCAACGACAAGAATTACTGGCGCGCCTACCCGGACTACCTGTACCGCAACAACGGTGACAACACCTTCTCCATCGTGTGGGCATCGCCCCACGAAAAGCAATACTGCGGACGCGGCGTGAACTTCGCCGACTTCGATTACGACGGTGACCAGGACGCCTACATATCGAACTATCGGCTGATGCCGAATGTGCTCTGGATCAACGACGGCAACGGCAACTTCACCGACCAAGCGGAAGCCCGTGGCGTCGTCGGTGATGCAGACGGTCCGGACATCCCGGCCGTACCCGGTTCGCCGCCGTTCAAATGCCACGGGCACACCATCGGTTCCTGCTGGGGCGACGTCAACAACGACGGCTACTTCGATCTGGTCGTCGTCAATTTCGCGCACGGCGCCGGCTACCAGGACCGCTGCAAGATGCTGCTCAACTCCGGACCGCCAAACTACACCTTCGCGCCGGGCCCGGCCGGCGCCCAAGCCGGCATCTACTACCAGGAATCCTACGCCAAAGGCACCCTCGGCGACTACGACAACGACGGCGATCTCGATCTGTTTATTTCCACGGTGTACGGCCACAACCACTGCGAACTCTACGAAAACGACGGCACCGGCAGTTTCAAACCGGTGGGCGAAGGCACGGGCGTGCAGCTGCGCAACACGTATCAAGCTGCCTGGACGGACTACGACAACGACGGCAATCTGGACCTGACGACCGGCGAGCACCTCTTTCGCAATAGCGGCAGCGGCAACAACTGGGTCAAAGTAAAAGTTGTCGGCGATGCCGGCACCAATCGCGCCGGTATCGGCACACGCGTGCAGGTGACAGCCGGGGACAAGGTGCAAATCCGCCAGGTGTCCGGCGGCAATTCCGGCAACCAGAATCCACTGGTGCTGCATTACGGGCTGGGCGCCTTCGATGACCCCGTTACAGTCACGGCATTTTTCCCGTCCGGACGCCGGGGAAAGTGGGAGGCGACACCCGGGGCGACGCTGGTCATCAAGGAATCGGAAGCCAACGACCGCTGGCTGTAGGAAATCCGGTACGCCTCACCCGGCAAACCATGGGATGTGAAAGGCGTCGATCACGCCGGCCGGGCATGCGGCCGGCCATCGAGTCAATGGATGTGCTGCTGCAGGGGTCTTGAAAAGCGGAGATACGTGTATATGTTCACTGCCCTTGCCTCGCCCACATGTATGCTCGGGTGGCGGAACTGGCAGACGCGCTAGGTTGAGGGCCTAGTGGGGTAAAACCCGTGCGGGTTCGAATCCCGCTTCGAGCACCATTATCCCCCCCCCCCCGGGGGCGGCCGGCGTGATGGCGTAATCACAGCAGTACGCCGGTCATGCACGAACCGTCGTCGCTCCCTTCCAGGCGCACCGGCAGCAGCCGGTTGGTCAGGTCCCGCTCCGAGGCCACCGACACCCGGATGTAGTTGTCCGTCAGCCCGGTCCAGCGTTCGCGCTTCTCCTGTTCAAACAGGACCGTGACTTCGCGACCGGAAAATCGCTCAAGGAAGAGCTGGCGCTTGCGGTTGCTCAACTCACGCAGCACCCGACTGCGCGCGGCGATCGTTGGCCGCTCAACCTGGTCGGCGAAAAGCCGGCTCTTGGCCCGTTGCCGCTCGGAATAGCTGAATACGTGGAAATAGGTCAGCGGCAGATGCCGCAGCAGCTCGACGGTTTGATCGAAATGCGCGTCGCTCTCGCCGGGATAACCAACGATCACATCGGTGCCGAGGCACAAGTCGGGCACGCTTTGGCAAGCCAATTCCACGAATTCCCTGTACTGGGATATGCTGTAGCGGCGGTTCATCTGGTACAACACCTCGTCGCTGCCGCTCTGCAGCGGAATATGCAGGTGGCGGCAGAGGGCCGTGCCGGCCGCCATGGGCCCGAACAGCCCGGCCGGAATCGTCGTCGGCTCGATCGAGGAAATGCGCAGGCGGTCGAGGCCGGGCTGGGCGATCAAGGCGTCGACGACATCGAGAAACGCCTTGGAGCCGTCTTCATAGGTGCCGATGTTGACACCGGTGAGGACGATTTCGCGATGGCCGGCCTCGACGAGGTCGGCGGCCTCGCGCAACAGGTCGTCGAACTGCCGGCTGCGGGCATGGCCGCGGGTATACGGGATGACGCAAAAGAAGCAATAGAAATCACAGCCGTCCTGGATCTTCAGATTGGCCCGGGCATGCCGGTAATCAACGGCGGCTGTCGGGCTCGTGAAACTTTCAGTCGGGATCTCACTGGTGTCGACAAACGGCCGGTCGGCTGCCGCCGCCGACTCGACAATGTCCGCGAGCGCCATCTTGCGGGCATTGCCGACAACCCACGACACGTTCGGCATCTGCCGCAGTGTTGCTGCCTGTACCTGCGCCTGGCAGCCGATCAGGGCGATGCGCGCGCCGGGGTTGCGGCGGTTGATGCGATTGACCAGACGTCGTGTGTCGGCATCGCCGTTCTCGGTGACGGTGCAGGTGTTGACGACGACGATGTCGGCGTCGGTGTCGGTCGCGACGACATCGAAATCGCGGCCCTCGAACGAGCGGGTGATGGCCGCGGTTTCGGCCTGGTTCAAGCGACAGCCGAGGGTGTGGAATGAAACGCTTCGTGTCATGGCTCTCACAACGGGGACAAGTGAAGTTGCGAAGCTACAAGCTGTCGCGGCCAAGGTCAAGCGCAAGACCCGCGGGTCCGCCGGCGATTACTCGTCCCAGTACTCGAAACGCTCGATCGTGAAGCCGTTGGTGAAACCATCGCGGCGGATGACGGCAAGAAACTTCTGCTCGGCCTGGACCCGGTCAATCCCCGCGTCGAACTGGCCGAGCGTACCGTTCCGGTGGCCGGTCGGCAGATCCTTGACGACCTGTGAGACAATGATGCCGGTGAAATAGTTGGGCCGGACGGTGGTGATATTGGCGACCTTGCCGATAATCTCTTCGCGTTGGCGGTCGGTGGACATGGTGATCACGGAGTTGTCGTGGAGTTTGGATACGTTGGCAATCATGCCGCGCTCTTCGAAAGTGCCGCCGCCGAGGATCGGGTTGTTGGCGTGCAGAAACCCGCCCGTGCCAACCGCAGCGGTGGTCGTGCCGGCAATGGCGGCGGCATCCGCCTCGGTGACGGCCGTGCCTGTACTCGCCGGAAAGGCATAGGCACCGCCGAGGGGCACGCCGGTGAGCAGGGCCTTGACGACCTTCGGCGAATAGGTGTTGATGTTGACCCGCCCGTGAACCACCGTGTCACTGCTCATCTTCACCTGTGACAGGATGTTGGCATCACCGTCGCCATATTTGCCCATGCCGGAGCCGCGGCCGGCATTCTCGTTGTAATCGGTGAGGTTGATCGATTCCCAGGCGCGGGCACGATGAATGCACCCGAGCTCCCACAACGTCTGCATGGTGTCGTTGCGGATATACACGGTCGAAACCTCCCATGGCTCCGTCGCACCAATCTCCAGGTCCTTGTCGCCACCCGGATTGGGGTTGCAGACGCTGTTCCTCGCAGCTGGCGAAATGGTGCCGGCGGGCAGCCGTGACCAGCCGCCGGCCGTCCACGTCATGTCGCCTTCAGCGAGGTTGTCACGCGGGTCGTTGGCTTCCGAGGTGATGAAACGTACGGTTTGGATGACCGTGGTTGTCGCGCTTGCATTGGTCCGTGAGAAATCCCACAACTGGCCGCCGGCGTCGGTGTATCGTGCCGACACGATACGCACGCCAAAGTCTGTGATCGCCCTGTTGGTCCCGGCGTAGAGAATTTTTTCCTGTCGTGTCAAGGCGACATAACTGGTGGCCGCAACGTTGTCGAGGCTGGCCCAATTGAAGACGGACGTGACCGGACTGTTCGGCAGATTCGAACCGGTAAGCTCAACCGTCACGCTGAGCCTGCCGCTGTTGCCCAGCGCGGTGGTGAACATGTTGACCAGTTCGACAGTCAGCCCGAGGCGCAGCGGGAAGGTGCCGTCACCGTCATCAATCACCTGGACATCGAAGCCGAATTCGTTGAGGTACGGCGTCTTTTCCAGCCCGGTGTAGGTCGGATTGAACACATTGTCCGTCGTGGCGATGCTGTCGGCATCGCAATAGTCGATGAGATTGGCCATCACCGCGTAGTTGCAGGGCGACGACCCGTAGGCCAGCCACGGGATGCCGCCGGTGTTGGGCGCCACCCGGTCACCAGCCCAGAACTCGGCCGCCCCGCTGTCGACGCCGGCGGTTGTGACGGTGTTGTTATAAGCGTTCCAGTCGGTATTGACCAGGTCGAATCGGTGGCGGTCGATGGATCCGTCGTGATAAGCTTCGATATCGTAGCTGTACGGGAAAATCGTCCGTACCATTTCGTCGACATTGGCTGTACTCGAAGCCGCAACGCTGTTGCGCCGCAGGATATTGAATCGCGAGAGCCACGGCAACCCGGCAGGCAGCTCGCCGTTCCCCAGGCCGACCGGCTGGAACTGCTCGGCCATGGCATCACTGTCGAGCGCTGCGCTGAGGTCGAGATCCGACGTCGTGCGACCGACGCGCACATCGCGTTCGCTTCCCTCGGCCACGCTGGCACTGACCGCATAGGTCGGATCGATGAGGCCGGACTCGTCAATGACGAGGTAGGCGAAGCGACCGACAATGGCGCCGCTGCCGGATGGATCCAGCTGATGAACCCAGCCGATGCTGGAATCCAGGAAGGCGGCAGGCGGGGCCGGGGTGAAACTGACCCCGGCAAGGCCCACATGCAGAGCCGAATCAATCCCGGCATTGTCGGCACTGGTCGTGGCCCAGTAGTAGCGCCCGTCCCAAGCGCGGCCCTCCGTCGTCAGACCGAAATGATTGCCCTGTCCGGCCTTGGTAGCCGGAAAGACATTCGAGGGCTCGTCAGGGTCGGCGAACTCTTCGCTGAGCTGCGCGAACAGGTAGTTCAGGCCGGTCTCCCCCAACAGCCGGACGACGACGACATTCTCGCCACTGCGTGCCGTCGTCACGGAATGCAGCGCCGTGGCAGCGAAAGCCAGCACCATCACCAGCAACAACGACAGGATCCCAAGGGTCAGGATGATCGCCACACCACGTTCACCGGCATGCTCCCGCAGGCGAGGTGCCAGGCAGCAACCGCTGGTGTGCCGCCGGCCGCGCAATCGTTTCAGCTGATGGCGTACAGGTTTCAATTCTGCAGATGCCCGAGGTAGAAAACCTTGGTGAATGAGCGCTGCGTCTTGAACCGCTGCGGCGCCGGGAGATTCTTCAATGACTCGTCGAAAAGCACAAGATCGACAACGACGCGAGCCGGCCGAACGACAGTATCGCTGTCAGCGCTGAACACGGCGTTGTCCTCGGTGTGGAAAGTCATGCTGAACTCGGCGACGCCGCCAACAACTTTTTCGAATCCCGCCAGGTCGGGATTGGGGTTGTTGTTCAGCCACCAGCCTGCCGGTTGCCCGAGAAAATCCCAGTTGGCACTGTCGTTGTCGGACACCAGCTGGCGGGTGAGGTAGTACTGCGTCGCCGGGTCACCCGGATCGACGTGATGCTTGTAGGTGATCTCGCAAAGCCGCGAGTAAGCGCCTTCCAGCGGCCCCGTGCTGGCAACCAGGCAGGCATGCAGCGCGTCGTTGGCATCCGTCGGCGTCGGGCCGAAGACGTGGAGACCAATCTCCCGGTTCGGCACCGCGCTGTTGACGATGCATTGCAGGTCGCGCTCGATAATGTTGAAAGCGGTTCGAGAGTTCCGGTAAATACGCGCGGCGCTGTCGCTGAGACTCCAGGTGCGCTGCGACGAGGCCAGGAAGGAGAACAGGACCAGCATGATGGTGCTGACCAGCGTCATCGCCACAATCAACTCGACCAGAGTAAACTTTCTGCGCCAAATGGCCATCATGGAGTTGCGGTGCCTGGGCTCGATCGATCGACGATTACAATATATCGGGCATAAGATCAAAGGAAGCGTGCAGAATCGGATCCATGCCGCACCGAAAACGAAAGTTCCCAGGCCGGCAGATTGGTGAATTATCCGGATTCAGTCTGCCCGGCCAATAAAGGAGGAAAAGGAATAAATCTCTTTCCGACGATTATCATACGGCAGCGTCGCCGGCCAGCTCACTTCCACATGCAGCGACACCATCCGGCCGGTTACCTGCGGTTCCGACAGTTCAGCCCACATGACCAGGTCCCCGACGAAATCCTTGCCGCCCGTGTGGGTGATCTGCTCGACGCGAAACAGGCCGTTGCGATGCGTGGCCGGATCAAATTCGGCATTGACATCGTCCGTCGCGAAAAGAACCCTGAGCCGGCCACTGCTGCCCAGCGGACGCCGGCTCCACGCCGTGCCGTCCGCCACCAGCGGACGCCGCGCCGGCAAAGCCTCGGCCACTGCCGGGTCGGCAGACATCTCCTCGGCCATGTGGTGCAGGAGAAAATCGGCCGCGTTGGACGCCGTCGCAAGGGCGACGGCATCGCGATTGGCATTGAGCCCGACCGGCAGCACCGACATCACGGCGATGACGCCCATGACAACGGCCGCCAGCGCCAGCACGACTTCCTCCATGCTGAAAAAACGCCGGCCCGCCAAGGGCCCGCAGGCAAGCCCTCTCTGATGCATCATGCTCATTTGAGCGCGATTCCGGTTGCGGGCTGAAACGGCTATCAGTCTGCCCGCCGTTTGCGTTGCGTGCCGAATTGCCCCGGCAGGGGCTGCGTACCGAAAATCTGCCGCGGAGCCTTGCCGCCCCGGACCGAATTGCCGTCTCGCGGTATAAGGTCCTCCAGCTTGATCACCGGACGCTTGTGTTGCTTTTTGTCGTTTTTCTTCATATTTCCGGTGCCCCCCGACCGTGGTTGCAGACTTTTTTATTCCACGTCCCTGCAGGCAGTTGTGCAGACCCGATGCCAACGGCGGAATGCTCCTCGTAACCTTCCATATTTCAACAGGTTACATATCAAGGAGTAAATTCGACGTGGCCGTGACCGGCCGCCGTTGGTCCCGAATTGCCGCCTGATTGGTCTCAATATAAAGCAATTACGGCCGATCGAAACCACCAGGCCGCTTATAATCCACAGTCCAATGACCGGACGAACGGTCCGTCGTCAACCGCTGGTCGGCACTATAGTACCAATTATCGGCCTTTAACACTGAACCCGGAACTCCGGCTGAGATGACGATCGATGCCATCAATGCGGCGGCGGCGGCACACCAACCTGTGACCGCCACTCCGGCCGGGCGGCAATGGCAGGCGGCGGTAGCCGTGGTGGCCTGTCCCGGCCCGTTCGGGCCCGAGCTCCTGTTCATCGAGCGGGCCCGCAATAATGACGATCCCTGGTCCGGGCATCTGGCATTCCCCGGCGGGCGTACCGAACCGACAGACCAGGATCTCGAACATACTGCCAGGCGCGAGGCGCATGAAGAAGTTGGCCTTCACCTGGAATTGAACCGCGCCTGCGGCAGGCTCGACGACCTGACCGCGGCAAATCTCCCGGTCGTTGTATCGGCCTTCGTCTTTACGCTGCACGAGCACCCGGCCCTGCAGCCGAACGCCGAGGTTGAGCATGCCTTTTCCATGCCGCTGCAACATCTGGTTGAACCTGAACGCCAGTGCCAATTCCGCTGGCGACACGGAGATTGCGTTCAACTCCACCCGGCACTGGACCTGCTGGATGCCGGTCGGCCGGTCCTGTGGGGCGTGACCTATCGGCTCACGGCACAACTGCTGGAACTCTGCGGACTGCCCAGGTTGCCGCAGTGACGGGTGCTCCGCTTGCACCGTTGCGATTGCCCCTTATAGTTTGCAATCTTCTCGTCGCCGGCGAACCTCGGCCACTTGCCGTTGTCTATTTCACAAATCCTCCCTTCTCAACCGTCATGACCATGATTCGACCCCTGGCAATCCTCCTGCTGGCGATGCTTCTCCCAATCGCTGCCGACGGTGTCGAGGACAAAGGCAAACTCCTGGCTATCATCAATGGCGTGTCGGTATACGAAGCCGACGCGTTCTTCCTCGAAAAACTGAATAAGCTGGATGAGCACGGTCGCAACGAGTACGTCAGAATGAACCTTGACCCCATCGTCGAACAGGAACTCTTATATCAGGAAGCGATGGCGCGAGACGTTGAGAATACCGAGGAGTACCGGCGCCGGGCAGGGAACCAGGAAAACAACACCGTAAATCGTCGCACCAACGGTATCATCTGGTTGTTCGAGAAGGAAAGCGAAATACTCAAGCGCGCCCGCGACCCGATGAACGTGCCCGACTTCGCCGTGGACCCCCTGGTGACGGTGCGATGGTTCCTTGACGATCACACGCCGATCGCCGATCTCATCAAACGCGTTCGACACGAACTGCTGGCACAGCGCTACGAGAAGGAACGTTTGAAATGGCTGACAGACACGATCACAAGGTTCCCTGTCTCGATCAACGGCGTTGTGATCGGCGAGGAACCCCTGCGCACGGCAGCCGCCTTGTGGGGCGACAAGAAAAAAGTGGAAAAGCTCAAGAAAGGAGAAATGGCACCGCTCTGGGAGCTGTTCCTCAAAGCCGCGGATATCGATCCGGCAGGGGTGCTTGAGCTGGAGGGCGAAGCACTCACCGAGTTCCGTGCAAAACTGGCAGCATCCACCATGCGGGTCGGCGAGAGAACCTATCCGCTGCCTGACCTGCCGCAATTCGCTGCGGTGATCAACAGACCGTCAACCAGATTCATCTTCAAGTACCCGATCATTCCCTTTCAAGCCATCAAGAGCAGCGTTTTTTACAATGCCGCAATGGAAGACGGAATCGGCGAATCGCCGGAACAACAGGCCATCCTCGAGCACTACTTGGCGTACGGGCCGAAGCCAGGCACCGCACGCGGCCTGTCCCCTGACCGGCGGTTGGCCATCGGCACCCTGATGCAGCAATACACCGACCTGAAACGGTACCAGATCACGCCGCAGGAGATTACGGATTTCTATGAACAGAACAAATCAAAGTTCGACCCGGAGTTGAACGATGACGAGCTGCGCCAAGAAATCGTCGTGTATCTGCAGCGGCAGAGGGCACGGGGCGCCAGGGACAGGTTACTCGAAGAACTGACCGAAAAAGCAACCATAGAAATCTTCCACAATTGACCACCGGCCAACTCCAAGCCGAGACTCGCGTTCTGGTAACCGGCGCCACCGGTTTTATCGGGCGCAACCTCGCAGCCGCACTGCTTACCCGTGGCTGCCACGTCACCGTGCTCGGCCGCCACCCGGCACAACTCGATACGGGCGATGTCCGGGTCGTGACCGGCGACCTGGCCGACCCCGATTCATTTGAACGTTTTGATGCCCCCTTCGATGTCGTCTTCAACTGCGCCGGACTGCTCGGCACCTGGAACACCACCGCCGCCGAAATGCAGGCGGTCAACGCCAACGGTCCCGTGACCCTCGCCCGCAAACTGTCGCCGCCGCCGCGTTGCTTCGTCCATGTCAGCACCGTTGGCGTCTCCGGTCCGCTCACCGGCCTGGCCGATGAAGATGCGCCGTGCCATCCCGTTGGACCCTATCAGGCAACCAAGCTGGCAGGGGAGCGGCAACTGCTCGAAGAAGCCACCGGCAGCGGCCTGCCGGTGGTCATCGCCCGACCGTCGTTCACCTACGGCCCGGGAGACACACACAAGCTGGCCCTGTTTCGGGCCGTGAAGAAAAAGCGATTCGCCTTTGTTGGCGGCGGCAGGGGGATCCTGCATCCGCTCTTCATCGACGACCTGGTCGCTGGCATACAGCTCTGCGCTGTCGCCGGGCAAGCCGGACAGGCGTACATCCTCGGGGGCGAACGGCCGGTGACCGTGCGGGAGCTGGTCAACGAGATCGCCGACGCCGTCGAGGTGCCGCGACCGCGCCTCTCGTTGCCCGTGCCAATGGCTCGACTGGCTGCCACCGTTCTTGAACTGGCGGGGCGTCTGGCCAATCGCCCGCCGCCGCTCACCCGGTCGCGGGTCAACTTGATGTCGAGCAATTACGGCTATTCCATCGCCAAAGCCCGATCACAGCTCGGCTATGAGCCGTCCGTCGATCTCGCCACCGGCATCCGCCGGACCGTCGCGGCATACCAGGCAGCCGGCTTGATGCAGTGAGCGGACAAAGCGCGTTTTTCGACTGCCGGTGCCAGATTCCTGCCGGTGCCGAACCTGCCGGTTAAATATCGTTCCCCACGACCCCGCCCGGCCGGGGTCGGTCGTTGCGGATGTAGCGATCGACCTCGTCACGGTCGAAAAAGCAAGGGACAAGCAGCTGCAGCACCTCCCCCGGCCTACCGCTTGCCAGGCTGCTTTGCGCCGCGTAGGTGACGGTGTCGGCGCCATGCACAAGAACGCGGTGCCAGGGCTGGTTGCGATCGGTCGGGGACGGTTGCGCAGGTGCCAGTCGGTGGCGGCATGGACACCGGAAAGTTGTGGACCGGCCCGGCACAATCCCGCTTCCAGCGTCGGGCCGTCAATGTGAGGTCTTTCACCACTGCATCAAGCTTGCAAAAGCCGGCAACGTCCACAACATTAGAGCCATGAATGAAGCAAACAACCAGCGCCGATATGTGGTCGGCGTCCTTATCGCGCTGGCCGTTCTCATGCTGCTGGGAACCATGTTTACGCAACGCGAATATCCAGCAGTCAAGCCGCCGCCTTCGCAGATACAGCAGGACCAGGCACCGGCGGAACTGCTCGGGCCACGCCCCGAGTTGACGCCACAGGATGTCGTGCGGCTTATCATCAAGGCTCTGCAGCATAATTCGGCGACGCCGTACGACGAGGGCATACGTCTCACCTTCAACTTCGCGTCGCCCGTCAACAGGCGCGCAACCGGCCCGCTGCAGCGGTTCACCAGGATGGTCAAGAGCCCCCAGTACCGGCTGATGCTGGGACACCAGCGTGCCGAATACGGCGAAACCGAAATACAGGGCCAGGCCGCCAGACAACGTGTCACCTTGTATGACAAGGCCGAGGTGCCTACCGTCTACGTGTTCCTTCTGTCATACCAGACCAGCGCGCCGCACGCCGGTTGCTGGATGACCGATGCCGTGCTCATCCAACCGCACAATGTGCAGCCGTGGATCTGAGCGATACCGCATAACCACCGAATCCCTGACCAACGGATTCAACGTGAACAAATCATCCGGCTACACCTACATCGGGAAACCGAGAAAATCGATCGAAGGCGGTCGCAAAGTCACCGGCTCCGAACCCTACACAAGTGACCTGGCCATTGCCGGCATGCACCACGCGCGACCGGTGCTGAGCCCGTACGCGCACGCCGGCATTGGCGCTGTCGACAAATCCGAAGCCCTGGCCGTGCCGGGCGTCACCCACGTCCTCACGGCTGCCGACCTGCTGACCCGCGACGCCGTGATCAAGTCACGCAACACCTGCACCCTGGCCGGCGACCGGGTCATCTTCACCGGTCAACCCGTCGCGGTCGTCATCGCGAGGTCCGCAGAAGCGGCAGAAACCGGTGCCGAGCTGGTCCACATCGAATACGACGTGCGGCCGGTCGCCGCCAATTTCATGACCGCCAGCGGTCCCGACGCACCCGAGATCTGGCCCGACGGCTTGCCCGGGGACCAGTCGATCGCCGATGGCCACGCCACCGTCGACGAAAAGGCCGCGACAAAAGAAGTCGAGAAACCGAAAAACGTCCATCACATCCACCGCCACGAACGCGGGGATGTCGAGAAAGCCCTGGCCGCGGCCGATGTCGTCGTCCGTCGCAACTACCGAACAGCACGGGTGCACCAGGGGTACCTGGAGCCGATGGTGTCGATCGCCGTCCCCGACCCAATGAGCAGCGGCGTCACCATTTACCTGCCCTGCCAGACGCCGGTGTGGACGCGCGACGCCATTGCCGAGCTCCTGGGGTTCGAGAAACGCCAGGTGCGCCTCGTCAGCATGACGGTGGGCGGCGGCTTCGGATCGAAAAACGGCATCCTTGATCCACTGGTAGCCGCCTGCGCACTGGCGACCGGCCGGCCGGTTTCGATGGTCTTGACGCGCACCGAGGATTTCCTCACGACAACACCATCGGCCGGTGGTGGCTGGGATATCGAAATCGGCGCCGCCAAGAGCGGTGCGATTACCGCATTGCGCGCCGACATCCGCTCGGACGCCGGCGCCTTCGCGTCCGGATTGGGCAGCCTGCTGGCCCTGCTGACCGGCAGCTACTACAAATTCCCCAACCTGCTCGTCGAGGTCGCCGAGGTCAACACGAACACGCCGCACTGCGGCCCCTACCGCGCCCCCGGCGCGCCACAGGCAGCCTTTGCCCTGGAATCAACCATCGACGACCTCGCCCGCGAGCTGCAGATCGACCCGCTCGAGTTCCGCCTGCAGAATTGCGTCGAAACCGGCGACCTCACGGTCAGCGATTCGCCCTGGTCAAGCGTCGGTTTGAAAACATGCCTGGAACGGCTGCGCGAGCACCCGGCATGGCGCGACCGCAATTGTGCGGCCAACGAAGGTGTCGGTATCGCCATCGCTATCTGGCCGGGCGGTGCCTGCCCGTCATCGACCGTCTGCCGGGTATCCGGGGACGGCGTGGTGACTGTTCACATCGGCTCACCCGACATCTCCGGCACCCACAGCGGCCTCGTCCTGGTCGCCGCGGAAACGCTGACCGTGTCGCCGGACCAGGTTGAGATCGTCACCGGCGACAGCGATACCAATCCACATAGCGTCGACGCGGCCGGCAGCATGGTGACCTACAGCCTGACCGGGGCCGTGCTGGAAGCAGCGACCGGCGTCAAAACGAAACTGCTGGAAGCGGCGGCGGAGAAACTGGAAGCGCACGTCGACGACCTGTTGCTTGAAAACGGCGCCGTGCATGTCAACGGTGTGCCTGATCGCCGCTTGACGATCGCCGAGCTGGCGGCCGAAGCCGAAACCAACGCCGGCGGCCCCGGCCCAATCATGGCGGACGGCCGGGCCGCCGTACCGATCAATGCGCCGGCTGCCACCGTGCAACTGGTAAAGGTTCACGTTGATCGTCAAACCGGCGAGGTGACACCGCTGCACATGGTCGCCGTGCAGGACGTCGGCAAGGCGCTTAATCCGCTGATGATCGAGGGCCAAATGCACGGCGGTGCCGTACAGGGCCTCGGCTTCGCGCTGCACGAGCGCATGGTGTACGACGACGACGGCCAATTGATCAGCGCCTCGTTCCTGGACTATGATCTGCCGAAGGCACACCAGGTTCCCACCATCGAAACCGTCATCATCGAAACCCCGTCGCCGGAAGGCGCCTTGGGCGTCCGTGGCGTTGGCGAACCGCCGATCATTCCCGGTGCCGCAGCCGTTGGCAACGCAATTCGTGACGCGACCGGCGTCCGGATCAACGAGCTGCCGATGCGACCGGAAGTTGTATGGCGCGCAATCGAAAAGGACCATGGCACTCACTCCTGATCAATTCCGTCGCTACCGTCGACACCTCATCCTGCCGGAGCTCGGCGATGCCGGCCAGGAAAAATTGCTGGCGGCAAAAGTCCTGATCGTCGGCGCCGGGGGTCTCGGCTGCCCGGCCGCTCTCTACCTGGCCGCCGCCGGCGTCGGCACTCTCGGACTCGTCGACTTCGACGTCGTCGACGAATCCAACCTGCAGCGGCAAATCCTGTTCACAACAGCCGACGTCGGGGCGCCGAAAGTCGATATCGCTGCGGCTCGACTGCGCGATGCCAACCCGGACGTCCGGGTCCACACCCACAACCTGCGGCTGGCGGCGGACAACGCCCTGGAGATCCTGGATCAGTATGACCTGGTGCTTGACGGTACGGATAACTTTCCGACCCGATACCTGGTCAATGACGCCTGCGTGATGACCGGCAAACCGAACGTCTACGGCAGCATCTACCGGTTCGAGGGTCAACTCTCGCTGTTTGCCACGCCCGCCGGGCCATGCTACCGCTGCCTGTTCCCCGAGCCGCCGCCGCCGGAGGCGATTCCGAACTGCGCCGAGGCAGGCGTCCTCGGCGTCCTTCCCGGAACCATCGCGACAGCGCAGGCAACGGAAGCGATCAAATACATCACCGGCATCGGCGAATCACTGGCCGGCCGGCTCCTGTTGTACGACGCCCTCGCCATGACCTGGCGCCAATTGACCGTGGCAAGGCAGGCGGACTGCCCCGTCTGCACCGCCAACCCCACGATAACCGAACTGCGTGAAACCGAAGCCGCCTGCCGCAATGAGACCGCGGCCATGATTGAAGAGATTTCGGTGACCGAGCTGCATGACCAGATGGCCGCCGGTGCCGACCTGGTGCTGGTCGACGTACGTGAACAGAACGAGTACGACTACGCCCATATCGACGGCGCCATCCTGCTGCCGCTCAGCGAGCTCATGGAGCGTTATGCCGAACTGGAGCCGCACCGCGACAAATTGATCGTCGCCCATTGCCACCACGGCATGCGCAGCGCCCAGGCGATCGGCTTCCTGCAGTCCAACGGCTTCACCAAGCTCAAGAACCTGGCTGGCGGTATCGACGCCTGGTGCAACGGGGTCGATCCCACCGTGCCCAAGTACTGACCGTTCACCGAGCTCGCAAAATGTATCCGGCACCCGACATCACTCGCGGCTGGCTGTACAGCGTCATCGAAGAGTACGAGGATATTCGCGAATCAACCCCGGCCCTCGCCACACTGCAGACCCCCGGGCTGCTGATCGAAGACCACCTGACGCGCACCCTCGGCTATTGGAACCGCGACCGACGCCAGATCATTCTCGCCGGATTGCTGTTCCAACGCGGCTGCTGGGCCAATGTCGTCGCCGTGCTGAAACACGAGATGGCGCACCAGGTCGCCGATGAAGTTTTTGCGGCCGCCGGCGAAACGAATCACGGACCGGCATTCAAACGTGCCTGCGCACTGCTCGACATCGAGCCGGACGCCACCATGCAATTGACCGACCAGCCGGAAGCCGTCGACTCAATGCGCCGCAAAATCGAAAAACTGCTTGCCCTCGGGCAGTCGACGAATCACCACGAGGCGGAAAGGGCCCTGGCCAAAGCGCATGAACTGGCGCTGCGCTACAACGTCCGGATGATCGAGTCGGCAGCAACACGCACCCACCGCTTCCGCAAGGCCGGACCGATGTACAAGCGCATCCCGGCACATGTCTGGGCCGTCGCCAACCTGGTGAGCGATTTCTACTTCGTTCATTACGTCGCCCATGTCTACTGCGGCCGACACGAAATGCTGCAGGAGGGCAACCGCCAGATCGAGCTGTACGGCACGGAACAGAACCTGGACATGGCAGAATACGTTTTCTACTTCCTCCTGCGCCAGGGCGAACGCGAGTGGCAGGTGTTCAGGGAGAGCCGCCCAAACGCCAAGGGGCGCCGCGACAAAGCATCATTTCTGCGCGGCGTCTACGCCGGCTTCCGCGGCAAGCTCGACGCCGAGCGCCACGCACTGGCGACCGAGAAGGCGCTGGTCTGGACCGGTGACCCGAGCCTGGACGCCTTCTTCAAGGCGCACAACCCGCACGTCTCGACCCGAACCGTCGGCAGCACCGTCAATCCGCACGTCCACGACGCCGGCGTCGCGGTCGGCGAAAAGCTCAAGGTGCATCGACCGATCAAGAGTGGGCCGGGCAACGCCGCCGGGCGCTTGCTCACCTAGCCGGCGAATCCGTGGCACTGCGGCAATGCCTGGTGACATACGCGATAGTTCCTGCCCCGTATTTTTGCACGCCGGCCTTTATTTCGGGGCAGGAATCCGGCACCCATGACGCCCCGCCAACCGAACCGGACGCGCATACGCCTGCCTGGCGTCTGTGCAGGCGATGGAACTATTTGCAATCGCATAAATCCGGTATATATGAAACGCATCCACCGGGGCGTTTTCCCGGTTCAGCTTTCATTCAATTGCTTTTGCGCGTTTGGCTCATGTACTGGTATGCCAAAGTCATCCTCGGCCTGATCGCCGTACTCTTCCTCGGTGGGGTCGTCTTCCTGTTTCGCGGCTGTCTGCCGGCAATGTCCGGGATCAGCTTGCCCAGCATGCCGTCGGATGATGATGTAGTGGAAACGGAAACCGGGGAAAGCCCGCGCGCTGAACAGGCCGATCCCGAAGTGCAGGCAATCCGTGAACAGCTGCGCATCGTCCGCAACCAACTCAACGGCGGCGGCGTCGTCGAAGCCCGTGACGCGGCCGAGCGCATTCTCGGCCAGATCGACACGGAAAAGCATAAGAGACAATGGCGCAATACGCTGAAATTGCTGAGCGAGGCCAGCACGCAAATCCTCTTTTCCGATATCCCGGCGCCGGAAAAAGTCGATTACACGGTCGTCCGGGGCGACGCCCTGACGAAAATCGCCGCCCGGTTCAACACCCCTGTCCCACTCATACAACTCGGCAACGGCATGGATGAAACCGAGGATGTCATCCGCGCGGGCGACGTCCTGCACGTCTACACGGCAGAGTGGAACATCTGGGTGTCGAAGGCCGATTTCCTGCTGCTGGTCAAGGACAGTGACCGGGTCATCAAGGCCTACGACATCGGCATTGGCGCCCAGGACCGGACACCGGTCGGCACCTTCCACATCAATGTCAAACAGTCCGACCCGGCATGGGACAAGCCCGGCGCCGACAAAATTCCGGCCGGCCACCCGGACAATGTTCTCGGCACCCGCTGGATGGGACTCAAACCCATCGATGAAACGCCGAAAACGCTGAAGAGCTACGGCATCCACGGAACGACGGAGCCCGACACCATCGGAACCGCCGCCAGCCAGGGCTGTGTCCGTATGCTGAACTCCGACGTTGAAGAGCTGTACAGGATCGTGCCGCGCCGCACCCCGGTTGTAATCGAAGACTGAAAGCGTAGCGTACGATTCCCGGCTGAGCACCAACCTTCGAAAACCACAAGAGCCCTTCCATGTCGAGACGTCACGTCCTCGATTTCGAACGCCCCATCTACGAGCTCGAGCAGAAAGTCGACGAGCTTGAACGCTTCGGCCGGCTCAACGACGTCGACGTCGACGAGGGCCTCGAGCGCCTGCAGGAACAGATCGATGTCGCCAAGAAAGAGGTCTACCAGAACCTCTCACCATGGCAGCGAGTCCAGCTGGCACGCCATATCGAGCGGCCATACACGCTCGATTATATCGAGCGCATCTGCACCGACTTCCTCGAACTCAACGGTGACCGGCATTTCTCCAACGACGAGGCGCTGGTTGGCGGTTTTGCCAGGATCGGTGACCGCCGCGTCATGATCATCGGCCAGCAGAAAGGACGAAACCCCGAGGACCGCCAGCGCCGGCACCACGGCTCGATGCTCCCGGAAGGCTATCGCAAGGCCCTGCGCCTGATGAAACTGGCCGACAAGGCCAGGCTGCCGATCATCAGCCTCATCGATACCCAGGGTGCCTTTCCCGGCATCGATTCCGAAGAGCGACACATCGGCGAGGCGATCGCCGTGAACCTGCGCGAGATGTTCACCCTCAATGTACCCGTCATCGTCATCGTCATCGGCGAAGGCGGCAGCGGCGGCGCCCTCGGCATCGGGGTCGGCAATCGCGTGTTGCTGATGGAAAATTCCTATTACTCCGTCATCACGCCCGAAGGCTGCGCCGCGATCCTGTGGAAAGACGCCAACGCCAAAGAGCAGGCCGCTGAAGCGCTCAAGCTCACCGGCCACGACCTGCTCGAACTCGAACTGATCGACGGCATCATTCACGAGCCCGAAGGCGGCGCCAACCAGGACTACGACGCCGCAGCAACGGCCATCAAGACGGCAATATTAGAACAATTGCAGCAGTTCGACGGCAAGTCCGCCGACGAGCTCCGGGCCGAACGCTACGAAAAATTCCGCCGCCTCGGGACGATCGCCGAGTAGGCGGCAGGGCCCTGCCGCCATGAATCCGTATCTCCTCTTCGTGCTGATCGTCCTCCTTCTCGGCTGGCTCATTGAACTCCTTACTGAAGGGCTGGAACACCGCCGCCGGCAGAAGGAGCCGCCCGCCGCCATGCGCGACTACATGGACGCGGATAAATTCCGCATCTCGCAGGCCTACCAGGGCGAACACCGCCGCCTCGGGCTCATTCGCCACACCGTCATGACCGCCGTCACCATCGGCTTTATTGTCGCGGGCGGCTTCGACTTGTTCGACCGCCTGGCACACCGCCTCGGCAACCGCGGCGAATACGTCACCGGCATCGTCTTCGTGGCGCTTTGGGCAATGTTCATGTTCGTTGTCGCCGAGCCCTTCCGCCTCTACACCACTTTCCGGATCGAGTCGCGCTACGAATTCAACCGGACGACGCTCAAGACCTACCTCCTCGACCTGGTCAAGGGCGCGGCGATCGCCGCGATCCTCGGGCTGCCGATATTCGTGGCGATCGTCTGGTTCTTCGAGACAACCGGCGACGGCGCCTGGATCTGGTGCTGGCTGTTGGTGGTACTGGTGCAGATACTCCTGATGGCCATCGTGCCGACCTTGATCATGCCGCTGTTCAACAAGTTCACGCCGCTGGCGCCAGGCGAGTTGCGCACCGCCATCGAGACCTACGCCGCCGCCCAGCAGTTCATGATCAGCGACATCTACACCATGGACGGCTCGAAACGCTCGTCGAAATCAAACGCTTTTTTCGTCGGCATCGGCAACTCCCGCCGGATTGTCCTGTACGACACGCTGATCGCGCAGCAGACCGTGCCCGAGCTGCTGGCGGTCGTGGCGCATGAGATGGGGCACTGCAAGCGACGGCACATCCTGAAAGGACTGGCGCTGGCAGTCGTTTCGACGGGCCTGACGTTCTGGGTCATGTCGCTGTTCATCCGCAACGCCGACCTGTTCGACGCCTTCGGCATGACGCACGTGTCGACATACGCCAGCCTGGTGTTCGTCGGATTCCTCTATACGCCCATGGCCTTTGTTATCGGCATTGCGGGAAACTGCCTGTCCCGGCGCTGGGAGTTCCAGGCAGATGCCTATGCCGCCGCGACGACCGGCACCGCATCAATGGCGACGGCGCTCAAAAAGCTGTATTGCGAAAACTACGCCAACCTCACACCGCACCCGCTCAAAGTGTTCCTCGAATACTCCCACCCGCCGGTGCTCGACCGCGTGGCGGCCCTGGAAGATGGTGGTTGAGTACTGCTGAAACGTTCTCCTCGTGGAACGGCCGTCCTCACCCCGCGCCGTCGACCAGTGCCTTGTTGATCGACTTTGCCAGGCCGGCGCCGTTATAGACAAAGCCGGTGTACACCTGCACCAACGCAGCGCCGGCTTCCAACTTCTCGATGGCGTCCGCCGGCGAATGAATGCCGCCGACACCAATAACCGGCAGCCGGCCAGCCAATCGTTCCGCCAGGTGACGGATCACTTCCGTTGACCTCTGACGCACCGGGACACCGCTGACACCACCGTCGCCGATCTCCTCGACGGTCGATTGCGGAGTCCGCAGATTTTCTCGCGATACCGTCGTGTTCGTGGCGATCAGGCCGGCCAGCTTGGTGGCCAGCGCAGTCTCGACAATGTCATCGAGCTGGCTGTCGGTCAGGTCCGGTGCAACCTTGAGCAGGACCGGTTTCGGCACCGGCTTCTGCCGGTTCAATGCCTGCACGCGATTGAGCAGCGCCGTCAACGGTTCTTTCCCCTGCAGCTCGCGCAGCCCCGGCGTGTTGGGTGAACTGACGTTGATCGTGAAATAATCGACATGGTCATACAAGGCGTTGAAGCAGATCTCGTAGTCTTCCGCCGCCTGGTCGTTCGGTGTCGCCTTGTTCTTGCCGATGTTGCCCCCGACGATCAGTCCGGACGGCCGCGACTGCAACCGCTGCACCGCCGCGTCGACGCCGTGATTGTTGAAGCCCATGCGATTGATCAACGCGTCGTCCGCCGGCAGCCGGAACAGGCGCGGCCGCGGATTGCCCGGCTGCGCTCTCGGTGTGACCGTGCCGATCTCGACAAAGCCGAAACCGAAGGCGTCGAGCTGGTGCAGGAACTCGGCATTCTTGTCGAAACCCGCTGCCAGTCCGACGGGATTCGGAAATTCGAGGCCGAAAAGAGTACGGCGCAGAGACTGGTCGTTGCAACGATGCAGCGACCGTACGCAGGCTTTGACCCCGGGGATCAGGAACAACAGGCGCAGCGTGCCAAAGACAAAGTGATGCGCCGTCTCCGGCGCCATCAGAAACAGGAACGGCTTGGCAATCTTATAGAGCATCGGCAAGTTCGGCAGAGGCGACACGTGCGGACTCCGCAAATACCGCGGCGCCAACGAAGATGGCGGCATCGGCCGCATAGAAATTCGGCGCGTGCCCGGGGATGAATTCGCCGCCGGCCTCGCGCGCGCCGACGCGCATGAAACAACCATCCATGCGCTCGAGGTAACAGGCAAAATCCTCGCTCGCCATGTTGGTGTAGCCGAGGGGCACGATAGCCGCCTCGCCAAGTACCGAGGCCGCCGCAGTGTGCGCCCATTTGGCGCCCTGCTCACTGTTGATCACCGGCGGTGCACCCTCCTTCAGCCGAACCTCCGCAGTCAGTCCATGGGCTGCCGCAGTGCCGTGGGCCAAGCGTTCGAGCTCTTGATGAATCTGCTCGCGCACAGCCGTGGTCTGGGCCCGGATGGTGCCGCTGATGACGGCCCGCCCGGGAATGATATTGGGCGCGCTGCCGGCACTGATCGTGCCGATGCTGACGACCGCCGGCCAGGCCGGATTGATGCGGCGCGAGACTATTGTCTGCAGCGACAGCACCAGCGAGGCCATGACGACAATCGGGTCGTCGCCCTCGTGCGGACGGCCGCCGTGCGCCGCACGTCCGACGAGCTCGATCTCGAACAGGTCGGAAGCGGCAGCCAGCGGCCCGGGCTGCACCACCGCCTCGCCAACCGCAAAGCGCCGGTCGGCATGGCCGCCGAACATGGCACCGACCCCATCGAGCACCCCGCTTTCAAGCATCGCCCGCGCCCCGGTGCCGATTTCCTCGGCCGGCTGGAACACAACGAGGACGTCGCCGAGCGCCGGCGTCGCAACCAGCAGGCCGGCCGCGGCAACGGCCCAGGAGGCATGCACGTCGTGGCCGCAGGCATGCATGACGCCGGGAGTCTCGGAGGCCCAGTCGAAACCGGTCTCTTCGTGGATCGGCAGGGCGTCGATATCGCCGCGGATGGCGACGGGCGGGATGTCGCTGAGCCGCGCCGCATCACTGCCGGGAATGCGTGCCACGATGCCGGTACCCGCCACGCGGCTCACATCGGTGATGCCGAGCGCCGCCAGTTGCGCCTCGATCCGGGTCGCGGTGCGTTCCTCCTGCAGCGAAAGCTCGGGGTGCCGGTGCAGATCACGGCGCAACGCCAGCAAGGCATCGACCGTGGATGCGGGATAGAGGGCCGCAACGGCGTCGGGAACATCGCCCAGGTTGACATCACTTGAGTGTTTCACTGTGCACCGTCAGGTTGTCGACACGGTCGCGATCCACGGTCACGCCCATGCCAGGCTTGTCCACGGGTACGCCGACCATGCCATTCTCGTCCATGGTCCACTCGGGCAGGACGATGTCCTGCTCCCAGTAGCGGCAGCTCGGCGACACGTCGCCCGGCAGTGAGAAATTCGGCAACGACGCGAGTGCCACATTGTGGGCCCGGCCGACGCCGCTTTCGAGCATGCCGCCGCACCACACCGGAATATCATTGGCCTGGCACAGGTCGTGGATCGCGATCGACGGCCCGAAACCGGCCACCCGCCCAGGCTTGATATTGACGATCTTGCCGCTCTTCCAGGCGAGCATGTCCTGAACACGATCGACGCCGGTAATCGATTCGTCAAGGCAAATCGGGGTTCTCATGACCGCCTGCAGGTCGGCGTGGCGACGGACATCGTCCCAGGCCAGCGGCTGCTCGAGCATCATCAGATTGAACTCGTCAAACTGCTTGAGGTGTTCCGTGTCATCAAGCGTGTAGGCGTTGTTGGCGTCGACCATGATGGGCACTTTCGGCCCGAGTGCATCGTAAACCGCGCGGACATAGTCGATGTCGGCGCCGGGCTTGATTTTGATCTTGATCTTGCGATAGCCGGCAGCATGGCCGACGGCAGCCTTTTCGACGAGCGCCTCCGGCGACTCCTGCAGCCCCAGGGAAATGCCGGTACCGATGCGCCGGCGCGTGCCACCGAGCAGTTTTGACAGGGCGATGTCCCGCTTGCCGGCGGTCAGCTCCCAGATACCCATCTCGACCGCGCCGCGCGGCATCAGGTTGCCGCGCACGCCGTCGGCCAGCAGCGGGGCGACGGTGCGGGGCTCGTCGATATCCCGGCCGATGATGCGCGGCGCCAGGTAGTCACGGATGACCAGCCACGAGGTGTCTATGGTGTCCGGATAGTAATAAGGCTGCTCGCCGGCAACCGATTCGCTCCAGCCAACGGCACCATCGGCATCAATGAATTCCAGCAGCAGCACGCGGCGGTCCTGAACGCCACCCGACGAGATCTGGAAACGCTCCCGCAGCGGCAGCGAGATTTCGCGCAAGATGATCTTCTCGACGTGAATCATGCACGGCCTCCTATACCGCTACTGTGACTCCCCCAGCGGACGTTGCAAGGATCACGGATTTCGCCGGGCCAATATTCCCAACTTTTTCATGCAACGCACCTTGACGCGGCCGCACTCCATGCTAACTTCGATCTTTTCGCCTCATCATTTCGGCGTTTCGGCGGGATTTTTCGTAAAATCCTGTCAATGATCAGAGAGGCAAGGCGATGGCCGATGCGTAGTTCACGCGCTCTTCTTCTGATTTCGGCGGTTTTGTGTCTCGACACAACGGCGGATAACGAGGGTGATAAAGTATCGGTTGTGAGGTTGCGGGAAGCTGAGCTGGCCCGCGACGCCTGGGAGCGGCAGTGCCTGCAACTGAGTGTGCGGGTTGTCCGCTTGGAAGAGGCGCTCGGCGAGTTGCGCAGCAACTACGCCGCGGCGGATGTGGCAGCCAAGGAATGCCGCCAGGAACTGCAGTTCCTGCGGCTGTCGGTGGCTAACCTGTTGGTGAACAGGGACAATTTGACGGCCGCCTTGGCACTGGACGAGACGAAGCGGCTGCAAGACTCGTGGGATGAGATTTACCGCGAGTTACGGGAGTTTCAGAGTTCTTTGAATTCAGTTCTGGAAGTGCTGGATCCGGCCGGTGAGTCACCGGCCAGTGAGGTGCTCCAGAGTAAGTTGGGCCATCTCATCGGGCGCTTGGAAGCGGCCGATACGCTGTTGACAGCGCCTGGGGGCGCCGGTGGCGACCTGGCAGCTTGTCAGGTCGTCGCGATGGAAACAGACAAACAGCTGGTGGCCTTGAACGTGGGTTTTAACCACGGCGCCCTGCCGGGAATGGTCGGCAGGATTGAGGGCGGCGGCGGTCTCGAGTATGGCTTTCAGATCGTCGAGGTACGGCCGACCATCAGCGCCGCAATGGTGACAACGGGAAACATGGCGACGGTCGCGGTCGGCGCAACAGCGCGAATCGCGGCAAAGACACCAGAGAAAAAATGAAGGTGCGGCGCCCGTTGCGGGCGCCTGAGAACAGACTCATGAAAAAACAGGCCGTCTCAAAGTTCGTACGGTGTTCGCCTTTCCGGGCGCGTGAAATCACGCGTCTCATCCAGGGCAAGCCCGTGGAAGAAGCGTTGGCCGTAGTGGATTTTTCGCCACGCAAAGCGGCTCGCCTGGTCGGCAAGACACTGCGTTCGGCGATCGCCAACGCGGTCAATTCCGGCAGCGGCATCGACGAGGCGGACCTGGTTGTCGAAGCGGCGATCGTCGGCGAGGGGCCGATCATGAAGCGGTTGCGCACGAAAGCCCGAGGCATGGCAGGGCGCATCCGCAAACGCACCAGCCACATCTGTGTCGTGGTCACCGACGAATAGTCAGGAAACACCGCGTGGCTGGCGCCATGCAGAGGAGTAAATAGTGGGTCAGAAAGTCAATCCAATCGGATTCCGGATCGCGCTGAACAGGAACTGGAGCAGCCGCTGGTATGCCAACAAGAAGGATTTTGGCGGACTGTTGCAGGAGGACATGACGATCCGCAACTTCGTCAAGAAACAGTTGAGCCAGGCGGCCGTGTCCCGTGTCGATGTCGAGCGCTTTGCCAACCGCGTCCGCGTCACCGTGCATTCGGCCAGGCCGGGCCTGGTTTTCGGGCGCAAACGTGCCGAGTACGACAGCCTGCGCGACGCCCTCTACAAGTTGACGGACGGCAAGGACATCTACATCGACGTCGTCGAAATCAAGAAGCCGGAGCTCAACGCCCAGTTGGTGGCGGAGAACATCTCCATGCAGCTCGAGCGCCGCATCGGTTTCCGCCGGGCCATGAAGAAGTCGATCCAGACTGCGATGGATATGGGCGCGCTCGGAATCAAGGTCCGTTGCGGCGGCCGCCTGAACGGCGCCGAGCTTGCCCGCACCGAACAATACAAAGACGGCAAAACACCACTGCACACACTGCGTGCCAACATCGATTACGGCTTCGCGGAAGCGCGTACGATGGCTGGAAAGATCGGTGTGAAAACCTGGATTTGCCTGCCCGATCATATAGAGGAGGATCAAAATGCCCCTGATGCCCAAAAGGGTAAAGTACCGAAAGGTGCAGCGCGGAAAAGTCGGCGGAATCGCAGTCCGAAACAATAAGCTCGACTATGGCGAGTACGGGCTGCAGGTGCTTCGGAAAGACTGGATAACCAACCAGCAGATCGAGGCGGCACGTGTGGCTTTGACGCGTCATATGAAGCGCCGCGGCCAGGTATGGATCCGCATGTTTCCGGACAAGCCGATTTCCAAGAAACCCTTGGAAACGCGCATGGGAAAAGGCAAAGGCAACCCCGAGACCTGGGTCGCGGTAGTCAAGCCCGGGCGTGTGATCTTCGAGGTCAGCGGCTGCACGGAACAGACTGCCCGCGAGGGGTTCCAGCGTGCCGCACAGAAATTGTGCGTGCCCTGCCGGATGCTCTCGCGCTATTGAGGAAGGCAAAGCCATGAAAATTTCCGACATTCGTGAATATACTGATGAAGAGCTGGTCAAGGGGCTCGAGGACGCCCAGCGCGAGTATCTCAACCTGCGCATCCAGGCCAAGACCGGCCAGCTCGAGAACACCGCCCGGCTGCGGCTGGTTCGGCGCGACATCGCCCGAATCCGCAGCATCGAAAACGAACGCCACAGGAATGCCAATTAGCTGTCAGCACCGGGCGGCAAGAGTGCCGTTTTAATCTGGAGAAGCGATCGATGAACGAAACACCCGAACAGACACAAGCCGACCGCGGCTTGCGCAAAACGCGCACCGGCACGGTCGTCAGTGCCAACAACGAAAAAACCATCGCAGTGCGTGTTGATCGCCGGACACAGCACGTGCGCTATAAGAAAGTCGTCACGCGCAGCAAGAAATTCCATGTTCACGACGAGCGCAACGAGGCGGGAGTCGGCGACACTGTAAGAATCAGTGAGACCCGCCCACTGAGCAAGCTGAAACGCTGGCGGCTGGTGGAAATCATCCGCCGCGCCGAGTAGGAAGCAGAGACGATGATTCAGTCTGAAACCAGCATGGACATAGCCGACAACACGGGCGCAAAACGTGTCGTCGCCATTACAGTTCTCGGCCAGCGCAAGCGCTATGCCGGCGTTGGCGACGTGGTCCGCGCCACGGTGAAGGAAGCCGCCCCCGACGGCCTCGTCAAGAAGGGTGAAGTCGTCCGTGTGGTCGTCGTTCGGACGCGCTCCGACATCCGCCGGGCGGATGGTACGTGCCTGCGGTTCGACCGCAACGCCGCGGTGGTGATCGACGACCAGAACAACCCGCGGGGCACCCGCATATTCGGCTCAGTCGCCCGTGAGTTGCGCGAACGGAACTTCATGAAAATCATTTCACTGGCGCCCGAGGTGCTGTGATGAAACAGAACAAGGCCATCCGCAAGGATTCGAAGGTGGTCATTATTTCGGGCAGCTTCAAGCCCGATCCCGAGGACCGCGGCGATCCGGGCAAAATCGAGCATGCCGTGCTCGCAATCGACCGCCTCCGCGACCAGATCACCGTGCGCGGCATCAACGTCCGCAAGATCGCCCGCAAACCGACGCAGGACAATCCGCAGGGCGGCTTTGACGAACGTGAGTGCCCGATACATATCTCTAACGTGATGGAAGTGGGCCGCTATTGGACGAAGCGCGGCGGCCGCCCGGACGACGAGTAGGAGGACCACCGCCATGTCCGTACTGATGGACACATATCGCAACGACATTCTGCCCGAACTGCGCACCAAGCGCGGTTACGGCAACGTGCAGGAAGTACCGAGGATCACCAAGATCGTTGTCTCCAGCGGCATCGGCAGCGACAAGGACCGCGAGGTCTTTGACGAGGCGCTGCGCACCCTCGGCGACATTGTCGGACAGCGCCCGATAATCACCAAGGCCAAGACCAGCATCGCCGGCTTCAAACTGCGCGAGGGCCAGAACGTCGGTATTTCCGTGACCTTGCGCGGCCAGCGGATGTACGATTTTCTCTATCGCCTGATCAATGTCGCCCTGCCGCGTGTGCGCGACTTCCGCGGCGTCTCGTCGACCGCCTTCGACGGTGCCGGCAACTACAGCCTGGGGCTCAATGAGCAGTCGATCTTCACCGAAATCGATCTCGACAAAATGAAATACACCATCGGCATGAACGTCACAATAGTTACCACGGCCAAGACCGATGAAGAGGGCCTGGAACTGCTGACGATGCTCGGAATGCCGTTCGCCACCTGATCAACGAGGACACTCATGGCAAAAACCTCATGGATTGAAAAGTGTAAGCGCACACCGAAGTTCAAGGTGCGCAGCTACCATCGCTGCCGCAGCTGCGGGCGCAGCCGCGCTTACATTCGCAAGTTCCAGCTGTGCCGCATCTGTTTCCGCGAGCTGGCGTCCGCCGGGAAGATCCCCGGCATCACCAAGGCCAGTTGGTAAACGGGAGCACCCTATGTACACCGATCCGATTTCCGATATGCTCACCCGCATCCGCAACGCCGGGCGCGTCGAGATTGAGCTGGTGCAGATGCCCTCCTCGAAGGAAAAGGTCGCTCTCGCCGACACCTTGAAACAGGCAGGCTACATCACCGACTACGAAGTGGTGAAGGCAGGCAAGCACCCCGCCCTGAACATCACCTTGAAGTACAAGGGCCACCAGCAGGTGATCACCGGCCTCAAGCGGGTCAGCAAGCCCTCCTGCCGCGTCTACGTCAAGGTCAAGGATATCCCGCGCGTGCGCGGCGGCCTCGGCACGGTGATCATGTCGACGCCGACAGGCATCATCACCGGCAAGCAGGCCAAGGAACAGAACGTCGGCGGCGAAGTGATCTGCTACGTCTGGTAACATTCATACAAACTAATTGTGCTGTGGCAACGACTGCTTGCCGGGCACAGGCTGAGGAACTCATATCATGTCACGCGTTGGCAACAAGCCGATTCCGGTCGGCAAGGCGAAAGTCGAAATCTCCGGCAAGTGCGTCAAAGTGTCCGGCAGCAGGGGCACAATGGAGCATAACATTCCGGAAGTCATCGATGCCAGCCTTGACGGCGACGTGCTCGTCGTCGCCCGCACCAGCGAGAGTCGCCAGGCGAGGTCGCTGCACGGCATGACCCGCAGCCTGCTCAGCAACATGGTCGAAGGCGTCGAAACCGGCTTCAAGAAAGACCTGGAAATCCGCGGTGTCGGTTATCGCGCTGCCACCAAGGGCAAGACCATGACGCTCAACGTCGGTTTTTCCCATCCGGTCGAGTACCCGATTCCCGAAAACATCGAGATCACGGTGAACGAAAACACCAAGATCACCGTGCAGGGCATGAACAAACAACAGGTCGGCCAGGTCGCCGCCGACATCCGCGCCTATCACCCGCCGGAGCCGTACAAGGGCAAGGGCATTCGCTATATCGGCGAATTCGTCCTGCAGAAAGTCGGCAAGAGCATATAACCAGCGCCCTCGAACAAAACACCACAAACAAACTTACGGGATTTTCCGATGGCAAGCCGATCAAGAAAAAAGCTGCGGCAGCGGCGCCACTGGCGCATCCGCAAGCGGGTCGCCGGTACAGCAGCTGTCCCGCGCATGTCGGTCTACACCAGCAACCAGCACCTGTATGTGCAATTCATCGATGACGACACCGGGCAGACGTTGGCCGCCGTGTCGACCCTGGACCCGCAGCTGCGCGACGACGAGGTCAGCGACAACGTCACGGGTGCCGAAACAGTCGGCCGCATCGCCGCGGAACGCGCCATTGCCGCCGGCCTCAAGAAAGTGGTGTTCGACCGTGCAGGCTTCAAGTTTCACGGCCGAGTGAAAGCAATTGCCGATCAGGCGCGTGAGGCAGGACTGGAATTTTGACGAATCAACGAGCACGGCATCGCAGGCATCCGGCCTGCCTGTAAAACGTGCCGTCGTGACAAACTCAAGGAGTTGATCGCGTGGCAAGAGAAAGAAAATACAGCGACCGAGACCGGCAGGAAGAAAATCCTGAGTACGAAGAGCGTGTGGTCAACATCAAGCGTTGCAGCAAGGTAGTCAAGGGCGGCCGCAATTTCAGTTTCAGCGCCCTGGTAGTCGTCGGCAACCGCAACGGCAAAGTCGGCATGGGCCTGGGCAAGGCCAACGAAGTGGCGGACGCCATCCGCAAGGGCGGGGAGCTGGCACGGCGTGACCTTGTCGACGTACCGATACGCGACAGCCACACGTTGCCGCACGAGATCGAAGCGACCTATCGCGGTGGCCGTGTCGTCATGCGCCCGGCCGCACCCGGCACCGGCCTGATCGCCGGCGGCGGCATGCGTGCCGTGCTCGAGCTCGCCGGCATCAAGGATGTCCTGGCCAAATCGCTGGGCTCGAACAACTCGATCAATGTCGTCAAAGCCACCATGCGCGGCATCAACGAAATCGAGAGCTACAAATCGGTGCTGGCCAAGCGGGATTTGCAGAAGCTCTGAACGGGATCTGGCAACGGAAGCGGCACCCGCTTCCTGATCACGTTGTAACTATCTCAAACCGAAGTATGTTACGACTCATTTCCGAGGCAACAGATGAAATTACATACACTCAAGCCCAAGGCCCCCCGGCAGAACCGCAAGCGCGTCGGCCGCGGACACGGCAACAACTGGGGCCGCAGTTGCGGCCGCGGCGACAAGGGGCAGAAGTCTCGCAGCGGTTATTCGCGCAAGCCCTACTTTGAGGGCGGCCAGATCCCGCTGTTCCGGCGCCTGCCGAAACGCGGCTTCACAAATCCAAACCACAAAGTCTGGACGCTGGTCAATGTGCAGGCCCTCGAGCAGAATTATGAGACCGGCGAAACCGTCGATTTCGAATCCCTGGCCGCCAAGGGCATGATCAGCGACAAGACCGGTGCCGGCCTGAAGATCCTGGCAAACGGTGAGTTGACCAAGACTCTGACCGTCAAGGCAAACTGCTTCTCCGCCAGCGCCCGCTCAAAGATCGAGGCGGTCGGCGGCACCTGCGAGACGGTCTAACCGGAACTGCACATGTTCTCCGCCTTTTTCAACAGCTTCAAGATACCCGAGTTGCGCGCCAAGATTTTCTTCACGCTGGGGATCATCGCCCTTTGCCGTGTATGCTCCAACATCCCCTGTCCGGGAATCGACAGCGCCGCGCTCAGCGCGATGTTCGACGATCTCAACAAGCAGCAGGGCGCCGGCGGTATCGTCAACATGATCGACATGTTCAGTGGCGGCGCCCTGCGGGCCTTCGCCATCGGTGCGCTCGGCATCATGCCGTACATTTCCGCGTCGATCATCATGCAGCTTGTGACGCCGGTTTTCCCGCAGCTGGAAAAGCTCAAGCGCGAGGGGGAAGCCGGCCAGCAAAAGATCATCCAGTGGACTCGCTACATGACACTGGTCATCTGCCTGGTACAAGGCTTTTTCCTGGCCAAGGGCATGGAGAACCCCGGTGCCATGCTGGGCGGTGCCGCCAGCGCCAATATCGTCAACAACCCGGGCCTGTCGTTCCAGGTGATGACGATGATCATCCTCACCTGCGGGACGATGATTCTCATGTGGTTCGGCGAGAAAATCACCGATCACGGTGTCGGCAACGGTGCTTCGCTGATCATCACTGTCAACATCATTGATCGCCTGCCGGCGGCAGTCCAGGGGATGCACCGCCTGCTGCGCCAGGAAGGGACCGGCGATACCTCCTTCACAATGATTCATGTCATCATTCTCCTGGGCATTTTCGTGCTGATCACGGCCGCCACCGTGGCACTGACCCAGGGCGTGCGC
>JASLZG010000160.1 GCA_030754995.1 Lentisphaeria bacterium
CCCGGCCTGCTCGACGATCCGCTGTGGCTCACCTTCTTTTTCGGCTGGCCCGGCCAGAGTTGCCAGCCGATGACAGACATCTCGCTGTTCAACCAGATTTATCATCTGCCGGACAAGTCGAACTGGTCGATGTCGGCAATGTCACGTTGCCCGATGACGTACTGGGCCCAGATCAATCGCGGCATCCTGCAGAACGGCCACGTCCGTGTCGGCTTCGAAGACTGCGGCAAGCATCCGGACGGGGTGTACGCCCAGACCAACGCCGAGCTGGTCGACCGGGCCGTGCAGATGGCGAAAGCTGTCGGCCGCCCGATCGCCACGGCTGAGGAGGCACGAGAAACTATCGGGCTGCGGCAGATCTAGCCGCCACCCCGGGAAAGGTCCGTTACTGCCCGTCCCCGACGCGCTCCGCGTTCGCCTTCTGGATGGCCTTGACCTTCTCGACCCACTCCGGCGAAATCAGCGGCTTGGGCTCGTGGCGCATGTCCCAGGCCGGGAACCACTCATCGCGCACCGGCTTGAATCCGAGGCGCTCGACGCGGCGCTGCAGATCCGCGTGGTGTGCGGCGCCGTAGAAGATCGCAATCGATTCCACATCCGGCGCGCCGTCCAGCAGTTGCTCCAGTCGCTGAATAACAACCTTGTTGCGGCCCTGGACCAGGATTTCCTGGACCCACGTATCGGCCCGGGGCAATTCGATTGCAGCTTCCGGTTCACCGGCTTCAGCCTCGGCGGCTTCCACACCAGCGGTTACAGGTTGTTCCGTGGCAGTGCCGCCAAGATATGACATCTGCGAGATCAGCAGCTCCGCGAACGCCTCCTTGATCACCAGCTTCATCGGCTTGCGAGTGAATACACTCGTCAGCGCCTCCGTCATGGCGAGTAACACGATATTGTTGCTGATTATCTGCAGGCGCAGATTCGAACTGGATAACGTATCCATGAACACCGAGTTCTCACTCTCGTCGACAAGCCCGAACAAACCTTCCGAAGTCACATCGGCAGGCCACCACCAACTGTGCGAGTAATCGAGGCCGTCACGCTGAAAGGTCAGGTCGAGACTTTCCCCCATCCCCACCTGCAAGGACGAGACGAAATCGAGCGCCACCAGGTCCGAGTGCCGCAGGCCGCCACGCCGCCGTGGATGCGCCAGCTCCTCGGCGCGCCTCTCGGCGGTCGGAATTTCGATGTCGGCAAAATCCCTCTGGACACCCACGCCCTCGTAAAGGACGACGTCGTGGGCATCGAGATGATCCTGCATCAGGTCATAGTAGGAGAGGTCAGCGATGTGCACCGCGCCGGCCAGCGTGACGCGGCGTTTGCCGTCGGCACTGGCAAACGTGCGGCTGAGCACTTCAAGGCGCGACCAGCTGTCCCGGTAGCGGCTGATGCGGATGTAGTCGAGCGTGCCCCGTTGCGGCGACTGCACCTCGACAATCGCCGCGGCTGCCAGCTCGCGGCGACCGCCATCGGCAAGCTGGATGACGACACCCCCGTCCTCGGCAAAGACACCCACGACGCCCTGGACGCGTTCGCCATCGAGCAACTGGACCTCGTCGGCGCGCGACCCGGCCGGGGTCACGGCCACGCAGACCAGGGCGATCACCATTGATTGTACCAGCGCCGGGGCGAACCTCATTCCGTCACCCCTCACCCCGCCCGCGACTCAGCGCTTGCGCGAACAGTTCGGCGTCCACATTGCCGCCGGAGAGGATCAGGCCGATTTTTTTCCCGCGCATCGGTTCTTTTTCCTGCAACAACGCCGCCAGCGCCGCCGCCGCGGCGCCTTCGGCGACGTTGTGGGTGTCGGTGAAGTAAAACGCCATGGCGTCGAGGATTTCCGTCTCGGAAACCGTGACGACCCGACTGGCACGGGTCAGCATGAATTCGAGCGCCTGCGGGTGCGGAATGCGCACGGCCAAGCCGTCGGCCAGCGTGTTCGCCGACGTCGTTTCACACACCTCTCCGGCCGCGAATGACAAGGCGTAGGCCGGTGCCTGCCCGGCAGTGACGGCAATCACTTCGGTCTGCAGCCCCAGGGCATGGCGCGCGGCGATCAGCCCGCAGGCACCCGAGCCCAGGCCGAGGGGAACATAAACAGCGTCGAGGTCGGGCGCCGCCCGCAGCAGTTCAATTCCGTAGGTACCCACCCCGCAGACCAGCTGCGGATCGAACGACTGGAACATGTGCAGCCCGCGCGACTCGGCCAGCGCCCGTGCATGAACCAGCGCCTCGTCGAAGTCTCTGCCGTGCTCGATCAGTTCAGCGCCGTAGCCCTGCATCGCGCGGTTCTTTTCACGGCTGTTGCCGTGTGGTACGACAATGACCGCAGCCAGGCCGTGGCGGGCCGCCGAAAACGCCACGCTCTGGCCGTGATTGCCGCGCGTGGCGGCGATGACACCGGGCGTTTCCGGGTGCTCACGAGCCAGCTCACCGGCATAGCAGATGCCGCCGCGCACCTTGAAGGCCCCGGTCGGGAGGTGGTTCTCGTGCTTCACCAGAACGTCGCAGCCGGTGCGCTCGTTCAACAATGGCCACGAGAGTTGCGGCGACGGCGACAGCACCTCATACACCCGGGCCGCGGCCCGTTCGAAATCATCCAATGAAAAGTTAAAAGGTTCCATTTATAACCCGACAGGAATACCCCCGGCCGCCGTTCGGGCAGCAGCAGATTGACCTGGCATTCATGCAAATTGAAAGCGAGCGACACAAGTTACATGGCTCAAAACGCTTCCATTCTTCCGCTCTCCACCGATTGCGCTCCACCTGCCGCCGAGGCAAAGTATTCGTCTTGTTATGACCACACAATTCCCCACAATAGTTCGCCAATGCGACTTTGCATATTACAGGGCGTACCCTCCATCCCTAATCCTCTCCAACCTCGGCCCAGCCGCCGGAGATTGAGATTTGTGAATCAATGGCAAGAGAGATTATGGTGAATCAATTCGCAGAAACAGGGCGACAAAAAATGCGAATAACATTTCTGATCATCCTCATCGCACTGCAGTGGGGCTGCCAGACGACACCGCTGACCGAGCGCCAGCAGTGGCTGAAGGCGCACGCCTCGCCATTGCAGCACCTGGCCCCGCACCAACACACACACGACCTGAAGGCGGTCCTCGAAATCATCGGCGACAACAGAATCGTGGCGATGGGCGAACAGACGCACGGCACCCGTGAGTTTTTCCAATTCCGCAATCGTGTATTCCAGTATCTTGCCGAGCACCACGGGTTCAACTATTTCCTGCTGGAAGCCCACCTGGACGAAGGGCTCCTGACCGATCGCATTCTCCAGACACGCGTGCCGGGACCGAAGGAACTGTTACGGCGCGACTACTTCAACTGGCGCGCCATGGAAATGCGCCAGAACCTGGTTTGGATCGCCAAATACAACCAGGGCAAACCGCCTGGAAAACGCATTCACTACTGGGGCATCGACATGCAGGAGTGCTATCAGGCGATCAACATTCTCCTCAAGTATCTGCAGGACAAGGAGGATCTCGGAGCGCGTGCTGAAAAACTGTATGCACCGTATCGGCCGTACGGCAATCTCATGCAGATGATGACCTACTATGAGCAGAGCCCGGAGTTCAAGGAGCAATGCCGCCTCGGGGTCATGGCGGTGATTCAACTGTTCGAGGACAACCGTGAAATGCTCATCGCCAAGAGCTCGCCCGAGGCGTATCGAACCATGCGCCAGCTCACCGAGATCGTCCGCCAGAACGAACATCTCTATGGCACCTCCGACGTCCTGCTGCGCGACTTTTACATGGCGAAAAACCTCAAATGGATCGTCGACAACGCCCCGGACGACGCCCGGTTTTTCCTGACCGCGCACAACCTGCACCTGATCAAGCAACAGATTCGTGTGCGGATGCCGCACATCGGCGTCGACGAACCGATTCGCTACATGGGCGCGCAGGTCTACGACGACCATCGCGGGACGATCTGCAACTTCGGGTTCGCGACGTTCTCGGGACGCTGCAACGCCCTCGCCGGTGACCGTATCGGCGTCCACGAGCTGCAGCCGAATGCGGCCGCACACGAGGCCGACCTGGCCGCGTCCGGAGGCGGCGCCAGCGTCATCGACCTGCGCCAGCTCCCGGCGGCACTGGACGAGCTCAAATTATTCCGCAGCATCGGATTGCTGATCCCGGAAAAGATTTACCCGGAGTACCCACTGCAACTCAAACTGCACGAGTGCTGGGACGCCCTGGTGGTCATTCCGGAGACCACGGAGACGACCTATTAGTGAGCGTCAATCCAGAGCCGGCGGCTGCAGGTGGATCTTGATCCGCTTGTCCGGTTGGGAGCGTTGGATTTCGAACGCCTTTTCCGCTTCGGCCAACTCAAGGACGTGGGTGACGAGCGGGGCAACCTGCAGCTTGCCCGTCGCGATCAGGCGGATGGTCTGCTCAAAGGCATTTGGACTGGCAACGGAACAGCAGATGGTGAGATCGCGGACAACAGCCACCCCCATGTCCAGGTTCTCGATCGGGCGCTCGTAGATGCCGACCACCGAGATCGTGCCGCCCTGGCGCGTCGCCGTGATACAGTCCTCGAACGCCACCGGATGGCCGCTGGCCTCGACCGAATAATCCACCCCCAGCCCGCCGGTGTGGTCGTTGATGTACTCGGTGACGTTCGTGTCGGTGACATTGATCGTCGCATGGGCCCCGAACTTGCTGGCCATCGCCAGCTTGCCGGCATCCGCGCCGCTGACGACGATCCATCCGGCGCCGTACGCCGCGGCAGCCTGCATTGCCAGCAGGCCGATCGGCCCGTCGCCGGTCACCAGGACGGTGGCACCCGGTTCAAACCCGACCTTGCGGATCGCCTTGACGACCGTCGCCGCCGGCTCGACCAGTACGCCGTCGTCGAGACTGACCGCTTCCGGCAGGTGATAACAATGCCGCGCCGGCATGGTCAGGTACTGTGCGAAGCCACCGTCCTTGCCACGACAAAGGCCGACTTCCTGTTTGGTGATGCACAGGTTGTACAGCCCGCGCATGCAGTTGACGCAGTCGCCGCAGCCGATAGTGACGTCGCCGGTCACCCGGTCGCCGGTGGCGAAGGTGCCGACGGCGCTGCCCACCTCCTCGACCGTGCCAGACCATTCGTGCCCGAGAATGACCGGGTACTGCGTCCAGCCCAGCCGGAAATACGGCATGGTGCCGTGCAGCATTTCGACATCGGTACCGCAGAGCCCGACGCGATGGGTGCGGATGAGGATTTCATCAGGAGCAGGCTGCGGGCGGTCGACTTCGAGATAGACGCCCTGATTCGGACCGGTAAGCTGGTATGCATACATGGGGAACCTGATGTTTCCGTTGGTGGTTCTCGGTGGTCGGGCCCCGTTGCCTGCCGCGGTCTCTCAAGATCGGGAAGACAAGCGCAACTGCTGGGTTTTCATGTTCTGCTGACGGGCAAATCGCTCTTCACAGGCGGCGCTTGTTTGCCGCTACTCATCGGACCGGCGCCAGACGGTTTCGAAGACGCCATCCTCGCTGGCTGATTCGTCGATACCGAGAACGCGCAAGGCGTGCACCGCATCGAGATACTCCGCCGTGCTGACCTGCCCGTCGCGCAGTTCACACATCTTCTCTGCCAGGCGTTTGAACCACCCGGTGTCCTTCGCTTCGCAGGGCTCACCCGCGGCGGATTTCAGCGGATACATCCCGGCGTCGGCGAGGCCGATTTCCAGCAGTTGATCCGGGGTATGGTAGCCCAGGTTCAGCACGATGCAGCGACGCAGTATCGGGTCCGGCAGCTTGCGCTGCTGATTGCTGGTGATGACGACCAATGGCGGCGTCACCGGGCGGTCGAGCGAGACCATGCGTCCCAGCTCATCGATCGTCAGCTGATACGAGCCGAGCGGCACCAGCAGGTTGCCGGTGAAATCCGGCCGGGTCTTGTCGATCTCGTCAATCAGCAGGACCGCGGGAATTCCGGCGGCTGGTTCACTGCCGTATGGCGGCGTCCACAAGCACGGGTTCGGGGCGGCGCGGAACGGCATCGTCGATTCCAGCTCGCGCCCGCGGCGTGACGCACTGCCCGGATCGAGCGCCCACCACAGCGGGCCGGGTTCGATATACTGGTGCACGTTGCCCCACAAGGTCTCGGCGTCGGCGCCACCGACCTGGGCATCGGCAATCCGCCGCCCGACGTCGAACTGATAGAGCAAATCCCGCGCCTGGCTCTCCGACGTCGCCACGTACTCGTAGTAGTTGCAGCCGATCGCCCGTGCCAGGCTGTGCGCCAGCGACGACTTGCCGCAGCCCGAGACCCCCATCACGATCAACGGCCGCCCGGTCGCCACCGCGACGTTGCAGTGCAGCTCGATCTCGTCGGTGTAGAAATAGACCCGGCCATCGCGGCGGTCGCCCTGGGCGACCTGCGGCCGCAACAGCGCGGTCGCATCGTCGGGTGCAGGGTCGGGAGCGTCCTGCGCATAAGAGACAACGCCTTTCAACGGCGGCAAGACCCGGTCATATTCGATTGACGACAGATTGGTCATGGGATTCCTCTTCCGATGCAAGCCGATTCAACCCTACTTTATCTCACTTTAACCGGCTATCCCAATTCGCGGTAATTCGTGTAAATTGGCGGTAATTGTTCCGCCCAATGCTTTCCGTCCCTGCGTCTATGCCCCTCCCTGCCATTGTCCAAAAGCTTCGCGATCGCCTGGCCCTGCCCGACGACCTGCTGCTCCCCCTGCCCTGCCTGCCGGTGTTCTGGTTTTTCGTGGCCGCCTCGATCCCGGTCAGCCTGCCGGCTTTCGATTATGCGTCGGTGCCCGTTGCGGCAGCTGTCGGCGCCGCCATGACCGGCATCGGGTTCCTGGTGCTGCCGCGCAACTCCTGGAAATACGCCTGGGCCATGCTGCCGGCCGCACTGCTCACCATCGCGCATGCCTGGGCTCCCTGGCAAACTTATCACAAACATCTCAACGCCGACGAGGTCTCCGGCGAGATTCGCGGCATCGTGACCGAGGTCCGGCTGCCCGTCACCGATTCGCTGCAATGGCTGGAGCAACCACCGCAGGTCGAGCTCAAGCTCACGCACATGATGCACGATGGCGGGTGGCAGCGCTGCCGCGGCAAGGTCCTGCTGCGCGACGGCCCGGAAGCCCTCCGCTACGGCGATCACATCACCGCCACCGGCGCATTCCGCCTGCCCTGGCGGTCCACGTTGCCGGGCACCATGAACTACGTGAACTATCTGCGCGGGCGCGGCATCACACACATCTTTCACGTCAGCGACGCCGACATCGACTCCGGAGCCACGGGCTGGCGCCGGGGGATGGCGGCGTTGTACTCGGTGCGCGACCATGCGGCAGCCCACATCGTCGAGGGTATCGACAAACCCGGAGACCGCACCGTCCTGGCCGCCATGACCTGCGGCTTCCGGCAGGGCATGACACCGGAGGACCGCAACCTTTACCTGCGCAGCGGCATGCTGCACCTGTTCGCGATCTCCGGATTACACGTCGGCATCCTGTTCACGATCCTGATGCTGCTGCTGAGCCTCTTTCGCGTACCGTTTTCGATCAAGTACTTCCTGGCGCCGGTGCTGCTCTTCCTCTACGTCATCGCGACCGGCGCCGCGCCATCGGCGATGCGCGCCTGGGTCATGCTGACCGTGTGGTCGGCCGGACGCGGCCTCAAGTTTCCGATGGTCACCACGAACTTCGTTCTTTTTGCCGCCGTCGCAATGCTCGTGCTGAACCCGTTTCACCTGTACCACTCGGGCTACCAATTTTCCTTCATCATCGTGCTGGCGCTCATCTGGGGTTGGCGCCGCGGCCAGTTTATTATCGACTACCTGTTCGAGCGCCGTCACTGGATACCGGTTCGGGCGCATAATCCGAATCACATCTGGGACCGCGCCCGCATCACCCTGTTGAAGTCCTTCATCAGCATGTCCGCCGCCTGGCTCGGCGGGCTCGGGCTTACGGCGTTTTACAACAACCTGTTTCTGCCGGCCGGCATCCCGACCAACATGGCGGTCTGTGCGGTCGCCTGGCTGATCATCTTCCTGAGCGTCGTCAAGCTGGCGTTCGCGGTGCTGTTCCTCGGCTGGTTGGCGACGGCGACCGGCTGGCTGCTGCAATGGCCGCTGCTGTTCCTGCGCGGGCTGGCGGAGATCAGCGCCAATGAAATCGGCGTGATCACCGTCGCGACCCCGGCGTTGCTGCTGATTTTCGTGTATTACCTCGTGCTGTTCGCGTTCCTGCTGGTCATTCCGCAGTTGCGCCGGAGCTTTGTCATGGGGATTGTCCTGATCGCGGTGACGCTCGTCATGTGTGGCCGCTACCAGCTCTATGACCAGCACCCGCTGGTGACGGTACTGGTGCCGGACACGTCGATCCATCCAGTCCTGCTGGTCTGTGCGCCGGGGCGTGAACCGCTGCTGATCAATACCGGCTCGAAGCGCTTCGCCTTCCGGCTCTCCTCATGGTTGCGGCACCAGGGCATTGACCGGCTCGACGGCCTGCTGTTGCTCGACAACCGCGCCCTGCACCTGGGCGGTACCGAACAGCTTCTCCAGTCGGTGCAGGCGCGGACGCTCCTGGTTCACGCCCGGGACAAACACAATCTCGTGCCGATCCTCGACCGGCAGATGCGCGCCGGCGGCTGTCGGCGGATCTACGACAGGGAGCACCCGCTGCGCTGGCAGGGAATCAGCCTGGAAAAATCGATCGACGGCACGGAAGCATACCTTTGCGAGCTCCGCAATCGCGAGTCGACGCTGGCCGTCGCCCTGACCATCAAGCCCCGACAGGAATCGATATTGTCCCTGACCCGGACGTTCAAAGACAAACGCCCGGAGTCAATATCGTGGACATACGTCTTCAGCAGCGAGGAAATCCTGAGGGAATGGGACGGGGAAATGGTGGGACCGGCAGGACTCGAACCTGCAACCAGCAGATTATGAGTCAGCTGCTCTAACCATTGAGCTACGGTCCCTGCAATCTGATTGCTGACGCCTAATATATTGAGAACGCTCGAGAATAAAAGTGACATATCACTGCCCCCGGCTATTCGGCACGAGCACTAACCACCAGCGGGTGGGCATCCGGGCTGGCAGGGCCTGACGCGCCGACGCCCCCTGCCCTTTTGCAGCCGCGCCCGAGTGGCTGTATGCTATGCCCTGCCATCATTTCGCTCCTCAAACCGTCACCAATAATTTTACGACCCTCCTGAATGGATTCGATCGTCATCCTCGGTTCCGGCGGCATGCTCGGCTCGGACGTCGTGTCGGCTTTCTCGGCGCGCGGCTGTCCAGTTGCCGATTTCGACCAGCCGGCGTGGGATATCACCCGGCATGAGTCGCGACAGGAAGCCATCGCCGCAGGTGATGTCATTATCAACTGCGCGGCCTATACCGATGTAGACGGCGCCGAATCCAACCAGCAGCTGGCGACCGCGGTCAACGGCGAAGCAGTGGGCGAGCTCGGCCTGCTGGCTGCCGCCGCCGGACGCCGGGTGGTGCACTTCAGCACTGACTTTGTTTTCGACGGCACCAAGGAAAATCCGTACAGCGAAGACGACGCCCCCTGCCCGATCAGCGTCTACGGCCACAGCAAACTGCTCGGGGAATCAATGCTCGCAGCAAGCGGCTGCGACTACCTGACGGTGCGCCTGCAATGGACCTATGGACAACACGGGGAAAACTTCTTTACACGACTGCTCAAATGGGCCGAGACCCGCGATGTCCTCCAGGTTGTCGACGATCAGGTCGGCTCGCCCACCGCGACCGTTGATGTCGCCGCGACCATCTGCGAGTTGGTGGAAAAGAACGCTGGCGGCACCTTTCACTATGCCGCGTCGGGATACGGCAGCCGCCACGAGATTGCAGCGTTCGCAATGGCCACACTGGCGCCGTCGTGCAAGGTCGAGCCCTGCAGTTCCGACGCGTTCAAAGCCACCGCGCCACGGCCCAGGAACTCCCGTTTCGATTGCCGCAAGGCAGATGAAATACTCAACCAGCCGCGGCCGCACTGGCAGGAACCACTCGCCACCTTTCTGGAGACTTTGAAATGAACCAACCGCAAACCATCCTGGTCACCGGCGGCGCCGGGTTTATCGGCAGCAATTTCGTCAACCTGCTGCTGGACAAGGAACCCGGCATAACCATCGTCAATCTCGACGCCCTCACCTATGCCGGCAATCTGGAGAACCTTGCCGCCAACCTCGACAACCCGCGGCACATCTTCGTGAACGGCGACATCCGCGAGCAGGAGACGGTCAACCGCGCCATCACCGAGCACAAGGTTGACGGCATCATCAATTTCGCTGCCGAGAGCCACGTCGACCGCTCGATCACGGGTCCGCAGGTTTTCATCGAGACGAACGTCACCGGCACCCTGGTGCTGCTGCAGGCCGCACTTGACAACAACGTCGACCGTTTCCTCCAGGTTTCCACCGACGAGGTTTACGGCGCCCTCGGCGACACGGGCAAGTTCCGCGAGGACACCCCCCTCTCACCCAACTCGCCATACAGCGCCAGCAAGGCTGCCGCCGATCACCTCGTACACGCTTACCATCATACGTTCGGCCTGCCCACCGTGATCACCCGGTGCTCAAACAACTACGGCCCCTGCCAGTTTCCGGAGAAGATGCTGCCGCTGATGTTCAACAACGCCAGGCAGGACAAGCCGCTGCCGCTCTACGGCGATGGCTTGAATGTCCGCGACTGGATTTACGT
>JASLZG010000161.1 GCA_030754995.1 Lentisphaeria bacterium
CATCCTTGCTATTCAGAAAGACGAAAGACCCGGGATCGAGACTGACGGAGTTTTCGGCACAATTCACAAGGACAATATCTGCGTAACCGTCGTCATTGATGTCGCAACATATCGCCTCGACAGCGCCCCATCCGGCAATGTCACTCCGACGATCCGCGGCATAGCCGTCGGGACCGCCAAAGTACAGAGTCGGGCTGATATTGCCTATCTTATTGCCGCCGAAGTGATTGACAAAGAACACCTGTGGCGGTTCTGCCGTCGGTGTGTTGATCAGAAAGACTCTGCGGGCATCTTCGGTCGGCAGCTTGATCGGGGTCTTCCGCGCGCCGTCGGGAGAGCCGCGGTAAAGCAGGGAGGGCGCGCTGAACGATTCATAGGTGTGCAATTGGCAGATCACAATGTCATCGCAGCCGTCGCCATTGATATCTCCGACCGCTACATCGCAGGCGCGATCAGTGGGCAGCGCAGTTCGATGTTCGGCATCGAAGCCGTTTTCACCGCCCCAATAGATCCAGGAACACTCACTGTTCCCGACGCTGTCGCGACAGGCAACAACGAGATCCTCGGCCCCGTCGCCCTTGATGTCGCCGACCGCCACGGACATCGCCTGCCGGCACGCCAGGGTCCAGGATGGACCGAAGCTGCGATCCTTGCGGATCGGAACGAACACCACGCAGTTCGGCAGTGGTGCAACTAACTGGTAACCATCGCACAGAGAGATGACCTGTGTGAGTGGATCCGGTTCCGCAACGTACTCGGCAGATGCTGCTTCATGATCGTCAGCCGCGACAGATTCGCCGCCGGATTCGACGGGGACCCCAATGCTCCGCTTCGGATCCAGGCCGTCGTCGGCACCCCAATAGATACGTGTACTGCCATCCGCTGAGCCTACGACCAGGTCGGCATAGCCATCGGCATCCAGATCGACAGCTGTGATTTGACTGCCTTCGATCTGCAGGTCAACAAAGCGCTTCGGTTCGAATCCTATGGACGACTGATAAAACACCCGCAGACCGTGCGTGCACAGAAAAGCAAGGTCCGGTTTGCCGTCGCCGTTAAAATCACCGGCCGCCACAGAGTAGCATTCCGGTGCCGGCAGATGTTGCTGATAGTTCTCGCTGTAACCCGCCGGGGACCCGAAGTAAATGATGGCGTTCAAGTCGAATCGATTGCCATTGTAGAACATGCCCAGGACGAGGTCATCGTACCCGTTGCCATTCAGATCGACGACGGCGCCCGATCTGGCCCCGTCAGATGGCAATGTCATCGGCGTCTGATTGTTCAGCGGGTCGCTGTACAGGTAAGCCGGCGCCTTCTCGAGGTGGTTCTGGCTGTTGCAGAACAGCAGATCCATGTAGCCGTTTTTGTTGAAGTCGTATTGATGGATACGTTGCAGCACACCGGCACGCGACACATAAATATTGTGTCCGGCGTTGCCGAAGGTGCCGTCCGCAAAATCCGCGAACCCTTTTTCCTGCCAGACTTTGGACATGCTGCCCTGGTACCTATGGCTGTTCGACAACAATAACTTCGTAGTCACGCAACTCGGGTAGATTCACGACCGCCGCATCGCCGTGCATCTCGTACCTGCATACCTGATCGGCAACCAGTGCCCGCGGCGCTTCGATTGCGCCGGCGTCCGGCAATACGAGCTGCAAGCCGCATTGCGGCGCGATGGTTGTAAACGGCCGCGGCGGCAGGCCCGCATAATTGACGAGATGAATCAGCAGCCGCTTGGGCTGCCGGCGCACACTCACCTCGACATTGCCGATGGCACCTTGCAACCGCACGCTTTTCTCAGAGAAATAGGCGACGGCATTTTTCAGCAACTGTTGGTACTCCGGCGGCGCGTAGTTCATGCACATCTCACCGAAAGTGCCGGCCAGATAGAGGCTGTGCCCGCTGCCGAATCGATTGTGAATGATCGCCGGCCGCGCCGGTTCGGTCAGCGGCACATATCGGCCCGGTTGCACAGCGTGAAATTTTGCCAGCACATTTGCGGACTCCGCCGCCGTCACGTCGACCACCGATTCCGGTGCCGGCAAAAGCGGAATGTCGATGTGATCCACCAAGGGATGCTCGCTGCAGATCGAGAAATAATTGAAGTTCTTGTACGGCATTACGCTTCCTGCATACCTTGCCCCAAAAACGTCTGCCAGGGCGAAATCCGTGCGGGCCTCACCGCTTTCTGTATACAGCGAGGTGTCATGGCTCGAGACAATGGCACCGCCGTTTTTCACGTACTCCCGAATCGCCTCGACGGATTTGTCCGACAAACAGGCGCAGGTGGGCAGCAGCAGACAATCGTACCCGGCCAGCTGGCCGGCGGTCAGATCCAGGTCGGTGGTCAAGTCGTAGGGGATGCCCGAGCGTGAGAGGACATCGCAGAAGCCGTGGAACGCTTCTGTGAAGTTGCCGCTGTACAACCCGCTCTTCTCCGCCGTTTCCCCATAGAAATCGGACGTCTCGCCGCTGACCCGATATTGATAATCCGTGGCGTAGGCGTAGAGCACGGCGACCCGGGCCGCTGAACGTGTCGCAACATAATACGATTCGTGCGCCGCCAGGAAGCGCATCAGCCCGGTGGCAGCCTTGCCGCCCGGGGTGTCCAACAAGCTGCTGGCGCCATGAAGCCCGTACCAGATGTTGGCGCCGTTGGCAACCGTCGACGCAATGCACAGCCTGGTTTCTGCCGGGGTGTGGATGTACCACGACCAGGGTTTCTGGTCGGCCGCCATGAAGTTCACCCGCGGCTTGTCCGGTGCCAGCGCCTCCAGCAATTTGACCGTCACGCTGCTGCGCCAGAGATAGGCATCCCGTGGCGGCTCATAAAACATGAAACCGCCTTCGTTGCCGACAAGATCGTTGTACGGCAACTGAGCCACCGGCGACAGATACTTCGCCTGCGAAGCAGTGATCGGCAGGTTGATGTAAAAAATGCTGTCCGGCTTGTGTTGTTTGAACCGGCTGTAGGATTCACGGAGAAAGTCGTGCAGGCTCTCCCCGATGAATTTCGATTGATGCTCGCCCTCGACAAGGTCGCCGCCATGCCTGGACGTGTACCGTGCCTGGCAGTGCGGGCAGAAACAACCGCCGGGGATTACCGTCGGACCATCAAGAAACACCCCATCGATGTCGAAAGTCGCCAATGAGTCGATGACCGAAAAAAAGTGATCGCGCCACGAACTGTTGACGCAGCAGGTGTAATAGGTTTCATACTGCCTGGGACAGGACCCGTCGACCGTGCGCTGGGCCCAGTCTTCCCAGTGGGATGCAAGCGTTGGGCCGAGGATATGCACGTTCAGATAGAGGATGATGCGCAGATTGTTCTGCTGCGCCCGCTCCAGGTAATCCGAAAGGATTTCAGCGTGGTTCTCGATGTCGAACAGCGCCGAGTAGGAGTCCGCCATCGGGTGGAACAGTTGCTCCACATTGAAACCGGCGGCGGCCCATTTGTCCGCCACTTCAAGCGTCTGGCCCGCCTCGAAATCGCATTGCAGGGCAGCGATTCGTAAAGGCCTGTCGTACCAGTGTTCGCTCATGGATGCCTCGGGTGCAGGGGGCCTGTTTCCTGATTGCGCCGCCGCCGCGGCAGTGATGGATAATTGCAGATCGACATGGTCGGGAGTATACTGAACACTGTGACGATCACAAGCCCGAGGCGAAGAATTATGCAATCACCAGAAGACCCGGATGCCCGGCCCACGCCAGTCGAATCATTGACAGTTTCGAGGCGTCCATTCCGAGCATGCTTCACGCTCATCGAGCTGCTGGTTGTGATCGCCATCATCGCCATCCTGGCGGCGATGCTGCTGCCCGCCTTGAATCAGGCCAAGGACAAAGCGCGGCAGATCGCTTGCACCAACAACCAGAAGCAACTGGGCCTGGGATGGCTCATGTACACGGATGACAATGAAGGTTTTGTCGTCAACTCCCACTGGGACACGAACGACAACGGGGCGCGTTACATGCGCTACCTGTCGCCGTATTTCAACGGCAGACACCCGACGCTGCCAACCGGCAAGGAAGCCTGCCTGAATCCGGACAGCCCGTGGAGATGCCCCTCGGACACCGAGGAGTTCAATGGCAATTGGAAGCACTATGCCGAATGCAACAATGGCAGCGACAACCCTTCCTGTGGATACAACTACTGGGAACTGGGCATCGGCTATAATTTTTATGTGAAACTTGGCGGCATCACGAACCCCAGCGCCACGATCACTTTCATTGATACACAGCATCGGCTCGAGTCCGGTGACGGCGCAAGTTCAAGCATGACGCGGGGCGACGGATCGGGTGACCCGCTGGGAGCAATCAACAACTACGGCGACCGGCACAATGGCGGCTTGAATCTACTCTGGGCCGATGGACATTCATCGTATGGCAATGCCGTATTCAGAGCCCAGCTGGGGCTGCCGCCGGCCTACCAGCTGTACTGGGAAGTTGTGCGATAGGCCGGCCGCATGATCGAAATCAGCGACGGCTTGGACCCGGCATGCTGCCGATAATCACGGGCGATGTCCATGAGTTACGAGATTGTTCATACCACCGAGCTCGAAGTTGTCGTCGGTGACAACGACGCCGGCGATGCGGCGCATCCAAGCCATTGCGCCGACTACAATGGCATCTGGTCATTGACCAGTGTCCACGAGAAACGCAACTGTTTTGCCCCGCGCTATGCCGGTCTCAATCTGGAACACCTGATGGACGGGCTGTTCACTACCGACCAGGAAGGCGATACGTTCGAACCCAGGCACCATCCAATGCAGGTGGAACGTATTTCCGACCGTGCAGTACGACTTGCTCAGTCGCGGACACCGCAGACAGCTGTCGAGTCGACGACAATTTTCGAGGTCAAGGAACCCAATATCATTGATTTCCATTTCACCGCGAAACTGCATCAACCGCCAAGGGCCGGAAAACAGTTCGGATTCTTCTGGGCGAGCTACATCAATGCGCCGGATTCCCCGTGCCTCTTCTTTCTCAACCCGGATGGATTCTGGAATTGCCTGAGCCCGGATATGCACGGCACCGGGAATACCGTGTGTCATTCGACAATCGATGAACCACAGTTCGGCCTCGCCGATCGTTCCTACAACGTGCGGAGCCTGGCCCATGCATTCAGCGACCGCCGATTCGATCTGCCGCTGGTGTTCGGGAGACCGCACGACGGAAAGATGCTGTACCTGCAGATGTTCGATCAGACATCACCGGTTCGACTCACCATGTCACCGACCGGCGGTGGTCGCGACGACGAAAAGCGGGTCTTTAATCCGGCCTGGGATTACCAGTTTGTCATCGACGATGTCGAAATCGGCAAGGAATATCACCTGCGCAGCCGCCTGGTTTACAAGGCCTATGGCGGCAGACAGGAAGTGATCGACCTGTTTTCACAGTGGAAAGACGAAATCGATGAATGACACTGCCAACCCCCGGGGGGAGGGGAGGGTAATGGGAGGCATAAGATCATGAGCAAGATCGGTTACAGCACCATGGGTTTCCGAGATCGGGATGTCGATGCAGCGCTCGATGCCATCGCCGCCGCCGGGTTTGACCAGGCGGAAATCCTCGGCCAGGCACCCCACCTGGAGGAGCCGCCGAGCGGGCCGGCACTGGCCGATTTTCGCGCCCGCCTGGAATCCCGCGGGCTGGATGGCGGGACCGTCCACGCCCCGCTCAAGCGCAATGTCATCGGCGCCCCGGAGGAGGGGTGGCGTCGTGAAAAAGTGGGCGTGCTTGCCGCGTACCTTCGTTTTGCAGCTGCAATCGGCGCTGCCGATGTGGTCATCCATCCCGTGCCAAACCCATGCTTTGTACCCGCCGCGGACCACCCGGATACGCCACAGCTTATTGCGGATGCCGTACATCGTTCCCTGGATGACCTGGTTCCGCTAGCTGCCGAGGTCGGGGTGCGCATACTTCTGGAAAACTTGCCCTACCATTGCCCGTACCCGTTCCTTACGATGAAGGAACTACGGCCGCTCGTGGATCCTTACCCGGCAGATGCACTCGGACTGGTCATCGACACCGGACACGCGTGGACCTCAAAACACGAACCGGCCGCCGAGATTATCGCCGCCGGTTCGCGCCTGGCCGGTACGCATCTTCAGGATGTCGACTACGACGATCCTCAAGACAACCACTGGCTGCCCACCCACGGCGGGCTCAACTGGGACGACATCCGTGCCGCCCTCGTCGAGATCGGGTACACGGGCCCCTGGACGTTTGAGGTGCTGAATGGCCGCAACGAGGAGACGCCCGAGGAACTCGCCCGCATTACACGTGAAGTGGCGAACCGCTGGGAACTGTAGGTGCCTTGGCGGCGGCGCGAGCGGAGAATTTGTGAATAATTCAAGTTGGGCATGTGATCAGGCATCTGACCAGTTTACGACTATATTCCGCCCTTCGATGTAAACAATGAATGGGAGATCATCATGGGTGCTGGATATTTCATAAACGCCATTTGCACGCCGCTCACGGAGGACGAGAGCCTTCACTCCGAAGGGCTGGCTGCGCATCTGGCGGATCAATGGGAACACGGGATCGACGGTGTTCTGGTGGGCGGTACGATGGGGATGATGCAGCTGCTGCGCGACAGCACCTACCGCGAATTGGTGCAGCAGTCGGTCGAGCTGTCTGCCGGCAAGGGCGAGGTGCTTGTCGGCGTCGGTGACACGTCGTACAGCCGGACAAGGGAACGCATCGAATTCGTCAATCAATTCGATCTCGATGGTGTCGTGGTTCTCGCACCTTTCTTTGTTTCACCGACAGCGACGCAGCTCGTTGATTATTACAAGGCAGTGGCGGACGTCGCCAAGGCACCGGTTTACCTGTATGACCTGCCGGCGCTCACCCGTGTCGACTTCAGCATGGACACCTACCTGCAGCTGCAGGAACATCCGAACATCAATGGCGCCAAGATCTCGGGGCGCTTCGCCTTCACTCGCCAGGTAAGGGACCAGCTGGATCCTGAGTTCCGCGTGATCATGGCGGAACCCGAAATAACCGATGTGCTTCTGCACGCCGGCTTCCAGGAACTGCTCGACGGCATTTACTCGTTCGCGCCGCATTGGCTGAAGGCATTGCGAGAGGCTGCGGTGGCCGAGGATTGGGAGGCCGCGGCCGAATACCAGCAGCGGATCACCCGGTTGCGCACGATGCTGGCGCAGTTCGGCAATGTCATGGCAGTTTCCAGTGCGCTGCTGAATATTCGCGGCATCCCCGGCAAGACACACTTCAGGCCGTCACCGGCGCTGACCGATGCGCAGGTTGCTGAACTGCTGCAGGACCCCGTGGGCGAGGCGTTTGCCGCCAGCTCCATCAAGAATGATTGATCGCGGCACTGCCAACTTCAATTCGACGACTGCCTGAGGGCATGGTACTATGACGATCCAACGAGGAGGAGTAAGATGAAATTGCAAGGCAAGAACGCTGTAGTCACTGGTGCTGCCAGCGGCATCGGTAAAGCCATTGCCAACAGCTTCGCCGCCGAAGGCGCCAACATCGCTATTCTCGATACCAATCTCGAAGCAGCCGAACAGGTCGCCGACGGCATTCGCCAGGCCGGCGGTTCAGCCTGTGCCGTTCAGTGTGACGTCGGCATGTCCGGTGACGTCGGCACGGCGGTGGACCAGGTGGTGGGCGAGCTCGGCGGCGTCGACATCATGGTGTGCAACGCCGGGATCATCCGCCAGAGCAACATCGTTGACATGGCTGAAGACGAGTGGGATCTGATCATTCGCAACAATCTCAAGAGTGTGTTTCTGTGCTCACAGGCCGGGGCGCAGCAGATGATCAGGCAGGGCAACGGCGGGCGCATCATCGCGATCTCCAGTATCCACGCCGTGCTCAGTGAACCCAGTTGCGGACATTACACCGCGGCGAAGGGCGGTATCGAAGCGTTCTGCCGGACGCTTGCTACGGAAGTGGCACCGCACAAGATCACCGTCAACTTCATCCGGCCAGGGGCAACCTACACGGAATTGACCAACCCGATGTACACCGAGCAGGTCGTCAAATCACTGTACGAACGGGTTCCCGCGAAAGAAATTGCCAAGGCGGAATGGATTGCCGCCGGCGCGGTCTTCCTGGCCAGTGATGACGCCTGTTACATGACCGGTCAGGACTTGACGATTGACGGTGGCTACGTCATGGATGGCAGCCTGCCCGGAGCGACATACTGGGAGTAGATCCCCGGGATTAATCGTCGCTCACCGAACACACCACCGTGATCGTGGTGTTGACGCTGGCTGTGGCAATCTGCTTCTTCTTCGTGTACGGCCAGGAGATCTCGATCTCGACATCTTCTTCGCGCTCGCCGAGCCCGAAGTGAAGCGTCATGTCGTTCGTGTTGCTGCGGCCGGTACTGCTCTCGACATGACGGGTGATTGTCTTGTCGCCCACCTTGATTCGTGCAATGGCTCCGAGCGCGGCCCGATTGACCTTGCCGCCCGCTGCTGAGTCGGCCGAAGCGTTGCCCTGCAGCCGTACCTTCAGCCAGTTGTTGCCGGTGCCGGAATTACGATACAACCGGCCGCCGGTCGCCAGGTCCAGGTCGCCGTCATTGTCGAAATCACCCCAGGCCCCCTGAGTAGTCGGTGGCATGCCGCCGAGTCCGGCCGGACCGGTGATCTCGGAAAAGCCCCAATTGCCGTCGCTCTTGAAAAACTTGGAATGGTTGTGCCCGTACACTGTCGTGAAGTACAGGTCGAGGTCGCCGTCGTTGTCAAAGTCGCCGAGCGCCGGCGAGGCATAGGACTCCTGGTAAACAACGCCGCACGTTCCCTTGTTCTCGAATGCATAGCCGTGCTCCGGGCCACGGTTGCGCAGGCACTGGGACTGCGGCTGGCCGCCGTGTGCGAAGTTGCCGGCGAACAGGTCGATGTAGCCGTCGCTGTCGAGGTCACCGAAACTGGCGCCGATGCTGTGGCCGCCGCCCTGGTTGCCCGGACCGCCCATGGCCCCGGCTTCGATGGATGCGAAGACGATCCCCGGTGCCTTGAGGCTGCCGTCATTCTTCCAAAGAAGGTTGCCGCACAGCCGATAGTCCGAGACATAGATGTCGGTGGCGCCATCATTGTTGTAGTCGGCCGCCGTCGTGCCGCGACCGGGAAACACGGGCGGCTCCTGCGTCCAGACAAGTTCGAAGGTCCGGCCGCCTTTGTTGTGGAAGATCGAATCGGGGTAGCCGTTGACGATCCCCCAGTTTTCGTAGCCGGTCCAGTAGACGTCGACAAATCCGTCACCGTTGATATCCAGGCAGGTGCCGCCGTCGCAGATGTCCGCGGGCTTTGACGGCAGGCTGTTGCCGGCGAAGGTGCCGTCGCCGTTGCCGAATCCAATACCGCCGCCGCCGGCGTTGAACCAATCGAGATTGCCGTCATTGTCGAAGTCCGCCCAGCTCAATAGCGAACCGCCGCCGCCGGCTTTGACGAATTTCTTCCCTTCCTCGTTGATCCACAGAGCGCCGGCCACGAGATCAACCCAGCCGTCGTTGTTGACGTCGACCCACGAGGCTCCGTCGTTGGCGGGCGACAGTCCCATTGCGGCCGTGACGTTCTCGAATGTTTGCCCGCCTGTTGTCAGCGCGGCAAGTGTCAGAACAATGACAGTAAGAAAGGTGCGACAAATCGTGTGCATGGCGATCTCCCTTTGGTTGATCAGTTCGGAGTTTGGCACAACGTAACGCCGCCCATGGATGGTTCAAGAGCCGCGGTGTGATACTGGAACCTGCCAGTAACAGATTCCCTGACGCCGCATGGATTTGCATTCAAGGAGATCCTTTCACGTGTCGCTGGTGGAAGACCTCATACAGCAGGATGCTGGCGGCAACCCCCAGGTTGAGCGAGTCGCCGGTGCCGATCATCGGGATGCTGACCACCTGGTCGCAAGCCGCCTGTTGTGCCTCGGTCAGGCCCAGGCGTTCGCTGCCCATCAGCAGGATGCAGGGGCGCGGATACGTCAATTCCCGATACGGCTGCGACGCTCCACCGGAAGTTCCCACAACGTGGCAACCGGAGGTCTGTTTCCAGGCCACGAAGGCATCGAACTCGGCACGCACCAGGCGTTGTGCGAACACCGCACCCATGCTGGCACGAACCGCCGCCGGGTGATATGCATCCGTCGTGTGCCCCAACAGAATGATACCGGCGCAGCCGACCGCGTCGCACGTCCGCAGAATCGCCCCGAGATTGCCGGAGTTCCCGACGTTGTCCAGTGCCATCCAGAATTCGTCGGAGCTTGGCACTACCGGGTCGAGCGTCTCGAGGCGGGCACGGAGCACAGCGCCGATTCCCTGCAGGTTCTCTTTATACGAAATGCTTTCGAACGCCTGGCGCGAAAGTTCTGTGACCGGAGCGCCGCTGGCTTGCAACGCCGTTGCCGTCTCATGGGCGTGGCCGCCGGCGAGCAGATCCGGGGCAATGACACCTTCGACAATTTCGTAGTCGGAGGCGAGAGCCTGTGCGACGATCCGGTTGCCTTCGATGTAGAAGGTGCCGGTACGGTCGCGTTCGCGGCGGCTGCGCAGTTGGCGCAGATCCTTCACGGCCGCGGTATCGGCGGCATTGGCGACAGGTCGTGGCTTGTGTCTGGCCATAGGATCAGGCAAGTAAATCCGCTTCGCCCGCCGAGGACATCAGGATAGTGCTCGGCATGTCACGGAGATTTTCGGTGACGGTCTCGTGGAAAGCCAGTTCCGCCC
>JASLZG010000162.1 GCA_030754995.1 Lentisphaeria bacterium
CATTGAGCGACCAATCGTAGGGCAGCCAGTCGATTCCCGGTTCCCGGCCCTTGTCGAGCTGTGCTTTGAGATCGGCATTGAAGTTTCCCGCATATTTGAGCACCGAGCCGGAGACCTGTGTGAAGTCCGCACCGTACCATTGATACAGCTTCGTTAGCCCGACGCGGTTTTTCTGCTTCTCAAACTTGAACCAGCTGGCGTGGTTGTGCACAAACGCCGTCTGCGTCTCCAACTGCTCCTCCAGGTGCTCTGCAGCGAACGCTTCGTTGCGCAGCGGCGGGCAGCCCGCTGCCGCACACACCAGGGCGAAATGAATCCGCGGCTCCACGAAGGCCGGCCGGATCTGCTCGTGCTCGATCTGGTTCAGGCTCCATGTATGGCCACCCACCTCCCAGCGCACCAGGTCCCAGGCGTCCGGGATATCCCGGATCGAATCGACCGGGTAGTGCTCGACGATCAACTTTATCGTGAACGCGTTGTAGGCATTGAGCAGGAATGCCAGCCGCGGTGAACGGCCGAGCTCGTCCAGCGGCGCGGTCTCCACGGCGGCCAGGTACTCGTCAAGTGTTCTGGCGTCCGCTTTGATGGCGGCGTAATCCACCCAGCCGTTGGCGTCGACATGCTTTTTCAGCAACGTGTCCAGCGCCGAATGGTCGAAACTCGGGCCGTCCGGCTTGTCCTTGTACACCTCGCGGAGTTCGACTGCCGGCGGACCGAACAGTTGGCTGATGAAGCTTTCGACCGCACTGCGGTTGGCCGCTGCACATGCTCCAAGGACAATCGCCAGGACGATTACCACCAGTGCCGCCCGCAAAGACCTGCGCCCGCTTTTTGTCCCTTCATGTCGGGATGCCATCTTTCGTCTCTGTTGTTACGTGGTAATATACGTTGGCCTTGTGGATTATGCCTGTTGACTAATTCACCCAGACGTTGGACAGTAGTCGGTAAATTCACCAGATTGTGTACCGGATGACCACCAAACGCCAACTCTATGTTGCGACTTTCCTGACTGATGCCGCCTGCGCAGCATTCGTTTTTGCTGTCGGGCGCCTGCTGGCCGAGGAAGGTATCGGTCTGCTCCTCCTCGGTGCTGTCGGTGCCGGTGTTACCGCTGGCTGGGCGATCGCCGCTTTGCCGGCGGGTCAACTGAGCGACCGCTGTGGTCGCCGCCACACCGCGCTGCTCGGCATCTCGCTGCTGTTGATCAGCGCTGTAGGTTCCCTCGTCTTCCAGAACTTCCGTGGGCCTTTCCTGGCCTTCTATCTCTTCTGCGGCGTCGGTGCCGGTGCTTCTTATGCCGGCCTCATTCCCTGGCTCAGTGACCTTGACAGCGGTGCCCCGCGCAAGGACAAGACGCGCACACTGATGATGTTCTGTTTTGCCTGGAACCTGGGGCTGCTTGGTGGCAAAACTGCCGCCGGCCTTCTTTTCGTCGTCAACCCGTTTGCCCCGGTCGCCCTTGCCGTATTGCTGTCGGGCGCGGCCCTGGTTTTGTTGTTGCGCCTGCCATCACCTGCCAGGGCGCCTGAGCCCGAGCCGGTGCCGCCGCCCATGGCAGTGGATCAGCGGCTGTCCATTGCGTTTGGCCGCATGTGCTGGATCGCCAATATCGCCGGCACCTGCTGCGTCGGCATTGTCATGTACCTTTTGTCCGACCTTGCCGTCGTCCTTGAAGTGCCGGCACCCAGCCAGGGCTTGATCCTGGGGGGCTGGCGTATTGCGGTCATGTTAACCTATGTGGTGATGCATCACTCTGATTTCTGGCATCATCGCTTCAAGGTCATTATTGGCGCCCGTCTCCTTGGGCTTGTGGGCCTGGCGATCGTCTGTGTCGCCACTGGCTCTCTCGGGCTCCTGGCCGGGCTGAGCTGCCTTGGCGGCATGCTCGGCTTCAACTACTTCTCCAGCCTCTACTATGCCACCTCCGGCAGCAGCGATTGCCGGCGCGGCCGTGCTTGTTCCGTTGTCGAATTCACCGTCTCGGTAGGTGTTGTCATGGGCACTCTCCTGGGCGGCTTTGCCGGCGCCGCCTTCGGGTTCCGCGCCCCCTATCAGCTGGCGGTCGTTGTCGTTGCTGCCATGTTTATCCTCGAGCTGTTCGTTTTCCTGTTCTATGTCTCCCCGGTTCGCGCCGCGACCCGAACCCTAATTCCCGGCGGTCCTGACAAAGACAGTTGAAAGGCCAGGCAATTCAGGGGCCGGTTAAAACAACCAACCAATCCTGGATCTTTTTTACGGCCGTTTCCTCGGGAATGTGGGTGGTTGACGGCATTCAGCGGCGGTCGTGCACCATCGTGCCGTTGCTGCCGCCACCCGTCTCCCCGCTCCCCTGCTTTTCCGGCACCCTCGGGGATGAGCTCAGCAATGCCGGCGCCATTCATCAATCAGGATATCGACGTTGTGCCACGTCCGCGGAGAGTCAATGCAGATGTCCATCGGCGAGAGAATCAGGCCATCGGGCCCGAGGGTCTCGATGGCCTCGGTCACCGCCAGGCGAATCCGCTGCTCGTCGGTCTCCTCTTCAACCGTCATGGTTGACACCCCACCCCAGAGGCAGATTCGTCCGCCGAGCTTCTCCCTGACCCGGGGCATGTCCATGATCCGGTCCTGGAGCGGATCAATGCCGATCAACACATCGAGGTCCGCTTCCAGGTAGGCGTCGAGCATGGGCACGGTGCCGCTCGTGCAGGTGTAGCCGAATTTCGCCCCGCGCTCGTGTGCCAGGGCAGTTTCCATCTTCAAGTGCGGCAGGATTGACTCACGGAAGAACGTCGCGGTGAACACATCGCAGCCCTCGTACCACGCCCGGCGAATATACAAGTCGACCGGCGCCGAGAGCACCAGTTCCATCCGCTGCATGTTCCAGCCGTGGATCATCTCCAGCAAATCCGTGATGAACCCCGGCTGTTCCATGGTCAGCATCATCAGGTCCTGCATCCCGCACAGCCATGTTGCCATGTCGGGACCGACCCCCATCATGCCGGTCAGCAGCACCCCATGCTCGTCAGCAAAGGCACGTCCCTGCCCGACCTCTTCCCTGAACTTCGCAACATCCTGTTCCGCAGGGGGGATCAGCAGGTATTGAAAAGCCTCCAAATCCTCCGGTTCGGTGATCAATGGTTTCACCGCGCGCGGCACCATGTGGTCGTCAGCGAAAGGAATGTGATCGCCGAACGGCCAATCATCCGACTGGCGCATGCTGGTCGTCAAGGGGCCGGCCGGGGTCGTGTACTCCTTGTGCAATATGCGCCAGCCATCCGGGTCGTCCTCGTACCATTCCCTGATTTTCACGTCGGGATGCAACCGAATGGGCAGGCCACGGAGCACCGGATGTTCCGGCGGCCGGGTGCCGGCGAATGTGGGAAAGATCAGCTCCGAATCCAAACCCATGGCCCGCTCGGCCTTGACCAGTTCGTAAAAATCATTGTTGTGACGCTCACGCAACGCCCTGAAATTCATGAAACAGCAGGGGGTGTGGTCTGCCTGTTGGCGATTGAGCGCCCGCAGCATACGTTCGCGTGACGTCAGTTTGGCCGCCGCTTCTTTTGGCCTGGTCATCTCATTATTTCTCCGGTCGGATTTCAGCGCCGTGATCCCGCAACATTGTACACCCCGTACCGGATTGCGATACACCACACCGCGACACGATCAATTGCTGACGGCATTTTCCCGATTCGCCGATGGCTGTCGGACGCGGCGGACAAGGCATCATAGAGAGCAGCCGAGACGGCCACGGGTGAGTTGGAAGGCGGTCAGTTCGGCGGAATTGAGGCAGGGTTCGTAGTCGCCACGCACACAGCTCGCACACAATTCCAGCAAAGCCTGGTGATCGTGTGCCGCATCGCCGGAAAGATGAAGGTCGGCGCCGGTATCGGGTGTGGTCGAGATCAGCAGGGTGGGGATCATCGGATTCGCTTGCGACAACGTACTGCCGGTGACGACGCAGATGACCTGAACCCCGGTAGCGCCCATGCCACTCAGAAGTTCTATGTCGTCGTTGTTGGGCGCATCCATTATGTGAAAGCCGGCACGCTCGCTTGTTCGCCCGTAGGACATCGTTGGCTGCACTGTTTCGAGCCCCAGTCTCGAACAAAAAACATCGGACGCCAGGATGGAGGCGTTGGCCGTCACGACGATCGTGCCGCCACCGGCGACGATGGTGGCGGCGGAAATTGCGAGTGTCTCAGCGGTCGTGTCAGCGACCGGCTCCAGGCTGTGCAGGCCGACGCTGCAGCCGGCCGGGGCGCTGGTGGGCAGCCCCTGCTGCAGGCGGTTGATGACCCATTGCTCGATTTTCCGTGTCACGGCGTCGATTCCACCGTCGAGCTGAATGCTGCCCCAGCCGAATGCGGTTGGGTCGACACCGCGCGTTGCAAGGAGATTTTCGAAAAAGTCGTTGTGGAATTTCTCGCAGCCGTGCTCGAGCAGGACGCCGACCTGCACGTAGGGATGCACGAGATAACCGGCGAGCGTCCGCGCGCCGATGTCGTCCTCGCCGGAGGAGCAGCCACAGCCCTCGGTGTGGGGCAATGACACGTACTGGCTGATGCCGGCATCGGCGCCGATTGCCTGGTCGCGGAGCGACGCGGCGATGAGGCCGGCGACCTGGCTGGAGCACAGGCTGTTTGGCAGGATCAGGCCGAGTTTTCGCGGCACGTCGCGCCAGGGTTGCCAGTCGGCGGCGGCGGCGGTGTCGATTTTCAGTGGCTGGTCATCGAACATTTCCCGGGCTGCGATGGCGGCGGGGGAAGCGCCGGGCGCCTGCATCCAGTTCCGCCAGATCTGCACCTGTGAATGGTTGGCGCGCTCACCGGCGGTACGCTTGCCGCCGGCAACGGCGATCGATTCCTCGATGGCAGCCTGGACCAGCGTCGGCATGTCGAGGCCATCGAGGTAGCGGCCGGCGTTGATGTCCATGTCGTTTTCCAACAGCTCATAGCGGCCGGTGGTGGTTACGACTTTGACCGTCGGGACGAACGGGAAATTGGTGATCGAGCCGTTGCCCGTGGTGAAGAAAATCAGGTTGCCGCCGCCGGCGACCTGCCCGGCGATGCTCTCGAGGTCATTGCCGGGCGTGTGCATGAAATAGTAGCCGGGCTCGGCCATCAATTCGGCGTAGTCGAGCGAGTAATCCAGCCGCATATCGGGTGTTTTTTTGCGGGCGGCACCGATGGATTTAACGATGATATTGTAGAGGCCGCGCATGCGGTTTCCGCCGGACGGGTTGCCTTCGGCGCTTTGTCCGTGCCACGATGCGAGGGCGCGGAATTCTTCTATGTACTCGAGGTATTTCCTGGCGGTCTGGTGGTCGCGCACATTGCTGAGCATGTAGGGTTCGGCACCGATGAGCTCGGTGGTTTCGGCGATACAGGCTTTGCCGCCGTATTGCACGATCGACTTTGCCAGGGCGCCAATCATGGGGTTGCCGGAGATGCCGGAGAAGGCATCGGATCCGCCGCATTGCAGGGAAAGGTTGAGGCTGGCGATGGATTGCGGTGTGCGCCGGGTGCGATCAACGTCGTCGAGCCACGCGAGAATCGTTTTTCGGCCATCGGCAATCACCTGTCCGGCGCTTTTGCCGCCGGCGCTCTGAAAGGCGACCGGATGACTGTGCCAGTTGTAGGCGTGGGTCTCGAGAAAGTCACGCAGGCTGTGGTTGTTGACCGGTTCGTCGCCGACATCGACGGCGAGCACGGCGGCGGTGTTGGGGTGGACGACGAAACCGGCGAGTGCCCGCACGAAAAAGTCTTGATTGTTCGGCATCTGCCGGCCGCCGCCCTCGGTATGCGTCACCGGCACAACACCATCGATGTTCGGGTGGCCGGAGTCGAGCGCGGCGGCGATGCGTTTGACGACGGCATTGGTGCGCGAAGTGGTGGCGAGGACGACGATGTAATTGCGGGTGCCGACCCCGCGGCCGTTGGCACGGAGGTATCCGTCGAACGTCCGGTCAGTGGGGAGGCGCGGCAGTTGTTTGCCGATGTTCAGCGTGGCGGTGTCCAGGTGGTATGGCTCGGCGAAATCATCGAAGTTCGCGGCGTCCGGCAGCGACAAATCGAGGCGTCGCCCTTGCAGCGACTCGAGCATGAGATCGTTGCACAGGTATTCGCCGGGTGCGATGTTTTCCCTGGCGATCCCGAACGGCAGACCCCAGGACAGGACCCGGTCGCCTGCGGCGATTGCGGAGTCCGCGAAACGGTGGCCTTCGAGGATGGTGTGGGACAGCGTGTAGCGGGCGGTGTCACGGGTGATCTCGGTACCGGCTTCGAGACGGTGGACGGCGACCGCGACGTTGTCGGCGGGATCGGCCAGGCGGGCAACGTCATTAAATGTGACAGGCTCTGCCATGTCAATTCTTTTCCCAGAGGTTCGCGGGGTAGGCACCTTCGTCGACGAGGCCCTGGACAGCGGCGACGAGCAGCGGCTTGTCCGGCTGGTAGGTGACGCCGTGCCAGCGTTCCCGTGAGTGCAGAACAGTCAATTGGGCGCGGCTCCCGCCGATGATCTCGTCGATGATCACCGGCAGGAGAAACTCGGCCTCCAGGTCCTTGCCGTGGTTTTCCAGGAACGGCACGAATTGTTCCTGCAGCTGCTCGAACAGGCGCGGCGTGAAGCCCCAGAAATTCATCGATGTCGGCTCGTCGCCGGTGAACTCGGTGGTTGTGCGGTTTTCCTCCCGCATGCGGCCGCCGCTGCCGCAGCGCTCGATTTTGAGGCACTCGCGCACGGTTTGCAGATGTCCGTCCTCGCTGACCTTGCAGATGCCGCGCGCGACGGTGCCGTGGTCGGACAGCGTGTTTCCGAGGCGGAAGGCCACCAAGGCGTATGTCGGTGCGTCGAGGTCTTGGAGCGTTGCGAGGTGCTCTGCGAGAACGGCATAGGTGGTGGGCCCGTAAAAATCATCGGCGTTGATCACGGCAAAGGGCTCGTTGACCTGGCCGCGACAGGCGAGCACGGCGTGGCCGGTGCCCCAGGGCTTGATCCTGTCTGCCGGCGCGACAAAAGGCTCGGGCAGGGCGTTGATGTCCTGGACGACATAGTGTGTATCGATCTGCGACTCGAAACGCTGGCCGACATGTGTTCGGAACTCCGCTTCGATGGTGCGGTTGACGATCATCACCAGCTTGCCGAAGCCGGCCCGCAGGGCGTCATAGACCGAATAGTCGATGATGATCTCGCCGGCCGGTCCGACCGGATCGATCTGCTTGCAGCCGCCGTAGCGGCTGCCGATGCCGGCGGCCATGATGACCAGTGTTGGTTTCATGGTTTCTGAACGAACGTAGAATGGGCGATGCAGGGTGGGGAGACAAACGGCGAAAGGTGAAGGTAGCCGTGGTCCGCCGATTTTTAAAGTTACGGATTCATGTGCCGACGTTCTGGCGCTATTGTATGCGACGGATCGTTGGAGTCCACGACATGCTCATCAAAACCAGATCTTACGCGCGGGCGGGGTTGCTCGGCAATCCGTCCGACGGTTATTTCGGCAAGACCATTTCCTTCACGATGTCGAATTTCGTGGCGGACGTGGAACTGTGGGAGAGCCCGGAGATTCATTTCATCACCGGCGCTGTGGAAGACCTCCGATTTGACAGCCTGGACAATCTTCTGACCGAGATCGGCCTGTACGGGTACTACGGGGGCATTCGTCTGCTGAAGGCGACGACCAAGGTGTTTGTTACCTGGTGCCGCGAGAATGGCGTGGAGCTGCCAAGCCGGAATTTCACGGTTCGTTACCTGTCGACAGTCCCGCGCCTGGTCGGCATGGGCGGGTCCAGCGCCCTGTGCACGGCGATGTTTCGGGGGTTGATGCGGTTCTACGAGGTCGATGTGCCGATGCAGATCATTCCGACCCTGTGTTTGCGGGCAGAGACCGAGGAGTTGACGATCCAGGCTGGGTTGCAGGACCGGGTCATCCAGGTGTACAACGGTGTGATGTTCATGGATTTCGACGAGCAGCTCATCAGTTCGCGTGGGTACGGCGACTACGTGCGCATCGACCCGGCCAACATGCCGAACATCTATGTGGCCTATGACCGGGTACAGGCGGAAGTCTCAGGCAAGTACCACAGCGATCTGCACAGCCGCTTTAACCGTGGCGACCGCGACGTGGTCGAGGCGATGCACGAATTTGCCGATATCGCACGGCGTGGCTGTGAATGTCTGACGCAGGGGCGGCCTCACGAATTGACCGCGCTGGTAGACCAGAACTTCGACGTCCGCGAACGCATCTCCGGAAACGGCATCTCCCCGGCCAACCGCAACATGGTCTCGGTCGCGCGTGATGCCGGGGCATCTGCGAAGTTCGCAGGCAGCGGCGGGACGATCGTCGGGACGTACAACGACGACGCGGCACTGCAACTGTTAACCGAGCGTCTCGAGGCGATCAACTGCGAAGTCGTCATACCGGAAATCCCGGACGAATGACGGCGGTGCGTACAGCCATTCTGCCCGCCGCCGGCCTGGCGACGCGCTTTCTGCCGGCCACCAAGGCCGTGCCCAAGGAGCTTTTGCCGTTGGGCAACAAGCCGGTGATCCACTGGATTGTCGACGAAGCGGTGGCGGCGGGCGTTGAACAGATTGTCGTAGTGATCAGTCCGGACAAGACGGCTATTCGCGAATACTTCTCGCCGGCCCCGGCGCTGGACGACATTCTGCAGGCGCGCGGCAAGTCCGAGCTGTTGGACGAGCTGAACCGCCTGCTCGACCGTGCCGCCTTTACCTTTGTCACCCAAGACGAGCCGGGCGGCCTGGGGCAGGCCGTGCTCTGCGGCCGCGGCGCCGTCGGGGACGAACCCGCGCTGGTGTTGCTCGGCGACGCACTGATCACCGCGGAGGTGCCGGTTGCGAGCCAGCTGGTCGCCGTATTCGAGCAGGTCGGCAACAGTGTGCTCGGCCTGGAAGAAGTCCCGGACGAAAAGGTGATGTCGCGCGGAATTGTCGCCGCCGAAACGACGCCGGACGGCTTCCTTCGGGTCAGCGCCGTCGTCGAGAAACCGCCGGTTGCGGAGGCCCCAGGCAATCTTGCCATCTCCGGCCGTTACCTGTTGACGCCGGCGGTGTACGGCTACCTGGAATCTGCGGCGCCACGGCCGGACGGGGAGATTTGCCTGACGTCGGGGATTGCCGGCCTGATTGCCGACGAGGCGGTGTATGGCTGCGTCTTCGACGGCGTGCGTCACGACAGCGGCACACCGGCCGGGTATTTGAAGCTGCTGAATGCGCTGGTGACGTCGCAGTGACGAAATGAACGGCGGCAGAGAGCCGTTCCACTTGCCGGCAGCCGGGTCAGGCATGCCTGTCGACAATCGCGCCGAGCTGATCGACTTTTTCCTCGATATCCCTGACCAGGCGGAATTGGGTGTGGGTGCGGTCGAGATTCTCCTCGGCGTAGTGAATCTTGTAGTAGGTGTCGCCGTTGAGGTAATCGGCCAGGAAGCGGATGCCGTTCTCGAAGGTCATGAGAAAACCGGCATGCGGCAGCAGTTCAATCTCCCGCGGCTGCAGAAATGACTTTGCTTCGCCGACGTAGCCGCGCACCAGCGCCTCGTAGCGTTCGAGGTCGAGCGACACTTTGCCAAGGTCTTTTTCGTTCTCGGCGAAGTCGCCGGTCGAGGTCCGGACCAGTTCCCCGAAGTCATACAGAAGCGAACCTGCCATGACCGTGTCCAGGTCGATGACGCAAACACCGGCACCAGTTTCAACGTCGAGCAGGACATTGTTTATCTTTGTGTCGTTGTGCGTGACGCGCACGGGAATCTCGCCGGATTCCAGGCCGTCGGTAACGATCCGGATCCTCTCTTTGCGGGCCAGCGCGAAATTGATTTCGTCGCCGCATTGGGCGACCCGCCCGGCGGTGTCCGCGGCAACCGCGGATTCGAGTGCCGCCATGCGCGAGGGCGTGTGATGGAAGCCGGGAATCGTTTCGTTGAGATCGTTGGCGTCGAGGTCGACGAGCATCCTCTGAAACCTGGCAAACGCGAAGCCGGCCGCCTCCGCCTGGGCCGGGGTCTGGACGAAGTCGTGATACTCGGTGTTCTCGACGAAGACGTAGGTGCGCCAGTAGTAGCCGCTGGCGTCGCGGCACATCGTGTCGCCGTTGCGTGCCTTGACGATTTCCAGCACCTGCTGCGGACCCGAGTCGAGTTTGCCGGCGAGATGTTCGCAGACCCGGACAATGTTGCGCATCATGCCGACGGGGTCCTTGAAGACGTGATGGTTCAGTCGCTGGTGGATGAACCGCCTGGAACCGTTGCCGTCCCTGTAGGTCGCCGCGTACGTGTCGTGGATATGGCCATTGCCGTAGGGTGTGCAATCGACGAGGTCGCCGGCGATCGCGAAACCGGCCAGTACGTTCTTGATGTCATCTGGGACCATGCCACTGAACGTACGTGCGAACAGTTCACGAGTCAAGATTGACGGGCCTGGAGATATCGTCCAACCAAGATGCCGTCGAGTGCAACCGCCGCGTCCTTGCCGACGACCGGGAAGGGTGGGCGCTCAATTCCCGCAATCAACTCAAGCCCGAAGGGGTTCCCGATGGCAAGCACCGATTGCCCCACCTTGAGGTCGTGGCTGCTGCC
>JASLZG010000163.1 GCA_030754995.1 Lentisphaeria bacterium
TTCGCACCCATCGGCGGTGACCCGCACGTCCTGCTCGAAACCCGCCGCACCCACCTCGGGACGCCCCACGAGGGCCTCCACCGCGATGGTCATGTTCTCCTCCAGCACCGTTTCCTCTCCCTCAATAATCCAGGGCGGCTCCAGCCCCACGCCGATGCCGTGGCCGAAGGCAAGGCCAAAAGCCTCCGCTTCCGTCTTGAACCCCCAGTAATCGCAGGTCGGCCAGGCGGCGGCGATGTCCGCGGTGGTGGCACCCGGCTTGACCAGATCCAATCCCGCCAGCTGCATTTCATAACAACGATTGTAAATGTCCTTCTGTGCCGCCGTCGGCTGGCCGCAGCAGAAGCAGCGGTAGTAACAGGTGTGGTAGCCGTTGTAGAGGCAGACGATATCGACGAAGATCAGGTCACCGGGCTGGATCACCCGGTCGGAGCTCAGGTGCGGGTGCGGATGCGTGCGGTTGCCGCTGGTCACCTGCACATTGTGCACCCACTGGGCGCCCAGTTTGTGCATGATCGAGGACGCAGCTGCCTGGACGTCCGTCTCCCGCGCCCCCGGCTCGATCGTTTTCGCGATGTGGTGATGGGCCGCGTCGGCGATCGCAGCGCCATGCTTCAGGCACATGATTTCATCTTCGTTCTTGATCGCCCGGGCATGCTGCATGACCGCCTGCCCGTCCGCCAGCCTGAACCCTTTTTCCTGCAGCCCGACGATGATCTGGCTTTCCATCATGTCGACGCCGACCGGCAGGCTGTGGTCGATGTCGTGCCGGTCCAGCACCATGGTCAGGTCGGCGATGAAGTTGTTGTAACAGCCCCATTCCATCGGCAAGGCGCCGTACATCGTGCTGTGCGCCGGGAAGGCGGTCTCGCGGATCCACGGGCAGTTGAGTTTTTCCGCCGCCACTTCGGAGCCGAACCCGAAGATGTGCGGATAGCCGTTGCGCGGCACGATGGCGTAGCGGGCCATGTTGTCCACTTCCGGCGAGGCGACCGCCGTTGAGGTGGCATATCGCTTGTTGCCGGTTTCGAAAAGCAGCAGGCAACTGAGATCGAATTGGTCCATGTACTGGTGAATGCGCGACACCCGGTGTTCCCGCATGCGGTCGAAGTCAATGCGCTGCTCGTAATCAACGCCCATCATTCCCTGGGTGCCGTATCTCATTCCTCGTTCCTCTCTCTTGTTTGTGGCGACGGCGGCGCGGGCTCCGCAGCCTGCCGGCAAAGGCCGCCGCCAGGCTGTTCCGAGCCGCCATGAAGATGGCGGCTCACGACATGATCATGCCGCCGTCGACCATGATCGACTGGCCAGTGATATAATCCGAGTCGGCCGATGCCAGAAAGGCCGCGAGCCCGACGATATCCTCGGGCGTTGACGGCTTGCCGGACAGGATCCGGGCACTGAACGCCTTCATCGCGTCCCCCGGCTTTTTGAACAGGCCGTACTTCATGAACTCTTTGTCGAGCTGCTCCCACAGCTCGGTCTTGACGACCCCGGGGCAGAAGGCGTTGACGGTAATGCCGTCGCCGGCGAAGGAGCGGGCGCCGGCCTGGGTCAGCGAGATCACCGCCGACTTGCTGGCGCAGTAGTGGGGCTGTACGTCAAAGCCCTCCTTGCCGGCGATGGACGCCGTGTTGATAATCTTGCCGCCCTTCCTTTTCTGCCGGCGCATCTGCTTGACCGCTTCCTGCATGCAGATCAGGACGCCGAGGCCGTTGACATTCATGATCCGCTGCCAGTCCCGTTCACGGATCTCCATGAACGGCCGGATCTCGGCGACGGCGGCGTTGTTGAAGATGACGTCGACGCCGCCGAACGCCTTGGCCGTGGCGCGGATCATCGCCCGCACGCTCTTGCGGTCGGCCACGTCGCATTTGACGGCGCCCACGATTCCGCCGGCATTCTCGATCTCGGCGGCAACGCTCTCGGCGGTGCGCACGTTGATGTCAACCACGGCGACGCTTGCACCTTCCGCCGCCAGCCGCGCGGCGATCGCTTTGCCGATCCCCTGGCCGGCGCCGGTCACGATGCATGATTTACCCGTCAGTCGTCCCCTGTCTTGTGCCATAATTCCGGTTCTCCGTTTACCGCTTCATTGCTGCAACAGTGTCCTTACGGTCCGAATCGCGCCTGGCACCAGGCGGCTTTCCCCGTCTCATCCGGCGGCCGCGTGGAAGGGCGATTTGCAGAAGTAAGGTTCAGGACATAGTAGCCGATACTCGGCGCCGCGACAAATCAACGGCAGAATTTCACGCCATCCTCGTCGTGCCGCCAGGTCGCCTCGCCGGGGCTAAACGCCTCGTCGGGGGTTTCTCATTTGTCCGGCAGTTCCTGCTCCGGCAGTTGTTGCAGAAAGTCTTTAACTGGCGGCTCAACATCCTCGTCCGGCAGGATCTAAAAACCCCACCGCCTCCCAGCTCACAAGGCCAGGCACATTACATGACCCGGCCAGGTCGTCACCCACAAGCACCGGTCGCCGATGATCGGCGCCGTGAACAGGGGGCTGCCGGCTGAGATCCGGCCGCCGGGTGCGCCTGTGCCCGGGTCGAAGATGCGGATCCAACCGTCGGTGCAGGCGATGAAAAGCCTGCCGTGCGCGAGCACCGGTGCGGCCTGGCAATTCGGCCCGTTGCCGGTGCAGTAGTGGTAGGCCTGGGCCGTGTCGCGACCCATTGCCGTCCGCCACCGCAGCCGGCCGGTCGCAGCGTCGCGACGTTGCAGCCATCCCCGGCCGCCGGTCCACTTGTCGAGCACCACAAGGAACAGCGCATTACCGCAGGCGCTCCACGAAACGACCACTCCCCCTGCCGCACTCCGGGCCAGGACATGACCGCTGCTCACGCGCAGGCGCACCAGCTCGTCCCCGGGCTGGTGGTTGGGAATCCAGACACTGTCGCGCCATGGCAGCGGACTGGGCATGTAATACCGGTAACGGACCTCGAAGCGCCACTGAACAAGGCCCGAATCTGCCGCCAGGGAACGGAGGTCGCGCCCGAAAAACGGCGTCACTACGGAATTGCCCAGCGCGGCGGGCGCCGAATAGGAAGGCCATAAGTCGCCCTTTGAGTTGGTGAACGGCTTTTGATCGGCGGAGACCTGCCAGGCACGATCGCCCCGATCGGTGGTGAAGGCCTCGATCCCGCCATGGCCATGGCCGGCCACCACCACGCCACCGCCGAGCACCGGGCTGGCGTGCACCCACCGGTCGGGCCATTGCGCCAGGCGTCGCGACCAGAGGAGATGCCCGTCTGCCTGGCGGATGCACAACAGTGAACCGGTCTGTGTGACGGCAAACAAACGGTCAGCCTCGAGCGCCACAGCGTTCTTGAAGGCGTCGTCAGCCGGGACCGTCCAGATCCGCCGGCCGGTCATCGCATCGATGCAGTGGATGCCGCCGCCGCCACCGCCGAGATCGTCGGATGCGGCCAGGAACAATCGTCCGTCTCCATCCTTTACCGGTCCGGCCCGATGGAAGCAGCCGGAAATCTGGCGAGACCAGAGCTGTCGGCCTTTGGGAATCGCACGCGGCCGCTGGAAGGCGGGGCCAATCGCATGGTAGCGGAACCGAACGTCATGCCCGGGCCGGGCAATCAGTTCGAGAAAACCGGGTGGCATCATGTCGATGCCGCCCTGTGTCAGGCACGGGAAAGTCACCACCCGCATGCTGCCGAGGCAAAACGTTCGGAACGAATGGAAGTGCCCGGTCAGGATCAGCTTCACGCCTGCACGCTCGAGCTGCCGCGCCCAGCGCATGGTCGGCGGGCAGTGGACGGCAACGATGCACGCCAGGCCACGCTTGGACGCCAGCTGCAGGTCGGCCATGAGCCAGCGCTGCTTGGCAGCCACCATCGGGTTCGTGAAGTAACTGTCTTCGTTGGCAAAAACGGCAAAATGGAACGAGCCCCGGTCGAAGCTGTACCAGGCCGGCCCGAAGGTCTCGAGGTAGTGACGGGCCCACGGCTTTGGTGTGTGAAGCTCCTTGCGCTCGGCGCGGCCGTCGTGGCCGGCGCCGAACACCGGCAGGAGCGGCCGGTCCAGCTTGCCAAAGAGCTGCTGCACGGCTTGCAGATCGGGCCGCCAGCCGCCGTTGGTGAGATCGCCGACGGCCAACAGGAACTGCGCCTTGGGTACCCGTTGGATGACCTTCTCGAGCGCGCGGCGCAAGGCACGCGGCGCCCCCTTGCCGCCCTCGAGCACCTCGCCGTAGTGGAGATCCGTGACCGCCGCAAAGTGAACGGAGTGGCGCCGCTCGCGACGCCGCGTCAGCCGAAACTCAGTGGCCTGGCGCAGCGCCAGGTCAAGGTTGCAGTGGAAGCCGTCGGGCGCCGACCAGCCGGCCGGCACCGTGACAAACAGGTGGGTGTGCCGCCGCGGGTCCACGGCCAGGTCGAACCGGCCGAGCTTGTCCGAGAGGACAATCGTCTCCCCGTTGGACACCGGAACATTCGGCAAGGCCGCTCCCCGCCCATCGACCACACGGCCCGCGGCCCGCTTGTGACTTGCGGCCATCGCTACCCACCCTGTTCCTGCTGCAGGCGCTGGGTGAAATTGTCAAGCCTGAGATTCCGGACGTTGGAAGAGTGCAGAACCGGCGCTTGTTTCGCCGTCACCTGCCCGCCGCTGAAGGTAATGTCCCTGGCGTCCTCGATGAGTACCCCCTGGTCGGCGGTGATGTCGATATTTTCCAGGGTGACGTTTTCAATCGGCATCTCCGGCAGGCCACGCATGGTGACCGCGGCCTGGGCACGGTTACAGGTGATGTTGCTGAGCTTGAAATCACGGAATCGCGGGGTCTTCTCGCTCACTGGCGCCGGCGCCGTGTCTTCCTTCATATAGCGCATGTTGAAACGAATCGCTTCACCGCGGATATCGGTCATCGTGATGTCACGAATTTCAATGTCTTCGACGGTGCCGCCGCGGCCGCGGGCAGTCTTGAAGCGCAACCCGATGTCGGTACCTTCGAACGTACAGTCGTGCACCCTGACATTCCGTACGCCGCCCGACATGCCGCTGCCGATCACCACCCCGCCGTGGCCCCGCTGCATGCGGCAGTGGCGGATGACCACGTCTTCGCAGGGGCGCCCGATCCGCCGGCCGTCCTCGTCCCGGCCGGAGTTGATGGCGATGCAGTCGTCACCGGTCGAGAAGCGGCAATGTTCGATCAGCACATGCCGGCATGAATCCGGGTTCAGCCCGTCGCCGTTCGAGGCATGCCAGGGATTTTCCACCGTGACATTGCGGACCGTGACATGGTCGCACAACACCGGATTCAGGGTCCACATCGGCGGGTTGCGGAAGGTCGGGCCGTCGATCAGGACGTTACGGCACCGATCGAGGCACAGCAATACCGGCCGCAGGCAATCACGGTACGGGCTGAACCGTTCCAGCTGCTGCCCATGCCCGCCTTCTTCCAGCAGCTTAGACACGGGCTTTTCCCCGGCCATCGCCGCGGCCGTCGGCCACCAGATGAGCCCGGCGTCATCCACTACGCCGCCGGAGGCGAGCAGCGCTTCCCACTGGCTTTCGGTCATCTTGAATTTCTTGACCGGCCGCCAGGCGTCGCCGCCGCCATCGAATTCACCGTGCCCGGTGATCGACACGTTCTCGAGGTCACGGCCATAGATCGGCGGCGTGCAGCTGACCATCTCCCAGCCTTCGCGACGCAGGGGGATGAGCGGGTAATCGTCGAAGTCGCGGCTGAACACAATCGCCGCGCCGGCCGCGGTGTGGAAGTTGAGGTTGCTGGCCAACCGGATCGGCCCGGTCAGGTAGCTGCCGGCCGGGACATGGACCGTTCCGCCGCCAGCGGCGGAACAGGCCGCAATGGCCTGGTGGATGGCATCGGAGTCGTTCGATTTACCGTCGGCGCAAGCGCCGAAATCCATGACATTGCAGGTTTTCATGGATCGTCTTCTTTACGGGTACCGCGAAGCACCGTGTAGATGTTCATGACCGGCAACCTCAGCACCCCATCACCGTCGTCGATCAGCTGCCCGCATTCGTCGCCGTCCGGTGAGTATGCGGCCCATTCCAGCCCGGCCGCGGCCGGCAGCCCGAGGTGGACCCTGACATTTTCCAACCGGCTGCAGTCATAGTTCAGCAGATGCAGGTGCAGCGCGCCGGAAGCGATGCCGCGGGTCAGGTTCACGGCGACGCGGGGTGCGTCGTCGACAGTAACCGGGCCGGCGCCGATGAACGCCTGAACCGCATCGCTCATGGCCGCCGGGACCGGTGCACCACTCATGACATTGACCGGGATAAAAATGGCCTGCCCCTTACCAAAGGAATGGGGCCCTGGCTGTTCCGGCCAGGGGTCGCGGCTGAATCCCAGGACCTCCGCCAACGGGTCATGGTCGCGACGCACGCAGTCGTCGCGATACATGCCGGCGTCACCGTATACAATCAGCCGCCCACCCTGCTCGACGAAACGGCGAATGACCCGGATCATCTCGTCGCCCAGGTATTTTTCCTCAGGCAGGATCAGCGCTTTTTTCCCGGCCAGGCAGTCATCATCAAGCTGCTGCCGAAGGATGATCTCGAACATGACATTTCGCGTCGACAGCGGAATCAGGGGAAACCGTTGAATCAGGATGTCGTGCGCCAGCACCGCGGTCTCGGTCACCGGCTCGACGTCGGTGTACAGCGCTTCATGCTCCGAGAAAAACTGTTCATACCTGATTTCGGTCGGGGTGTCGCCGAGGAAGTAGTTGGAGATACTGAACATGGCAGCTTCAGCCAGGTCCAGCTCCTTATCGCCGGCATTGCGGTGACCGGCCGCTGAAATCGGTTTCCAGCCTTCGTCCTGTGCCTGCAGGTAGCGGTACAGCGGGATATTCGAGTAACAGCGGCCGTCGTCGAGGACGCCGGGCACCCGCGGGTCCTGGGACCAGAGGTAATTGCCGAGCTCGTTGATGTACGTGTGCATGTGGTTGTTGAGACAAAAAACGAATTGCGGCCGCTGTGAGAGGTAATCATGACGCAGTTCCAGCAGGGCATCCGCCATGATCCGGTACTGGCAGAGCCGCTGCAGCTCGCACACGTCAATCGGCTCGCCGGCAGCGGCCATTCGCTGACCGGCGGCCACGGTTTCGGCGTCACCCGTCCACTCGCCCATGGGACGGATGGTCGCCTTCATCCGATCTTCGGCGGGGAACTCGAGCTCGGTGCCGCATGCCTGTTTCGAGAAGTCGCGGAAATACGCACGGCACTCGTCGCAGTAACAGAAATGCATGACATTGTCGAAGAAAACGCCGTCGGCGCCGGCCTCGATCGCCATGCCTCCCTTGACCTTGAGGTTATCGATCCAGGCGTTGTTGTTGACTAGGCACGCCAAGTGGCGCGCCTCGAGCTCTTGGCCGTACAGGAAGGGCGAGCCGTCCTCGTGGCGCTGGATGCGCTCGAGCAAATGCGGTTCATGCCGCGCCACCTGGACATGGAAGATATTGGTCAGCGACAGGTAGGTCAGCACCCGGATGCCCTCGGCATGCGCCCTGGCGATGAACTCCCGGACAATGTCAAACTGGAGGCGCTCGTCGGACGCGGGGAAGCCGACACTGCCGATCACGTACACGACGTTTTTTCGCGAGCGTTTCAAGCGCTCGACCAGGTGCGTGCCGTCATACGCCGTTGTCACCTCGTGGCAACGGTGGATGTTCCAGGCGAACAGGCCGTGGTTGAAATCGTCCGGCCTGGCGGCGTGGGTCTCGAAGGAGGCAAGCGCCGGGTTGGACGCGATGGTATGCGCGATCTTCGCCACCTCGGCCGGCCCGCCGTGGGAGGACGCGAAATGCGCCCGACCGGGAATCAGCGCCGGGGCCAGGGTCTGACGCCTGGCCGCATCTGCTTCATCGACACAATACAACTGCATGACAAACTCTTGCCCGGTATTTCGGGAAAACAAATCGACTGCTTTTATACCCGCCTCCACCGCGGAAGCATCCCCCCGAGTCGCCAGGGCCGCAACCGTCAATCGTCGGATGTTCGGAGGGCAGGAATCCCGGTCTCGGACCCACCCTCCTTCGCTGAAGCTAAGAAGGACTGGCAGGGCAAGACGGGGTGGGACATGACCGGTTTGAAGTTGCAGCGTGACGGGATACTCGTATTCAATTCGGAGTTTTCGTCGAGACACCAACCCGGTCATCGTTAACCGTTACCCAATGCTCGAACGTGAATACAAGGAAGTCGATGCCTGGGGTGACGATTATTTTGAACCGACACCGAATTCACGGCAGGTCAGAGTCCGTGGCCGCGTTTTTCTCGATGCCGCCGCCTCTCCCAGCCGAGGCGGCGGAACAAAACCTCCATTAAAAGGCATCCCGGTCTCGGACGAAGAACGTATCGCGGTGACCGATCAGGACGGTGCCTTCGCCTTCTCGGTGTTCGTCGACGAGCACCGGGTGATCCGGCTGCAACTGCCTTCCGGTTTCCAGCCGACGACGCCATGGTACCAACTGATCCGGGGGGATGACACACAGACCGATTATTTCTTTGAGTTCGGCCTCCGGAAAACACCCGGGACCGCGGCCGGCAAAGCGTTCAACTTCGCAGTGATCGCCGACTCACAGTTCAGTGATCAAAAAGCGGCCGAGCGGTACCGCGAGGACCTGCGGCAGATCGAAGCGCTGTCCGAGACGCCTGAATTCATCCTGCATTGCGGGGACCTGGTCAAGACCGGCTGGCTGCGCGAGTGGAAACTGTACGACTGGGCGGTTCGGGACCTGGCCGTACCGATCTACCACGTGGTTGGCGGGCACGAGGAGAACTACGGCCAAAGCACATGGCTGGAACGCCCGTCCGACGGGCATTTCAAGTTGTTTTGCGGCCCCACCTGGTATGCCTTTGACGTCGCCGGCGTCCATTTCATCGTCATCGACCAGCATAAACTCGGCAGCAGTCCCGCCGCGCTGGCGCGGCAACAGGCGTGGCTGAAAGCCGATCTGCGGCGATTGGCCAAAGGTGCCCGGGTGTTCATTGCGGCACATTATCCCCTGGACATTCGGCCGTGGTTGAGGAAGTGCGAGGTCCTGGGCTTCGTCTACGGTCACTGGCATGAAACAACGCGCCACGCTTATCGGGACGTGCCGTTTCTTAAAGTTGCCGCCATCCGCGGCGGCGATCTCGGGATGTTTTCGCGGCCCATGCAGATTGCGCGGATTGGCAATGGTAACGGCCGGCTCACCACGGAGGTCCGGATCCTCGGCCAACACCGGCGGCTGGAACACGTGGCCACAGCCGCGGTCCCCGGCCAACCCCGGCAGCAAAAAATTTCGGTGATCGGGTATCATACATCCACAGATATTCGAGCCGTCACCTGTACTGACAGCAATGGGAAGACAAAAAAACTGACGCGATCAGGCGACTGGACCTGGTCAGGCACGGTACCGAAAACCGCCGGGCGCCGCCAGAAAATCACGCTGCAAGCCGTCGGCGACAATGATGAACGATGGCAAAAACGCGTCACCATGCCACCGACACCCGCGACGGTCCCGGAAATTCGTGTGGACGCGGACTGGACCTGGTTCGGCCGCGATTTCCAGGGCGGCCGCTGGACCGATATCGAGCTGCCGCCGCCGCTCACCCTGGCCTGGTGCACAGCCACCGGGTCCCGGCTGCAAACGGCGAATTCCCCCATTCTCTACCGCCGGCGCCTCTATATGGGCACCCAGCAATGCGATGTCAACGGCCGCGCGCCCCGGCTTCTCTGCATCTCGTCGAAAAACGGCACCGTCATCTGGCGGCGGGACCTGGACGGTGACTCGATGTTTTCACCGGCAGCAGCGGACGGGTTGGTATTCGTCACTACAAACCAGGGAAGCACCTATGCCTTTGATGCGCGTACCGGCAAGCGCCGGTGGAAGCGCAATTTGTTCGGCCGCCACGGCGCCTGGACGTACCACAAACTGTCGTCGCCCGTGATGCCGTACCAGGGCACCCTCCTGGTCTCGGCTGAATCCGGACCGTTTGTGGTCTACGATGCCGGGACCGGGAAAACAGTTCATCGCCAGGAGGAACCGCCGATGCTGCACGGACTGATCGGGTTTTCGGTGCCCTTCCCCGACCACGGGATGCTCTACTGGAACGGGTACAACACAACGCTTGCCCAGAACATGCGCAACCGGGAAATTGCCTGGACCCGGGACACCCGCGGCATCGGCACCCGCGGCATCGGCATGGGCCTGCTGGAGGGCAACGTGTTCTACCAGAACAACACCAACTCCGTGACCGCGTTTGACGGCACCACGGGCGAGACCCTCTGGCAGCAGCCCGCGAGGGCCGGTTGTTTCGCGGCGGCGGCGGTGATCGTCGGTCCCGAGACGCTGATCGGCGGCGGGGTCGAGCGCCTCTGCCTGTCGAAACGGGATGGGTCGACGATCTGGGCCTTCGAAGCCGACGCAGCGCCAGCGCCGGCCACCGCCAACCGCGGCCACAAGGTCGGCGGCCAGTCAACCCCATGTGTGGCCGGGCAGACGGTGTATTTCGGCGGTGAAGACGGGTACCTGTACGCGCTGGACCGCGAAACCGGCGAGTGCCG
>JASLZG010000164.1 GCA_030754995.1 Lentisphaeria bacterium
CGATGGACGGCCTGTACCTGAACGTCCTGCGCTCGCCGGCATACACCTCGGATCATCTTATTCCGGACGATCCATGGCACGACAAACGTTTCCAGCCGCGCCAGGACCAGGGCGAGCACGAAGTGCGGTACGCCTTTCAGTTCAGCCGCCGGTTCAGCGAGCCGGCGGCGGCCCGGGCCGCGGACATCCTCAACGTGCCGCCGGTGTGGCAGGTCTATTACCCGGACGGTTGCCGGTCGCTGGCGCCGGTCGCCAACGGCCTGACTGTCGATCGCCAGGACGTCCGGATCGTTGCGGTAAAAAAGGCGGAGCGCTCACCTTCCCTGATTGTCCGGCTGCTGGATCACGGGGGCCGCGGCGGCGCCGTAGTCGTCAAGCTGGGGGCGCACGAGCACCGCTGTGAACTCGGTGCGTACGCGCTCAAGACGCTGGTGTTTCGGCGCCGCAAAGGCGGGCTCTCTGTTCGAGAAGTGAACCTGGTCGAGGGCTTGTAGTGGCCGGTCAAGATCACCTTGACCGGCCAGTGGGCCGAGGGTGGCCTGGTAGATCCTGTTGCCGTTACCGGTCCCGGCTCTTCAACACCTCGTGTATCGTTTGGCCCTTGCGGGGCAGGTACTCCCGGCCCCAGAGCCGTTCGACGGAAGCCAGCATGCGCTGCGGGTAGTCGCCGTTCACCCCATCGACGCCTGCCATCAGGTACTGTGCCGCGTCACCGAAGCCGACGGTGCCGCCGAAAATGCGCACCGCGATCCCGTGCTGGTGACAGTAGGCGGCCATGTCGGAGCGCCAGCCGTCGCCGGACAGCATCTCGCCGCCGATGCTCTTCAGGTCCGCAACCGCCTTGACCAGGTACGACTGTGTCCCCAGCATGCCGGCGGCCATTTCAACCGCCACCCGGGGGTCGGCGGCCTTGACCTGGCGCAGCCGCTCCAGCGTGAAGCTGCCGACCACGACCCGGTCCCAGACCTGGTGCCGGGCAATCAGATCATTTACCGCTTCGACCGGAACGCTCTTGATGTCGAGGTAGAAGTTGGTTTGACCTTTGAACCTGGCGATGACCTCGTCGGCGGTGACCAGCTCGAGCTCCTGCATACGGCCGCCCACGATTGCTTTATACCGCAAGCGTTTCACCTCGGCCAGCGTCATCTCATTCAGGTTGTGATTCTGCGGACGGCCGCCATCGGCGAGGTAGAACCGGTCGTCGATGGTCGGGTCGTGCCACAGGATGATATGGCCATCGGCGGTCGGCCGCATGTCGATCTCGATGCCGGTCAGCCCCAGGGTCATGGCATGTTCGATGCCGGGCAGGCAATTCTCGGTTTGGGCGTAGACTTCGCCGCCGCCGGCGTCGCCCCAGACGATGGCCGGTTTAATGATCGGCACAACCGGCGGACTGTCCCAGAGGCGCGAACCGATGACGCAGCGCAGACCTCCCGTGGGGGGGCGGATGTGGGGCAGAACGCCGGACCGCGATGCTGCTCGAACATCCGCCGCGGCGTCTTTCCAGGCGCCGCCGCGCAGGGCGTGGCCTTGGGCAGCACCGCTGCCGCGGGCCACCGGGTTGGTGGCGCCGAGCTTGCCGTAGTCGGGAGCAAAGGGATCGTGGCACCATTCGGCGATGTTGCCGTGCATGTCGTAAAGCCCCCACGCATTGGGCTTGCGCCCACCGACCGGATGCGGCGTGCCACCGGCGCTCGCCTGGTACCAGGCGGACTCGGCCAGCGACCCTGCCTCGTCGCCGAATGCGTACCGTGTCCGGCTCCCGGCCCGGCAGGCGTATTCCCATTCCGCTTCCGTGGGCAGCCGAAAGCCGCTCTTGCCGGTTCGTTCGCGCAGCTTCTGCAGAAATGCCCGGCAGTCATTCCAGCTCACCCCGTGAACGGGGAGTTGTGGTCCTTTTACCTGGCCGGGGTTGTTGCCCATCACCGCCTGCCACTGTGCCTGCGTCACCTCGAAGCGGCCGATGTAGTAGGGCTTGTCGATCGTCACGCGCCGCACCGGCCGCTCCGCACCGGTTCCCCGGGAGGACCCCATCTCGAAGGCGCCGGGCTGGACGAGTACCAGTTCCATCATCACATTCTGCCCCAAATCAACCGTCCGTGCCAGCGGCAGGGCGGTGACATTGAAATTACCAGGGGGCGTGAAGTCCTGATCCGGCTCGTACAGCATGCTGTCCGCCACCCGAAAGTTGTCGTAGCTGCCGTTCGACGGTCCTGACGGGGTGTACAGGTGTATCGATGTGTCGAGGCCGCCGAGGATAAAGTCGCGGCCTTCAGGGTACTCGCGCAAATGAAGATTTTCCTGGCCGTTCAGCCCGGCTCGTTTGCCGTCCACAAAAAACTGGCCGCGCCGACTGTTCCATGAGATCGCCAGGTGGTGCCAGCTGTCGCCGGCGAAGTCGCCCAGGCCAAGCTGGCTTTCGGCCACCAGGATATATTTCGGATCCGCGTTATTGGTGAACGTCGTCCAGGCCGCCTGCAGCCGCCCATCACCGCCGCCGTGCCAGTACCACAATATCCTGATCCCGGCCTGGTCGCCCGTGCCAGGACCGACATGTGAGCCGGTCGAGAACAGAACGTGGTTGGGCTCGCCCTGTATGGGTTGCCAGTTCGGTTTGAACCAGAACTCGATGGTGCCGGCGTCGAGATTGAAATTGTCGGCCATTGAGAACCAGCCGCCACACGTTCTCGAGACACCGTCGCCGTTGCCGTCGGTTCCGGCATTATCGGCATCCTGGCAGCACAGCCCGCCGCTCCATTTGCCGTCGACGCCGGCGGTGTGTGGATTGCCATCGCGGTTGTTCTTGTCGGCCCCGTGATCGCGCCACTTGGTATTGTTCGTGAAAGCTGTGCTGCCCATCAGCGAGTAGGTTGCATCGAGGCTGTCCGGGTTGTCCCACTTTGCCAGCAGCAGCGTATCGCCGACGCTTGCAGGAGCAGCGATGAGCAGGGCGACGGCGCCCAGCCACGCTGGCAGCCACAGTTGCATTGGTGAATGGATCATGTTCAATCCCTCGAGTTATCCGCAAGTGATTTGCGTGATCATTTCCGGTGGCCAGTCCTCTGGGGTGTCCTTGTTCGTTGTGTGACAGAAGTCCATTTCGCCGACGGATTTCAGTTTGATGCTTTTCATTTTCGGCAAGGACTGCGCATACGCTTCCACCTTGTCGCGATGGCCGAGATTGCGCAAAATTTCCCAGTGCTCCGGATTGTACTGCGGGACGTTCATGTCCCAGATGCCGATGCCGACAGCGCCGGCGTCGTAGCCGTCCAATCCGAATTTTATGTAGTTTTCCGGTATACGCGCGCCGACGTTCGCCACGAGTTCACAGTTGTGTGCCTTGATCAAGGCGAGCATCGCCTCGTCCCTTGGCCCCATCTGGAGCGTATCGACAAGCCCCTCGTTCAGCCAGGTTCGCACGTCCAAACCGTGGTGGAGGTTCAATGCCTCCGTCCAGTACGGCTGCGCTGCCACTTCGAGTTTCCTGCCGCGCCTGGCGCCGGCGTCGTCCACCAGTGTCCTTACGTCCCGGGCAAACTGCGTGACATAGCCCGCCTTGTGACGAATCCAGCGTTCATCCTTCTCATCGATCTCGCGGGGATCAACGCCGTGTGCCTGCTTGAACTCTTCGATCACCGTCGCTTCATAGCCGACATACATCGGGCCGCGGATGTAGCAGAGGTCGATGCCGTCCACATCGCGCTCCAGCACTTCCGCAATCAGCGACAGCATCAGGTTGCGGACTTCGGGAAAAGCGTAGCTGAGCTTTGGCAATGCGGTTCCGTCCCGGTCGACAATGCGAAACTCGGGATGGTTGCGGGAGAATGCACCTTGTGCTTCGGTCGTGAAGATTTCACCGGCCAGCATCCCGAGACGAAACTGTGCATGGAATTTAATGCCCATGCTGTGCACGTGCCGCATGGCGCTTTCAAAAGGCACGATCCCCTGCTCGACCAGCGTGCGCAGGCTCTCGACCATGGACCGGTTGCCGATGGTTTCGAAATCGTCATAACCAGTGCCGACCATGGTCCCGACATTGGAGGGGAAATTTGTCGTTTCGCCATAATTGACGGCCCAGGAAACGGTGCCCACATCGCTGTGCCGGTAAAGCTCCACCTGTTCGAGCAGCTCTTCCTCTGTCGTGCAGCCGTCGCGATGGATGAAGCTGCAGCCGTCGTTGAGCGCAACGACCCTTCTCGTATCGGTTCTGCCGCGGTCTTGCTCGAGCGCCGCCACGCGCTCGGGAGAGAGCGGCTCCAACTTGACGTAAGCAATATGGAGCGCCGCGGCGAATCCCTTTTTCTGCTGCCCGATGACCAGGCCACGGTCGGTCAGGTCGGCGTATGTCCAAAAGGTTTCGTGCAGCTCCGTTTGCAGCCATGAGACATTGTCGGGCTGATGCCAGATGCGATGAAATATGTCGTCGCCGGTGAGCTTGAGTTTGATGATGGTCGGCCTGGCTTCATGAATGGCGGGGGCCCAGAAGCCGATGTGGATGCCGTGCCATCCGCTGACGCCAAGGGGCAGCGTGACGTCCGGCGCGTCGGTCAGCTCGCCCGCCCCCAGCATGGTCCCCGAGACCCCTTCGGCATCATATGGCAGCAGGCACCAATGACCTTTCTTTCGGCCGGTCGACAACGCCGAGGCCGGTGTACACTTGCTCATGTCGGTCAACTGGTTCATGGTATGGCTTCGCCCTCAAAAGGAATGTTTAATGGTTCATGGAAGGGCATCGAAGATCAGACTTCAAAGTTCAAAGTTCAAACTTCCTGCCGCTAAAGTTGATGAATAATCCAGGCCGGGATCAGCGTTGAAAAGTGGTCCGACAGATTCCGGCGCCGCGACCGCTGCCGCCCCGCCGGTCGGGACAAGGTGAATACGCCTGTTCGCGCCGGTCTTGCAACCGTACAGGTTTGACGTTGTTTCCGCACCGGCCCTAACCTCGATTCGCCGACCGTCGCGATGCATGAAAATTCCACCCCCTGAGCGCCATTTGTTCGTTGGGGTGATTGACCCCTGGTTCGACATGGTCATCCCCGGCATGCATTTGCACGATGACCGTCTTGCGAACGCGATCCGAGCGATTGGGCATCGACCCGTGCAGGGTGAAGTAATGAAAAAAAACAACGTCCCCGGCCTGCGCCTCGACGATTGTTGCATTTTCGATTGGATAGTCGCGCAGCAGCCCGGCCGTTTTTTCTGATTGCCCCGACGTATCGGCCTGTCGCCCCAGTCGATGGGAGCCGGGGTAAACGCGCAGGCAGCCCATTGCATCCGTGGCATCGGCAACATGGATCATCGCGGCGATCATGGTGTCCTTGATGCTTGGGAAATAGCCCCAATCCTGGTGCATGGGAAACGGCAATCCGTGCAAGGCTGGTTTGCGGAACAATTTCGAGTGGTGAAGCATGATGTTTCCACCGAGTATCTCCTGGGTGATGTCGAGAAAACGATCCTGCTGAATTGCCCGCAGCCAGGCGCCGGAAAACTGATGAACGTTATGTGTATGCACGATCGTGTCGTCAGCCGAATGGATCTTCGCCATCTCGGGGCCGCTGAATTTCACCTCGGTGTCTTCCCCGGTCATTTCGAGCTGGTCGACGATCCGGTCAAATTCAGACGCCATCACGGCGATTTCCGCCGGAGAGAATACGGCCCGGGCATGATAATAACCGTTTTCCTCGAAGACCTGTCTTATTTCCGACATCGTTAATTTACGTTCCCGTCTTCTTGTGACTTCTTCCTGTTCGACCGGAAAAACATTTTCAGCCCGGTCAGGGTCATGAAGATAAGACCTATTGCCAGTGCAATGCCGATGTACTTGGCGGCGATTTCCCAATTGTGCAGTCCGACCAGGAAATCCTTGGTTTTCTCGCCGTAAACGTCGTCCTTGCGCCAGAACAAGACGATCCCGGTAACCGCCGTGATCAGGAAGAACGGCGCGAACGCCACGCCCACCCAGCGATGGAATTTTCTCACATTCATTCGTCGACCTCCCTGAGCCATCCCTCGGCGCGATAGATGCGCTGCGGATAGTGACACACGCCGCGCAGGGACTCGACGATTTCGATAAGGTCGTTGGACGCCCGGTGCACCGCCTGTCTGGTGGCGGCGCTCTTGCCCGCCCGCCATGCCTCGATCGCCTGTTGTGCCCCGACATGTAACTCGACGACCCGCCAGTAACTGGACATCGCCTCGATCCGCCGCGTGATCAACGCCTGTCCGTCGGCTGCTGTCCGTGCCGCACTGAGGTGATCGCGACATTCGGCGACCCGCGCCGGCGTCAGCGTGGCGGGGTAACTGGCATGGATGTCCCATTCACGGGTTGCCTGCCGGGTGGCCTCGTCGAACGTCTCGAAAAACAACCGCATCGGCGCCGCCGCGACACTGTAGTATTTTTCATAAAAATCGGCCAGTACCGCTGGCGCGTCGACGTTGACGTCCCACATTGCCCGGGCAATCAGGTAGCAGGTGACCATGTTGAGCGGCGAGTGTTCGTCCTCGGCAAAGGTCATGCCGACCCCCTTCTTCCCGTGGCACCAGCGGATGTCCTCGACGATGCCGAATTTCGGCAACGAGAATTTGTAGCCGACGTAGCCGTAATAGTAGAGGTGCTTCGAGATTTCGGCCCAGTCGTCGATCATTTTCCTGCTCCGTTCGTTGTCCCAGAAATGGGTCATCACCGGGAGGACGTTGTCACGGGGCTTGACCTCGGGAAAACCGGGCAGGCAGTAGTATCCGTAATAGGTAATGAGGCAGTCCGGGTATGACTTCTCGAAGCGTTCGGCAACAGTGTTGACGAAAATCAGGTAACGGTTGGCGATGTTGCGATACGCCCCCGGCCCGGTGCCGACCACCCGCGCGCCGTCGATCTCGTCGTAGGCGAAGGTGGTGTCGCCGTCGAGCGCCCGGCACTGTTCGCACTCGCACCACAGGCTGCTGTCGTTCTGGCCTACCGGGTATGACCGCCAGCCCTGGGGCGGCCGGCCTGCCACCATCTGGTGGAGGTTCCGGGAGACCAGGTCCACCGCTTCCGGGTTGCTGGTGCAAATCTGCGCGTACCCCGACTGGCGCTTGCCGTCGACCAATGCGAAACAGTCGGGTTTTCTCTTGAAGTATTCCTTCGGATTCAGCAGGCCTGTCAGGCTGTGCCCCTCGTGATAACTGTTCTTCCCCAGCCGGTTGCGTTTTGCCCATACCCGAAAGTCCCGTTCGACTTCCGGGCTCACCCGTGCCGCGGCCCAACCGCCGACGACACGCGAGAGGAAATCCGGTTTGCTGACGATGTCGATGCCCGGCACCTCGATCGTTGCTTTTCGGGGCACGACTTCGCCGTCTGCCCCGGGCATGTACCACCGGCATCCGAGGGACTCGAGGAAACCGTAGACCGCGTTGGGTGTGCCGCAGTCGGAGGCGCCGGTCCACGGCGTGGTGAACCCGTCTGACTGCCCGGTGAGGACAAGGGTCTTCGGGAACGACCTGATCACCAATCCGTCATCGCCGAGATCATATGTATCGAGATCGGGAATCAACTTCTCGACCGCCGCCATCCGGCCCACCAGTATGCGATTGCCCGGGCCCTCGGCGACATGCTCGACCGTCAGCTTGGCACCCGACATTTTTTCGATATATGACTGCAGGTCGGCGACCGCGTTCCTGACCGGCTCGGATGCATTGGCTGCAACCACGATCGTGGCCATCGGTTTACCGGCCCTGACAATGACCACGGATACGTCCTCTTCGGTTTCCGCCGTTGCCGCGGCAACCAGTGCGGCGGCGGCCAGCGCTGACAATCCCCGGCGACAGCAAGACGGTATCCAAAATCCGCTATCCGAAATCCCCATGCGGCTCACCGCTCCCAAGTGTAGACGTGCGTGCCGAATCCGTCAAACGCGTCACCGAAGCTGCCGGCTGCAGCGCTGAGTGTACGGTTTTCACCGAGCACCGTGACCGCCCGATTGCCCAGGCCGTCGACCTGGAACTCGGCGGCGCGCGGCGCCCGGTTGCGGTTGGCCGCGATAATGTACTTCCTGCCGGCGACAGTTTTCATCACCGAATCGACGGCGAAATCCTCCGGCGTTGCCCGGTACTGCCGGTGCTCGTCCGCCGCGCAAAGTACCGGCTCGAGCGCCCGCAGTTCGCGGGTAAACACCTTGAATTGGGCCCACAACTCCGGGTTGGCACGGATGTCCTCGTGGTCCGTGTCCGAACCGCCGCCCTCGATGCCGTACCAGAACAGGCCGTCCACCCCCCAGGCGATGGCCAGGTAGCTCATGCAGCGGATTTCCTCAATTGTCGGGTATCGCCGGCCGGCAAACCGTTTCCACTTGTGGTTCCAGGTGAAAGCCTGAAGCGCCAGCCACAACGGCTTGTCGCCCGCCAGCTTGACGGCGTTCGACACATATTCGTAGGCGCTGTCGTGACCGAACCCGTCGGCATCGTCCGGCAACGGGATCGGGTACCACCACCACATCGCGATGTCATGGGCATCCGGGGGGAAGACGATGTTGATGAATGATCCGGTGCCCATCGTCGGCAGCTCGATGTCGGCGGCGGCCGGCGGCACCATCAGATCGCCGGTCACAAACGGATGGTTCGGGTCCTCATCGTGGATTGTTCCGGCAATCGTCTTTACCGATTCATAAACACCGGTGCCGCCGTTGGCGATCAGCTCGTCTTCTTCCCAGACGAGCAGCCCGGGATGATCGCGCAGGGCCCGCACCCGGCGCCGTGTTGACTTGAAGCGATTGCCGAAAGCCTCGGCCGCCGGCGTCCCCACCATCCACCTCAGATCGTGTTGATGCGCCTGGTCGAGCAAGGACTTCATCCACGACAGGCTGGTGCCGGCACCGTTTTCCTCGTCCTCCGCCGCCCACCCCCAGTTCATCAGTGTGTTGGCCCCCATATCGGCCGCCTCCTGCCAGAAGCCGGTGAATGGCCAGATACCGATGGGAAAGAACGGTTTGTCGCCGGCCACCAGTTTCTGGTTCTTGTCGATGCGCACGACCGCGGCACCGCGATTGACGATACGGAAATCCAGCCGGCGCGTCTCCGGCTTGTCAACCCCGGCGCCGGACAAGGTCAGGTCGACGAAATAGCGGCCGACCCCCAGGGCCTGGATCGGGATGGAGATGGCAACGTCCCTTTGCCGGGGCGTCACCGGCTTACCCTGCCACAAGACTTTTTCGGCGGGCCCCAGCAGACGCGCTGTCAGCCGCAGGTCTCCGAGCACCGATGCCGAGGCATTCAAGGTAACCTCGGTGCTGACCTCGCTGCGCTTGTCCTCAACGCAGACGTAGCAGGGTTCCACGATTCGCGTGACAAACAGCGGTGGCACGTTCAGGCTGGCCTTGAAACGTGCCCGCACCGGCTGCTTCCTGGTGATCAGGTCCATCTCCTGCTTGACAACGGTGACCGCCACGTCGTGACGCCCGGGGCGCGGGAAGAACACCGGCACCGGGACGTCAATCTCCGCACCACGGCCGTCCACACTGATGGCAACGCGCTCTGTGCCACCCGGCGAAACGGCGTGCACCTCGACCTCGGACGGATCGGTGGCGGCGGGCCGGATTCGCACCAGTAACTGGTTCCGGCCAATCATCGGGGCTCGCGAAGCCGGGGAAACCGTGGCGCTCCACCGATTCGAACGCCGGATCTCGACATCGTCGATGTAGATACTGCCCCGCTTTGCCCCGGGACCGTGACGAAAGGAGCAGTAGACGTGGCCGGCGTCGTCGCGCACCTTCAAGTCGGCCTCGTAACGCGTCCAGTCCCCGGTGCCCGGCGGCAGGGCAAGCCGCACTTCGCTGCCTTCGCCGTCCAGCGCGACGCGGTCCCGGCGACGCAGCCCCATAGTGACAATCGCGGGGGTGTCAAGATCGTCGGTGGCTGCCCAGAACCGCAGCTGCAGCCGGTCGCCCGGTGAGACGGGCAACGACGGGCTGACCCATTCGCCGCTGCCCGGCAGAGCGCACTTGAGGCTTGCGCCGCCGCTGTGGGCGCGTTCGTCGGTGACGATCACCGACCCGCGGCCCATGGGCCAGTAGCGCCACCAGCCGCCGTCCGGCAGGCCGTTGCCGTCGACGTCCGCTTCAAACCCGCCGTTTGGGAGCAGATTCCTTGCCGGCGCCATTGTCCCGACCATGGTCGTCAGCGCTTCGACCACGGCCAGTTTGTCGGTCACCCGTGAAACGACGGCAAATGGCCGGTCGGGAAAGTGGATAAGCGTATCGGCACAGTCTATGTCCACATGGATCAGGTCTTCCCCGCCGCGGCAGCGGGCCGTGAGGCTGTGGTCAAAGCGTCCCTTGAAGGGGCCGGTCCGCAGGGTTTCGGGTGCGACGCGCCAGCGTATGTTCAGTCGCTCGAGACTGCTTGCCGCGCTGTGGCCGGCCAGCCGAATCCTGATCTCCGGCAGGACCCCGGGTGTATTGTCCGTTGGGAAGTAGAGAAGCTGGCGGCCAGTGAGGCGCCGGAACGAGCCGCGGCCGTTGGGGAAGTACAGTGCCCAGG
>JASLZG010000165.1:0-6522 GCA_030754995.1 Lentisphaeria bacterium
ACGTCCTGGGAAGTCGACACGACGGTGCCGACCGCTGATTTTGCAGCCGTTACCGACCCGCGCAATCTGCCGGTCGACACGGTCAACTTCACCTTCGACGAACCGGTCACCGGCGTCGGCATAGAGGACCTGAGCCTGACCCGCGACGGCAGCGGCAATCTGCTCACTGGCGGCGAGCGCGTCGAATCCGGTGACAACACGACATGGACATTAATGGACCTCAACGCCATCACCGGTGCCGACGGCGACTATGTACTGACGCTGGTGCACGCCGGCTCCGGCATCATCGACGCTGCGGCCAATGCCCTCGAAACCAGCGCCGAGAGGCAATGGCACATGGATGCGACGCTGCCGACCGTGGCAATCGAGGAAATCGATCCGGACCCGGGCAATCAGACTGTCTCGACTATCGATATCACTTTCGACGAACCAGTCACCGGTCTGGATCTGGGGGATCTGCAACTCAAGCGTGACGATAGTTCGCTCAATCTTGCGGGTACCGCGGCGCTCGCGGTAAATGAGAATGTCTGGACGCTCAGCGGTCTCGATACACTGACCGCTGTTGACGGGGCGTACGAGCTCACACTGACCGCTGCCGGCTCCGGAATCGTCGATGCTGTCGGCAACGCACTGGCGAGCAGTGCCACGGAGGAGTGGTCGCTCGATACGGATGTGCCGACAGTGGAGATCACGGCGGTAGAGGACCCGCGAAACTCGATAGTGTTCTCGATCAGCCTGGCCTTCAGCGAGCCGATCACGGGCCTGGACATCGGTGATTTTTCGCTGCAGCTCGACAGCGGGGCGGATCTGCTGACCGGCAGCGAGACCTTGATCGGCAACGGCACACTGTGGACTCTGAGCGACCTCAACGACCTGACCGGCGATGACGGGCAATACCTCTTTACGCTGGTGCCCGGTGCTTCCGGTATCGCCGATGCCGCCAACAACCCGCTTGCTGCCGGCGACAATATCGGTTGGCAAATGGACACCCAGCCGCCGACTGCGGAGGTCACCGCCGTTGCACCGGACCCGCGCAACAGCGCCGTTGACGAAGTGACAATCACGCTCATCGAAGCGGTGACCGGATTCGACAAGACCGACCTGACATTGACGCGTGACGGCAGCGCCAATCTCCTCGATGGTTCGGAATCCTTGGGCAGTGCCGACGACATCACGTTCACCCTCTCTGGTTTAACAGGCTTTACCGCGGCGGAGGGCGTTTACACCGTCACCGTCGTCAGCACCGGCGCCGGTATCGCCGATGCAGCGGGTAATCTGCTGGAAGCCGATGCGAGCAGCCAATGGCGTGTCGACACGACGCCGCCGTCGCTGCAGATCACCGCAATCGCGCCGGACCCGCGCAACCAGCCGGTTGCCGACGCGACGTTGACGTTTTCCGAGCCGGTCAACGGGTTCGACATCGGCGCCCTGTCACTGACCCGTGACGGCGGCGCCAACCTGCTGACTACACAGGCGCTGACGACGGTCGACAACCAGGCCTGGACGCTCGACGGCCTGGCCGGCGTGACCGGCGTCGCGGGTACCTACACACTGGCTGTGGCTGCCGGTGCCGCGGTTACCGATATCGCCGGCAACGCGTTGCCGATCGAAGCATCGGCGCAATGGCTGCTTGACCTCACCCTGCCGACCGCTGATTTTGCAGCCGTTACCGATCCACGCAGCGTGGCGCTGGCGCAGATCGATGTCACCTTGTCCGAACCTGTCACCGGTGTTGACGTGAACGACTTCAGTCTCACCCGCGACGGCGGCGGCGAGCTGCTCTCCGGCGACGAGACCGTGACCACGGGAGACAACGTGACCTGGACGCTGTCCGGCTTGACACCGGTAACCGGCGACGAAGGCGACTATGTGCTGACTTTGTCTGCCGGCGCCACCGACATCCTTGACGCAGCCGGCAACGGGCTCGATGCCGATGCTGTTCGCGAGTGGCAAATGGACCGGACAGTACCCACCGCCACAATCGAGATCGTCGATCCGGACCCGCGCAATCTGCCGGTTTCCGATCTTGCCATCACTTTCAACGAAGCAGTCACCGGGTTCGGAATCGAGGACCTGACCTTGACCAGGGACGGTGGCCCCGACCTGCTGCCCGGTACCGCAGCGTTGAGCGGTGCCGGAACCGACTATCAACTCAGCGGGCTGGCAGCGCTGACCGACGTTGAGGGCAACTACACACTGGAGCTTGTCGCTATAGGCTCGGGGATCGAGGATTTGGCGTTGATTGCGCTGGAGGGCGGCGACATCGAGAGTTGGCGCCTTGATACGCAGGCGCCTACAGTGGCGATCACGCCGGTCAGCGACCCGCGAAACAGTGTGGTGTCCGCGCTGGAAATTGTTTTCAGCGAGCCGGTCGTCGGTTTCGACATTTCCGACCTGGACCTGCAGCTCGACAACAACGGCAACCTGCTCACCGCCGAAGCCCTGACATCGACGGACAACCAGTCCTGGACACTCAGCGGTTTGGCGGCATTGACAGCAGTCCAGGGGCAGTACGGCTTCACGTTGGCCGTTGTTGCTGCCGACATCACCGACGGTGCCGGCAACGCCCTTGACGCCGGTGACACAATCGACTGGACCATGGACACGCTGGCGCCGAACGCGCTGATCACCGCGGTTGATCCGGATCCGAGAAATTCGGCGGTGGCGACAATGACCATTGTCTTTGACGAGGCCGTCACTGGATTCGGCATCGAGGACCTGTCCTTGACCAGGGATGACGGCGCCGACCTGTTGCCCGGAGCAACGGCGCTGGCCAGCAGCGACAACCTGACCTGGACGCTCAGCGGCCTGGACGGACTCACCGGGGTTTCCGGGCAATACTACCTGGCGCTCGATGGCAGCGGACTCGGCGATGCTGCCGGCAACGCGCCTGCCAACGTCGATGAGGAATGGGACACCGACACGGTGCCGCCGACCGTGAATATCTCCCCGGTTGCCAGCCCGCGGATCAGTTCGGTGGCATCGATCGAGATCGAGTTCGACAAACCGGTCACCGGCTTCGATGTCGGCGACCTGACATTGACCAGAAACGCCGGCGGCAACCGGTTATTCGGCAGTGAACCGCTGACGTCGAGTGACAATGCAGTGTGGACGCTGGGCGGCATCGCCGGACTCACGGCATCCGGCGGCGACTACGAACTGACGATCACAGCGCCGGGCGGCATCACGGATGCCGTCGGCAATGTCCTGGCAGAGCCCGCGTCGATGTCGTGGAACCTGGACGTGGTTGCGCCGACCGTTGTGATCGGCGAGGTTGCGACGCCGCGCCTGTCGAACGTGCCAGTGGTGACGTTCACCTTCAGTGAGGCGGTCAGCGGATTTTCCCTCAACAACCTGACGCTGACCCGTGACGGCAGCGCCGACCTGCTCGGCAACGCTCAGGACCTGTTTTCCGGTAACACCATCGACTGGCAGCTGACCGAGCTCGGGGGCCTTACCAACACGCCCGGCAGCTATGTGCTCAGTGTCCAACCGGACAATGTGCTGGATTCCGTCGGTAACGAGATGGAGGTGGGTGCCCAGATCTCCTGGGACTACGGCATTGGCATTTCCGGCAATATTACTTATGACGGGTCGCAGGGGGGCACCTTGACGCTTGAGGTTTTTGCCGGCAGCGAAATTGCCGGGGATGCGCTGGAAAGTCATTCGTTGGCCGGGCGTGCCACGGCCTACGACATTGTCATGCTGCAGGATGCCGGCACCTACTCGTTCCGCGCCTTCGTCGATGGTGGCGGTGGCACGTACGACGCGGGTGAGGCGGTCGATGCGGTCAGTCAGCTCGATGTCGACCTGGTGGGGGATGCTGCCGGAATTGATTTTGAGTTGTACGACTGGACGCACGCCTTCGATTTCGCTGCCGGCTGGCACTGGATTTCATTTCCCGGGCCGCCGCTGGCGCCGAGCTTTGCCGAATTTCAGGCGGCGATAAACGGTGTGGTCTGGGGGCAGGCCCAGCAGGTGGTCTCCGTGGCGGCCGGACAGATTGCCTACTGGATCTACTGCCACAGCCAGAAGTCTGCCGACATTCGCGGGCTGAATCCAGTGACCGAAGGCACTGCGCTGGTGGCTGACTGGAACCTCTTCGGGGTCAGTGGCAATGCTGTAGCGCCGGCGGTGGGCGGCGCTTACCAATCGGTCGTCTGGACCTGGGAAGAAGAGCGCTTCGAGTCGGTGGCGCCCGGTGCTTTACTGGTGCCGTTCAAAGGCTATTACGTCAATGTCGCCACGGGCACGGTGCTGGAAGTTGAGTAAATAGTCATGCTGTATCTCATTGCGACACCGATCGGTAATCTCGAGGACATGACGCTGCGGGCGCTGGAAACGCTGCGTCAATGTGATGTCGTTGCCAGTGAGGACACCCGCAAGACGGGACGGCTGCTGCAACATTTCGAGATCAGCAAGAAGCAGGTTGCCTTTCACGAACACAACGAGCAGCGCGCCGGCAGCAAGATCATGGATATGCTGGAGAACGGCCTCACGGTTGCCGTTGTCACGAACGCCGGCATGCCGGGCATCGCCGACCCGGGGTTCACGATTGTCCGCAGCGCTATCGAGGCGGGCATCGAAGTCTCCGCGATACCCGGGCCGAGCGCCTGCATCATGGCACTGGTGCTGTCCGGCCTGGCCGTGCACAGCTTCACTTTCCGCGGTTTCCCGCCGCGCAAGCCCGGCAAGCGCCGGAGTTTCCTGGAAGTCGATGTGGCGTCGCCGCACACGCTGATATTCTACGAGAGCCCGCACCGCCTGCTGGCCTTCCTGCAGGACGCCGAGGCCGTTTACGGTGATCGTCCCGCCGCTGTCGCCAATGACCTGACGAAGAAGTTCGAGGACGTGCAGCGCGGCAGGCTGTCCGCCCTTGTCGAGTTTGCGGAGTCGGCAAATCTGCGCGGCGAATACACGGTAGTGATCGGCGGCTGCGACAGTCTATGAAGCGAGCCGGACGGGCTGACGCTTGGCGCCCCACTTTCCCGGCGGCCCGTTGAAGACGCCGGCACAGCTGGCGCCGCAGCCGTTGCAATGGCCGTCGTCGGTGAGGTTCCAGTCGCTCAGCACGTACCAGTCGCGGCCGACCAGGCAGATGCCGCATTCGTGGCAATAGGTGCTGTCGCCGGCCTTGTCGTGGACGTTGCCGACGTAGGCGTAGCGCACGCCGTTGTTGATCGCAACCTGCCTGGCGCGCGACAGCGTTTCCGGCGGGGTGTGGGGGATATCGCGCATCTTGTAGTCGGGATGAAAGGCGGTGAAATGCATCGGCACGTCGCGGCCGAGGTTTTCGACCACCCACGCGGTCATTTCGTCTAGTTCCCTGTCCGAGTCGTTCTGCCCTGGAATGAGCAGTGTCGTCAGCTCGAACCAGACGTCTGTTTCATGCTTGAGATAGGACAGGGTATCGAGCACCGGCGCCAGGCTGGCGGCGCATGCCTGGTTGTAGAAAGTTTCAGAGAAGCCCTTGAGGTCGACATTGGCCGCATCCATGTGCCGAAAGAATTCGGCGCGCGGTTCCGGGCACACGTAGCCGGCGGTCACGGCGACCGACTTGATGCCGATTTCGTGGCACGCCACGGCGATATCGACGGCGTACTCGTGGAAGATGACCGGGTCGTTGTAGGTGAACGCGACGCTCGTACAGCCCATGTTTCTGGCGGTCTCCGCAATTTTCTGTGGGCCGGCGCTGTCGCAGAGTGTATCGGTTTCGCGTGACTTGCTGATGTCCCAGTTCTGGCAGAAGCGGCAGGCGAGGTTGCAGCCGGCGGTGCCGAACGAGAGGATTGGCGTACCGGGCAGAAAGTGGTTGAGCGGTTTTTTTTCGATCGGATCGATACAAAACCCGCTGGACCGCCCGTAGGTCGTCAGGACCATGTGTTCGCCGTCGCGGCGGCGCACGAAGCACAGGCCGCGCTGCCCGTCTGTGAGCGTACAGGCACGGGGGCACAGGTCGCACTGGAGTCGCCCGTTCGGCAGGCCATGCCAATACTCAACTGGAACCGTATCCGTCATCCTGCCGCAAGTTACATTGCATCGGAACGATCATCAAGGGACCATCCGCGAGACCGGGCCGGCGTTCGTTCGGCCGGCCGGATGCTATCGGTCGCGGGTGCCGGCGTAGGCGGCCCAGGCGTGGAGCAGGTCGCGGGCAGCGGATTGCGGGGCTTGCAGCAGTTTCTGCCCGGCCCCGGCGATGCCGGAGTCGATGCGGGCCTGGATGGCGTCGCCGGCGCCGCAAGAGCTGACGAGCTCGCGGACACGGGCCAGGTCGGCGGCGGCGAGGTCCCGCCGGCCGAGGGTATCGGCGAGAAAGTGGCGGTCCCCGCCGGTTGTGCGTTCGAGGGCCTCGGCGTACAACATGGTCGGCTTGCCCTGGCAGACATCGGAGCCGATGGGTTTGCCGAGCTTGTCTTCGTCGCCGTAAAGGCCGAGCACGTCGTCGCGCAACTGAAAGGCGAGCCCGACCTGTTCGGCGAAGTCGCCGAGGTTGGCGACCTGGGGATGCTCGACGTCGTC
>JASLZG010000165.1:6532-10471 GCA_030754995.1 Lentisphaeria bacterium
TTCGAGGCCGGTCATGGCGCCGGCTTCGGCGGCGAAGCGCAATAAAACAGCGGTTTTGCCGCGCAGCATTTCGGAGATTTGCGTTATTGAAACAGTGGCTGGCGACATCAGTTCGAAAGATACGTCGAGTGCTTCGCCGCCGATAAGCATAGGGTTGACGTAGCCGTTGAGGCGTTTGAGAATTGACAGGCCGATCGCTGCAGGGATGCCCGCATCGATTGCTTCCAGGATCAGACGATTGGCCCAGGCCTGCTGAATATCACCTGCGAGGATGGCGATATGTTCACCGAATTGCCGGGCCCTGTCCTGGTCGGCGAGGGCATCTTCAGTGACTTGCCGTGCGACGTGCACATGGGCGGCGGGCCCGCCGCGGCGGGTATCGTCCTGGTCGATGATATCGTCGTGCACGAGAGTCCAGATATGATACAGTTCAATGGCCGCGGCGACACGGTCGGCAGCGGGGGTTGGCGGCCGGAAAAGGGCGCAGCACCAGAGGTACAAGGCCGGGCGCAGGGCCTTGCCGGTTCTGGCGGGATAGGCGAGCACGGCTTCGCGCAGGTAGCCCGGGTGCAGGTCGGCCATGGTGGCGTCGCTGGTCAACAGGGCGCGGACCCGATTGCCGATGTCATCAAGTTCCTGTTTCATATGTAATAACCGTAGTGCGAATTACCTTACAATATCACGACAAGCCGGACAGGAAACATGAGCGAAAAGGTTAACAACATGGTCAATACATGGCGCCAGCGCATGTATGTGATCATTTTCGAATCCGACACAAAGGTTGGGCGGCTGTTCGATATCGTTCTGATAGGGTGCATTCTTGCCAGCGTGATCGTCATCATGCTGGACAGTGTGGAACCGGTGCATGCCAGGTTCGGCGAGTTGTTTTGGCGGGTGGAATGGGGTTTCACGATCCTGTTCACGATCGAGTACGTCCTGCGGCTGATCTGTATCGGGCGGCCAATGAAATACGCCTTGAGTTTTTTCGGCATCGTGGATCTGCTGGCGGTGCTGCCGACATACATCAGTTTGCTTGTGGTGGGCAATCATTATCTGGTGGTGATACGGATTCTCCGGGTGCTGCGGATCGTGCAATACGTCGGTGAAGCGAATGTGTTGTTGCGGGCAATGCGCGCCAGCCGCCGCAAGATCGAGGTGTTTCTGTTTTGTGTGATCACTCTGGTTGTGATTCTTGGCTCACTGATGTATATCGTTGAAGGCCATGTGCCGGACTCGAGGTTCAGCAGCATTCCGCGCAGCATCTACTGGGCGATTGTGACGCTGAGCACGGTTGGCTACGGTGACTTGAGCCCGGTGACGCCGTGGGGGCATACTCTGTCATCGTTAGTGATGATCATCTGTTACAGCATCATCACTATACCTACCAACATCGTGACGGCCGAGTTGTCGAGAACATCTCGTCAGGAGTCGGCACTGGCCTGTCCGGATTGCGGCCGGCAAGGGCTCGACAAGGACGCCGACCACTGCAAGTTTTGCGGCGGCGAGCTCGACGGGGACATCATCAACTGATGCGGCACGTCATCGAGGTCACTGCGTACCGGCCTTGGAATGGCCGACGGGTGTGGCGGTTGCTGATTGTTGCAGTTGCGGCGACGACAGCGGTGTGCCGTTGACGTTGATGGCCCGCAGGGTGCGATCAGCTGGCGCGGTCGAGCGTCGTGCGCACGCGCTGCAGGAGTTTGCTCGGGGCAAACGGCTTCTGCAGCAGGGAATCGGCCAGGGCCGAAATGTCCCGGTCGCGACAGGAGTCGTCGTCGATGCGCCCGGACATGAAGAGGATCGGCAGTTCCGGCCGGCGCTGGCTGATTTGATCGGCCAGCTTGAAGCCGTTGAGATGTGGCATGACGATGTCCGTGAGCATCATGTCGATGTCGCTGGCCTTGTCGAACGTGTCGAGGGCCTCCCTGCCGTCGGAGGCGCGCAGGACTGTATAGCCGCGGCTCTCGAGCACGCCGGTCGTGAGATCGAGAATTTGCGGATCGTCTTCGACGACGAGGATGGTCTCGTGACCGCCGGTGATGTTTCCGGGCGGCTGTTCCTTGGCCGCCACTTCGATTTCGTCCACTGCCGGCAGATAGAGGCTGAACCGGGTGCCTTGCTGCGGCGCGCTGTGGACCTCGATGTCACCGCCCATCTGGTGCACGAAGCTGTAGACCATCGCCAGTCCCAGTCCGGTGCCTTTGCCGACCTGCTTGGTCGTGAAGAACGGTTCGAAAATTCGCTGCAGCGTTACCTCATCCATACCAAGCCCGGTGTCGCGCACGTCGATGCGGACGTAGCTGCCGGCCTCGAGGTTTGCTATTTCGCCGCTGTCCAGGGAAGTGGTGAGCGTGCGTATGTCCACCCTGCCACCGTCCGGCATGGCGTCGGAGGCGTTGACCACGAGGTTCATGATCGCCTGTCCGAGTTGGCCGCAGTCAACCCTTACACAGCCCAGGTCGTCGTCGAGCGCCAGGTTGAGCTCGACGTTCGCGGCGATCAGGCGTTGCAGCATTTTGGACATGTCGTTGATCGTCGTGTTCGGATTGGCCACGGTCGCCTGCAACGCATCCTTGCGGCTGAAGGCCAGGAGCTGCTGTGTCAGCATGGCGGCACTGTCACCTGCCTTGGCCAGCTCGTTGACGAAGCGTGACACCTTGTCTTCCTTGTTGATGGCGCCGGCGATCAGCGAGACATAGCCTTTGATCACCGTCAGAATGTTGTTGAAATCGTGGGCAATGCCGCCTGCCAGCCGGCCGACAGCCTCCATTTTCTGGGCCTGCACCAGCTGCTGCTGCAGTTCCACCTCGTGGGTGATGTCGTGGTTGATCGAGACGTAGTCGATGATGTTGCCGTCGGCGTCGGTGATCGGTGTTATGCTCGACTGCAGTTGGCAGCGGGTGCCGTCGCTGCGTTGCAGGGTCAGGTGGCCGCGCCAGACACGATCTAGTTTGAGTGTCTGGCCGATGGCCTCGAAGAACTGGTCGTCGTGGACTTCGTTGCGGAATCGGTCGACGTGGGTCCCGACGATCTCGTCATCAGTGAAGCCGGAAACTTTTTCGAAGCTCGGATTGACGTACTCGACGACACCTTTGGTGTTGGCGATGAGGATCGCATCGTCAGCCTGATCGACGACGGTGGCCAGGCGGATTCGTGTCTGCTCGGCCTGTTTGGCCGCGGTGATGTCGTGCAGGGCGAAGACGCTGCCGATGATTTCGCCTTCGGAGTCGATGATAGGATTGGCGTTGCCGGTCACATTTGGCTCGCCGCCGTCGGCGCTCTGCAACTGGGTGTCGCTGTCGAATGTCACTGGGGTTCCTTCCCTGACCAACCGTTCCAGGATGGCAGCGTGGTCCCAGTCCCTGCCGTGCCTGATCAGCCGGCAGACGTTTGCCAATGGCTGGTCGATGGCATGTTCGAGCCGCCAGCCGGTGAGCGTCTGGGCGACAGGGTTCATGAAAATCACCCGCCCGCGCTTGTCGACGGCGATGAGGGCGGCGCCAATGCTCTTGAGCGTTGTGGAAAACCATTTCGAGCTGCGCTGCAGGGCGCGATCGAGCTGACTCGCCGCCAGCGAACGGAAAAGGAACAGGGCGGCAGCGGTTGCCAGCAGCAGCACTGCCAGCCGCGTGTAGACAGCGGTGGCTGGCAGCTGGAGCAGGAATGCATCGGCGACAGTGGACGACCACAACATTGCCGCGGCGACAGTGTCGAGCAGCCAGGCTGCCGCCGCGACGCCACCGACTAAAAGCCAGCCGCGGGATGGTTGCAGGTGTATCGCACGCAGTTGCCCGTTGCCGGCGTTCTTGAGGTTGTCAATGTGATATTCGGACAACGATTGTTTCGCAACGTCGAGGGAAGGATCCGTCATATCAGTAATCCTCCTGCCGCCTGCCTGCTGCGGTGCTGATTGTTTCCGAGGTACGACAGGCTTTCAGG
>JASLZG010000166.1 GCA_030754995.1 Lentisphaeria bacterium
CGGGCTCGATGTACCTCGGCCTGGTGGTGGGCCCCACCACCAGTTTCCCGGCCCAGTGGGTGATCATCATTCTCTTCGCCGAAGTCGGCCGACGCTCTTTCAAGGAGCTGAAAATGCAGGAGGTCTTTATCCTGTATTACATGGCCGGCCTGACCCTGTCGTCGCCGTTCACCGGCCTGCTTTGGAATCAATTCCTGGTGCAGTCCGAATTTGCCCTGTCGATGGGGATCGCGCAGGAGGTGCCATCCTGGATTGCGCCGTCGAAAGACGTCATCGAGGCGCAGGGCCGCACGTTCCTCACCAAGGCCTGGCTGGCGCCGATCCTGCTCGTCTCGACTATCCTGGTGATGCATCGCGTCGAGGAGTTCGGCCTCGGGTATGTGCTCTACCGGATTACCAACGACGTGGAAGAGCTGCCGTTCCCGATGGCGCCGGTGGCCGCGTCGGGCATCACCGCGCTGGTCGAATCGAAGACCGATCAAGTGCCCTGGCGTTGGCGCTGCTTCTCGATCGGCGGCATCCTGGGCATGGTCTGGGGGCTGATTTACATCGGTGTGCCGGCCATTTCCGGTGTCTTCCTGATGCAGCCGCTCAAGCTGGTGCCCATTCCGTGGGTCGATTTTACCGAGAACGTCAGCCACATCCTCCCGGCGACCCCGTTTAATGTCTCCTTCGATCTGACCCTGGTCTTTGTCGGTATGGTCATCCCGTTCTGGGCCGTGATCGGCGGCTTCATCGGAGTCGTGGTCACGATGATCGCCAATCCGATGCTCTACCGGCACGGCACCCTCGCGAACTGGAACCCGCAGATGGGTGTCGTTGACACCATGTTCAGCAACAGCGTCGATTTTTACCTCTCCTTCGGACTGGGGCTGACCCTGGCCATCACGCTGATCAGTTTAGGGCAGATTGTCAAGCCGCTGATGAGTTCGTTCACGCTGCGCGCCGGCGTCAAGCGGCCGGCCAACGAGCGCCGGCGCCCCAGCCGGTTGGCGGCCGGCTGGCGCAAGCTGGTCACCAACAACGTCGAGCGCGGTGATTTCTCCATCTTCCTCGCCCTCGGCATCTACGTCGTCACGACGGGTTTCTGGATCGGCCTGGCGACCTGGTTGATCGAAGGGTTCCCGTGGTACTTCTTCGTCTTCTACGCGGTGTTCTACACCCCGCTCATCTCCTATGCCACCGCCAAGCTGGAAGGGCTTGCCGGGCAGGTGGTCGAGATCCCGATGATTCGCGAGGGCGCCTACATCCTCAGCGGTTACCAGGGGGTGCAGATCTGGTTCGCACCGGCGCCGATCACAAACTACGGCGTCGCAACCGTCCAGTTCCGCATCCTCGAACTGACCGGCACCCGGATTGTCAGCAAGGTCAAAACGCTCCTGGTCACCCTGCCGATCGTCATGGTTGCCTCGCTGTTGTTCTCGGAGCTGCTGTGGCGAATGGCGCCGATTCCGTCCGAAGCCTACCCGTTCACCCAGCAGATGTGGGAATTACAGGTGAAAAACGTCTGCCTGATCTACAGCTCGACCAGCGAAGGCGGCTCGCTGTTCATGGAAGCGTTGAATCTTGATTCCTTCCTCTGGGGCCTCGGGATCGGGGTTGGTACATACAGTGTCCTGTTGGTTCTGGGCCTGCCGATTCTGCTGATTTTCGGGATCGTCCGCGGGCTCGGTCAAAGTACACCGTCAGGGCTGCTGCTGGAATTCATCGGGGCAATGGTCGGCCGTTTCTACTTCCGCCGACGGTTCGGCGACATGTGGCTGAAGTACGCGCCGGTATTGTTTGCCGGCTTTTCCTGTGGCGTCGGCCTTGCGGCCATGGTGTCTGTTGCCTGCACGATGTTGTCGAAGATGATGTCGCCGCTGATCTTTTGAGGAAACGACTTTTGAAAACGAAAAGCGAAAACCCCGAACAGCTTGAAGAACGCCGCCAGCCGCGGGTCAGCTTGCGGTCGCTGGTTATCGGCAGTTGTTTCGCCGTCGTCTTCGCCTGCGTTTCGATCCATCTCGAGAACCGCAACAGCCTGTACCTCACGGCCACCCAGATCCCGCTGCTGCCTTACGGTCTGCTCTTCCTCGCCGTCATCATTCTCAATCCACTGCTGCGGCTCCTGCGCTTTATCCGTCACCTCACGGTGCCGGAGCTGATGATTGTTTTCCTGATGGGAATGGTCTCCTCGGGAATTTCGACATTCGGGCTCTCGGGGCCGCTGGTTCCGATTGTCGGCAGCTTGTTCAACGACCAGTGGAACAACGAGCAGTCGGCCTGGAACCTGAATATCGAGCCGTTCATCAACGAGGCCTATTTCGTTTCCGAGCCGGGGATCCGCGATGCCGCCGCCGAATACCGCGAGGCCTATCTCGAGCTGAACCGGCGGCAGCGTGTACAGGATGCCGCCGCGGCCGTCGACAGCGCCCGCAAACGAGTGGCCCGACTTGCCGCCGAGCTCGAGGCGTTGCGGTCGTCGCCCGGCAAGGCCGCCGTGCCGCCCGATGAATTGCATGCGCGACAACAGTCACTGGCCGAGGCCCGTGCCGACCAGGCGACAGCGGAACAGGAGTGGCGAACGCTCGGCCCCGGTGGCGGCTTCTCAACCGTGTCGGCCGCCCTCGCGGACGGCCCCGCCGCCCTCGCGGCGGCCGGTGCCAAGCTGGATGAGCGCCAGGCCGGATTACGCCGGCTCGAGGAAAAGGCGTTTGCCAAAATCACCCCCTACCGGCGCGGCTTGCCCGACGGACAACGGGCGTTCCCCGGAATACTGCCGACGCACGAGGACGACAGCCACAGCTATTGGGCGCGCTGGCGCCGTCTGGTCACCGGCCGCAAAGCACTCAAGGAACTCGTGCAGGCCCGTGCGCAAGTCACGGCAGCCGGATCACCCGTGCCATCACCGGTCGCTCGGGAAACCGGCGACCTGTTGAATCGAACCGCTGAGATTCTCGAACCCCTTGCCGACGACTACCGGCTGACCGTTGAACAGCAGTCCGCCGGCGCGGCGTCCACCTCGCTCTCGAATGAACTGGCGAAGCTCGCCGAAACCTACAAGGAGCTGGGCCGGGTCCGTGACAACGCACCGGCGCCCGAACGCCGCAAGATCGAATCGCGCCTGCACTCGTTGCGGAAACAGCAAAAGCGGCTTCGCGCAACCCAGAAGGAGTTGGTGATCAAAACGGCCCGCCTGCGTTACGAGACGATGATCACGGGGCTGGTGAAGGATACAATCGACGAGCTCGCGGCGGTGCGGGCGACCCTCGACGCGGCCCAACCGGACAAGGCCGCCGTGCTGAAGGAACTGACCGCGATCGAGTTGCGGTTTCCGCAGTTCGACGCATCACTGTGGCGGTTCGTTGCCGGCGACATCCCCTGGTCGCACTGGCTCGGGCCGCTGGGGCGCTGGTGCTTGTTGATCGGCTGCACTTACCTGGCATTGATGACCTTGAACGTGCTGATCTTCCGGCAATGGTCGAGCCACGAGAAACTGGTTTATCCGCTGGCCGAGATCCCGCAGCTGATCGCGGCGACGAGCAAGGATTCGTCGATGCCGAAGATATTCCGCAACGGCCTTTTCTGGCTGGGGGTGCTGGTTGCGGCCGTAACCCTCGGCTGGAACTTGCTTTGCGCCCTTGAGCTCGATGTGCTGACCGGCCTGATGCCGCTGGACCTGAACAATTCGTGGACACCCTACATTGCCAACGGCCCGTTCGATGCGCTGACCGGGAAATTTGGGCGATCGATGGTCTTTTTCACGGTCATCGGCATCACCTTCATGACTCCGAAACAGGTCTCCTTCTCACTCTGGTCCTTCTCGCTTTTTTATATGTTCATATTCCTGTTACTGACCTGGCGGCTGGGTCATGAAATCGGCGGCACCAACATGTTGTACAGGCTTAACTTCCGCACCGCGATGGGTGGCGGCGCGCTGCTGGTTTTCGCCGTTGTTGTCCTTTACAAGTGTCGACGATACCTGTTCAGTGCGTTTTCACCGTCCGGCATGGACGGCCTGCCGGTCGACGAGCGGCGGGAGTTGAGGATCGCGTCGCTGCTGTTCATCACCGCCTGCCTGGCGGTCATCCTCATCCTGTGGCTGGGCATGGGGGCGAACCTCGGCTTTGTCGTGCTCGTCTGCCTGCTCACACTGCTCGTCAACATTGCCTTTATGCGCGCTGTCGCCGAGGGTGGCCTGCTCGGTTTCAAGAGCTACTTCAACCCCATCCACTTCATTCGCAACGTCTTTGGATTCGACCGGCCGTGGTGTTCCGCAACGCTTTCCGCACCACTGCTGATGGTCTATGCGGTTCTCTTTTACGATGTTAAGGCCTTGATCGCACCGGCGATGGCGACCAGCTTGAAAATCCGTCAGGACCAGCGGCTGGAACGGTTGCGCTTTCACCTGGCGATCGGTCTCGGCATTGTGCTCGCCGTCCTCGCCACCATTGTCACCACCCTGCTGATGTCCTACGCCAACGGCGCCGACGGGATGGGTAACTGGTTTCACAGCTCCCTGCCGCGTTACCAGTTCAGCCGGCTGTCGGACATGGTCAGTGCACCGCTGGAGGCATCGACGGGCAACACCGGCTGGCTGATCGCCGGCGCCGTGCTGATGGCCGCGCTGCTCTTCTACCGCTGTCGCCTGTTCTGGCTGCCGCACCCGATCGGGCTGTTGATGTTCGTGAACCCGTTGATGGGCGCTTACTGGTTTTCGATCTTTCTCGGCTGGCTGGCCAATGCGCTGGTCACCCGGTACGGCAGCCGGGAGACCTACTACCGGGTCCGCGGCTTCTTCCTCGGGTTGGTCGTCGGCGAGATGCTGCTTGCACTCCTTGCCGCCCTGCTGGCCTGGAAACTTGACCTGAGGATCGCGATCGACCTGAATCGGAACTGAAGCGGGGACTCCTTCATCCGATCATTCCAGCGCGGCCGGCGGCCACCGGGTCGAGCGACTGCGGCCACGCGGACGGGCCCGAAAACCACTAATCGGCGCTGAACCCGAAGAGCCGGGTGGCGTTGTCGCGGTAGACGTTGGCCTGCTGCTGCGCGTCCCAGCCGACCGCATCGAAAATGCCCTGCTGCAGGTCGATGGCGGCAGCGTATTCGGCGCAGTGGACATCGGAACCGAACACGACCTTCTTGTGTGCCTCCGGCCAGAAGAACATCTTCGGCCAATCCCGGGCATCGTAGCGGCCGCGCCAGCCGGGGATGCCGCCGGAGAGATCGGCGTAGATATTGGGGAAGAGGCGAATAAGGGTCAGCGCCGTTGCATTCGCCTGAACGCCGAGGTGGGCAATGATGATCTTCAGGTCGGGGAACTCCTGGGCAATGGCTTCGAGATGAATCGCGTCCATGTTGAATGATGAGATGCGCTCGCCTGGCATTGGTTCGGGGAGGTTGATGATACCGGTGTGAAAGAGGCACGGCAGGCCGTGGGCCTGGGCCTTCTCGAAGACCGGAAAGTTCTCCTCCGCGTCGTAGCGATTCCGCGACACATGAAATTTCAGCGCGGCGAAACCGCGATCCCGCAACTCATCGACCCGCGTGGCAGCATCGACGCCGAGGCGAATGAAGCCGAGTCCGAAAAAACGGTCGGGATGCTGTTTGACGATTGTCGCGACGGCATCGTTGTCGGCGGTCGAGCCGTCGTGCTGCCCACGGACGAACAGGCCGTGACAGATCGGCCCCATGCCGATCAGCGAACAGCGCTCAATCTCAAACTCATCCATTGCGCCGAGGAGCTGGTCGATATACCCGACTTCCTCAACCAGGTGATGGTGGATGTCGATCCTGGTCATATGTCCAGCGTCACGTTAACACCCGGCACCGCCGCCACGTAGCCGGGCATGAACACCTTGACACACGGATGCTCCTGCAGGAACGATGCCGGCATTGACGGTGTCACCGGCCCAAAGAAAGTCTTGCGAACGATGCCGGAATGCCATTTCCGCAGCAAGTACACATGCACCTCCCGGGCCTCGAGCAGTTCCCGCATGCCGATGGTGATCGCCAGCGGCGGCACGGCCTCGAGCAGCCCGCGCGTCCCGGCCAGGGCATTCTGCGCAATCGTTTCCCGGGACAGACGCACTACGCGTGTCAGCGAATCGCGCACATTGGCAACGGTGCATTCCGCCTCGTCGTCCGGCGGATCATTGAATGCCAGGTGGCCGCTCAGGCCGATGCCGGCATAGGCGACATCGACCCCGCCGACCGTCGCGACCCGGGCCGTGAACGCCGCCGGATCGGCAGGATCGGGGAAGCGCAACTGGTCCGCCGGCATCCGCAGCTCCGGATCAACCTGGTCGAGAAGCAGATCGTTGACAAAGCCGCGAAACGACAGCGGGTGCCCTTCGTCCACCAGGTGCGTTTCGTCGGCACAATAGTCATCCATCATGAAAACATGCATGTGGCGCATGGAGATGCGCTGGCGATTGATGTGCTCGACAAACGGCAGATAGTCGATGGGGCCCGTCGGCAGGACCACGGAAAAGGTCGCATCGCGGGCCGCGGCCTCTTGCAAACGCCCGCCCATATACCGGGCAAAGTGATCGTTCTGCACCGCCAGTGAGTCGCTGACGGTGAATTCGATGTCGGGCCGGAGCACCGCGAACTGGTCGCTGCTGAGGCTGGCGTAGTCGATTGGCGATTCGGTCGTCACGGGCAGGTGGCTTGCTTGGGCGGGTGTTCAATTGCATTTTCAAGGAATCGAAATACGATATCACACCAACCCCCGGAAACCACGCTGGTCCTCGTGCCTCTTGTCGATACTGCAGCCATCGTTCGTCGGGCCTGTGACAGCCGCTATGCGGTCCTCCAGATCAATACCAACGGCGCCGCGGAAGAGTTGACCCGCGCCATTGTCGAGGCTGCTGAGGAGTCGCGCTCGCCGATCATCCTCGGTGCCTACGAGACGAATCTCAACTACCGCGGCATGGAGTTTGGCGGCATGCTCATGCGCTGGTTCGCTGAGCATGCAACGGTTCCGGTGGCGATTCAACTCGACCACGGCAGCTCCATCGACATTTGTCGCGACGCCATCGACGCCGGCTTCACGTCGGTGATGATTGACGCCTCCGCCGCACCCATCGACGAGAACATCGCGACGACGCAGGCCGTCGTCGGGCTGGCCCAAGCCGCGGGGGTGAGCGTCGAGGCGGAAGTTGGGCAGGTGCAGTCTGCCGAGGCGGTCAGCGACGCCGCAAATCTCTCGGACCCGGACGAGGTTGCCCGCATGGCAAGGGAGACCGGCATCGACATGCTGGCGGTCGGCATCGGCACGGCGCACGGCTTCTACAAAGGCAAGCCGAATATCCGCTTCGACCTGCTTGAGCAGCTCACTGCCGTTGCCAGCCTGCCCCTGGTGCTGCACGGCGGCACCGGCCTCGAGGACGATGTCGTACGGCGCTGCGTCGCCAACGGCATGGCCAAGGTCAATGTCGGCACCCTTGTGCGGACGCGCTGCGTCGAATACACCGCCGAGGCGATCGAGGCGGGCCAGCACCAGAACCATCCGTGGCGTGTTGCGGAGGTGGTGAAGCACCGGATCAAGGACGACATCCGGCACCTGATTGCAGTCGTCGGCTCGGCGGCACGCGCCGACGATCACAAATGACGCCGCCAGCCCGCAAACTTCTCGTCCTGCAGGCCGGCGGGCCGACCACGGTCATCAATGCCACTCTGCATGCGGTCATCGCCAGCGCGGGCAGAGACCAGCGGGTGTCCGGTATTGTCGGTGCCCGGCATGGCCTGGCCGGCCTTCGTGACGACGACATCGTCGATCTCACCCGCATACCCGGGCACATCCTCGATGCCCTCCCGGCGACCCCCGGCGCCTTTCTGGGCTCGAGCCGTGACCGGCTCGAGCCGGGCGATGGTGATCGGATCGCCAGCCGCCTGGTGCGTGACAATATCGGCTATGTCATCATGATCGGCGGCAACGGCACCATGTGTGCGGCGCACGAATTTGCTGCCGTGAACCGCACACAGGACCACGACATTGCCGTCGTCGTCGCCGCCAAGACCGTCGACAACGACATCGTGCACACTGACCGTTGTCCGGGATTCGGCAGTGCCGCCCGCTTTGTCACTCACACCGTCCGGGAACTGCTGGTCGATGTTCAGTCGCTGCCGGTGCCGGTGAGCATTTACGAAACCATGGGGCGTGATGCCGGCTGGCTCGCCGGGGCCGCGGCGCTGGCGGGTACGGACCGCCTTGCCGGCCCGCAACTCGTCGCCCTGCCCGAGCAGCCGTTTGAGCTCGACGCGTTTCTCGGGGTCATCGACGACGCTGTCAGCCGGGACGGCTGGGCTGTCGCGGTTGTCAGCGAAGGTATCCGTGATCACGACGGCAAACCGGTACATTGCCAGGATGACGCCCATCGGGATCAAGTCGGCCGCCCATTGCCCGGCGGGGTATCGCAGTTCCTTGCCGACCAGGTGGGCCGGCAGCTGAAGCTGCGCTGCCGCAATGAGAAGCCGGGAATATGCGGCCGCTCGGCGATGCCGTACGTCAGTGCCGTTGACCGGGCAGATGCAACCGCGTGCGGGCAGGCGGCCGTTGGCGCGGCGGTGACCGGCAGTGGCGGCCGGATGGTTGGCCTGGCACCCCTGGCCGCAGACCCGGAGACGCTGCTGGTGCCGCTCGACCAGGTCGCCGGCAACCATCGCACCGTGCCGCCGGAACTTCTGGACCCCGGTCCAATCAATGTTAATGAAGGTTTTCTCGACTATGTTCGTCCACTCATCGGTGACGGCCTGCCGGTGTACCCGCCGATTCCGTGCGGTTAAAGCCCGACAGCCCGGAAGCCATGTCGCCAGGCATGGATCTTTGCCGGTGTCGAAAACGGCAACGGATGAAAATATGGGGGCCCGGTTGTTGATCAAGCCGGGCGCCTGACGACCTGAAACTGACCCTCGACATCTGAACCCTGGCTGCTGTTGCGGCGCTGCCGCGTAGGGGGACAAATGAAATTAACCTACATCATGTTCACCAAGCACCTGGAAGGCTTGGGTGTTCCTGAGATTATCGATTCGTTGAACTCGGTCGGGGTGCAGGGGGCTGACCTGTGCGTGCACCCGGGGTATCCGGTGAATCCTGGGAATATCGACCAGGAACTGCCCCGGGCGGCCAGGCCACCGGGCGCCGCCGAACGTCCCGGGCCCAGTCGAGGGGCGGGGTTATCCCCGGCGGCATGTGGCTGACGGAATCACGACGGGAGAAACGATGGAAATAGCACTTAATGTCGACCTCAGTGACCCGCCTCGCTACAGCGTGGTTCCCTGCGATGAAGATTGGATCGACAGTATTTTCGAGAAATGCGCAAGGCACGGCGTGCAGCGGCTGCTTTGGCGGGTGAGCCTGGGAAGGGCATACTACCACAGCAAACTGATGACGCCGGTGGATCGTGCCTGCGGCGAACGATGGATTCCAGTCGCCAAGGTGGTTGAGCGGATGGACCCTCTCGAGTGCGCGGTGCGCTCGGCCAGGCGGCACGGCGTCAAGATTATCGCCTGGTACCCCTTCAGCGAAACGCACATCTCGAAGACGGGGCTCAACTTGACGGATCCCTTTTTCAGCAAGCGCCGGGACCTGTACTGGCTGAACCGGGACGCCAGCCGCTGCTTCCTCGGCCACCCGTGCCTGGCCGAGCCGGAGGCGGCGGAGAGGCTCACGGCAATATGCAAAGAGCTCTCCGACTACGGGGTGGACGGCATTTTCCTGTCAACGCGGACCCATTGCCCCCGACCGGGCCTCAGCAGCCGGAACTGTGAGCCCTTCAAGGTGGATGAGTTCGGCTTCAACGACCCCGTGGTAAAGGAAATGAAGGCGCGAACAGGGGTCGACATTTCGATTACGCCGGTGGAGGAAATGGCGCCGGAAGTGGTCACGGCCTGGCATCACCTCAAAGGCGAAGCCCTCACCAACTGGCTGCGCGACGTAAGGGCAATGCTCAGGCCTCGGGGCCAGGAGCTTTTCATGAATATCTCGCCCGATCGTTACGGTTTCCTTCACGGCGGCACGGCCGTCGATTGTCTGAGGATTTACAAGGATTGGGAAACATGGATTGGTGAGGATATTGTGGACGGCATCAGCGTGATCACGCTGCGTGATCTCAGCCCCGAACCCAATGTCGTCTCCATCGATCCGATCAGGAACACCGTTCCGGACGGGCCTTTCTACATCTGGACCATAAGCCTCTACACCAGGCCGCTGGAGGAGGGGGCGGGGAGAGGGCTCGACTTCGGCAACTGGCGCGTGCGCACGCCTGAAGTAGTCGACAAGATACTGGAAAAGGTTGCTGCGCAGGGAGCCAGGGGAGCCTTCATGCACGAGATGTACGCATTGTTTTTCACGGATTCGGGCGGCAAGGACATCGGGATCGGTGCCGTGCCGAAGGACGAGTATTGGCCGGTCATTGCCAAGTGGGCCAAGAAGCCCTAAGGTTCCACACCG
>JASLZG010000167.1 GCA_030754995.1 Lentisphaeria bacterium
TCGGTGTCGAGTACCGGTACATTCCCGATTCGCGGATCCGTCGCTGGCTCAACCGCCATATGGAATCGAGCGGCAACGACCCGGCATTCACCAATGAAGAGCGCGGCCGGTTCCTGAAGAAACTGGCCGAGGCGGTTGGTTTCGAGAAATTTTTACACGTCAAGTACGTTGGTCAGAAGCGTTTTTCCCTGGAAGGCTGCGAGTCGTTCATTCCGGCGCTTGACGCGGTGTTTCAGCAAGGCGCCGAGCTGGGGGTGCGAGAGTTCGTGCTGGGCATGGCCCATCGCGGCCGGCTGAACGTGCTGGTGAATCTTTTCGGCAAATCCTACGAGCAGATGTTTTCACAATTCGAAGGTGGCGCCTTGCCGGTGGACGTGTATGGCGACGGCGACGTCAAGTATCACCAGGGGCATTCAGCGGACATTATCACCGACAGCGGCGCGCCGCTGCACCTCAGCCTGGCCTTTAACCCGTCACACCTGGAAGCCGTCTGCCCTGTCGTGCTCGGCAGCGTGCGCGCCAAAGGCGAGCGCATGTTCAAGAATGATTTTTCCAAGATCGTCCCGGTCGTGGTGCATGGCGATGCTTCAATTTCAGGCCAGGGCGTTGTATACGAGTGCGCGAATCTGAGCACGCTCGACGGCTATTCGACCGGCGGCGCGATTCATATCGTCATCAACAATCAGGTCGGTTTCACTGCGAACTATCGTGAGACGCGCTCGAGCCTGTACTGTACCGACATCGCCAAGGTGACCGAGTGTCCGGTGTTCCACGTCAATGCCGACGACACCGAAGCGGTGATTCATTGCGCCCAGATGGCGATCAAGCTGCGGCAGGAATTCGGCATCGATGTGTACATCGACATCCTCGGCTATCGCCGCCACGGCCACAACGAAGGTGACGACCCGAACTTCACACAGCCGTTGCTGTACAAAGCGATCTCCCGCCACCCCACGGTCCTCGACATTTACACCAAGACCCTGGTCAGGGACAAGGTAATGGACGAGGACGAGGCGCAGAAGATCGCGACCGACTTTCATGCCGAGCTGCAGGACAGCCTCGACGAGGCCCGTGAGAACAAGCTGGCGATCAAAGTGGATTTTCTGGGGCGGCAATGGAGCGGCTATCGCTCGGCGCAGCCGGAAGATTTCGAGCAGTCGGTAGACACCGGCGTCTCCCGCAAGAAGCTGATGAAGATTGCGGACACTTTCGTTGCCGTGCCGGACGGGTTTACGATCTATCCGAAAATGCAGCGCATCATCGACGGCCGCAAGCAGCTTATTTTCGAGGAGGGCCAGGTGGACTGGGGGCTGGCGGAGTTGCTTGCCTACGGTTCGCTGCTGACCGAGCAAGTGCCGGTTCGCATCTCCGGACAGGACTGTAAGCGCGGCACATTTGCTCATCGGCACTCGGTGTTTTTCGACGCCAATGACGAGACCGAGTACCTGCCGCTGAACCATATTCAGAAACGCCAGGAGCGTTTTCAGATCTACAATTCGCATTTGTCGGAGTACGGCGTCATGGGGTTCGACTACGGTTATGCCGTGGCGATGCCCAATGGCCTGGTTATCTGGGAGGGCCAGTTCGGAGACTTCGCCAATGGCGCCCAGATCATCATCGATCAGTTCATCAGTTCGGCGGAATCAAAGTGGCAGCGCATGTGCGGCCTCGTGCTGTTCTTGCCGCACGGTTATGAAGGCCAGGGGCCGGAGCATTCCAGTGCGCGCATCGGCCGCTATCTGGAGTTGTGCGCCGAACTCAACATGATCGTCTGCTATCCGACAACGGCGGCGAACATGTTCCATCTGCTTCGCCGCCAGATACATACGGAATTCCGCAAGCCGCTGATCGTGATGACGCCGAAAAGTCTGCTGCGCCATCACCTGACGCGTTCCGACCTGACGGAACTGACCTCCGGCCGGTTCCGCGAAATCATTGACGACGATGCCGTCGACCCGGGGGCGGTCAAGCGTGTGCTGCTGTGTTCCGGCAAGATTTATTACGAGCTCCTCGAGTACAAGCAGGCCGCGGAGGTCGATTCAGTGGCGATCGTGCGGCTCGAGCAACTCTATCCAAACCCCAGAAAACAGGACGCCGCGCTGCGTGAGAAGTATGCCGACGCCGAATGGATTTGGGTTCAGGAGGAAGCTGCCAACATGGGGGCGTGGATTACCGTGCGCGACCGTTTCGAGGGCGTCGGGTTCCGACTCGTCTCCCGGAAGGAGTCGGCGAGTCCGGCGACCGGCCTTGCAGCGCGGCACAAGGCAATCCAGCAATCCCTCGTCGCCGACGCTTTCGCCGGCCAGTAACGGCTGCCGTTCCCGGCGGGACACCGACCTTCCCGACACCAACCCTATTGGGCAACCAGTACCACAGCTTGACACCCGACACCTGACACCCGACACATTACCATGAGCAAATTAGAAATTACCGTGCCGGCTGCCGGCGAGTCCGTTGGCGAAGGCGACATTGCCCGATGGTTCAAGGAAGACGGCGACATGGTCGAACTCGACGAGCCGTTGCTCGAATTGGAAACGGACAAGGCCTCCATGGAGATTGCCAGTCCCGGCAGCGGCCGCCTGAGCATCACGGTGCCCGCGGGCACGACGGTTCTGGTCGGGAAAGTGGTTGGACATGTCGACACCGCCCAGCTCGAGCAAGCTGAAGCTCCGCCACAGGCGGACGAAACGGATCCGTCCGTCACCGGGCAGATGGAGACGGCGGAGATCGAGAGCTCCGAAGAAGACACGACCAGGGCTTCCACCACGAAGAACGTCGAAATGCCGTCGCCCGCCGCCCGCAAGCTGATGGTCGAGAATCATGTTTCAGCACAGGACGTCCCCGGCACCGGCAAGGGCGGGCGCATAACCAAGGCCGATGTGCTGCGATACATCAAAGAGTGCGATGACATGGAAGCGACGGCCGACATCGACCGCTTCGAAGGCAAGGCGCCACCGCCGCCTGCCGACACCGAACCGGTGGCGCCGGAGGGGACGCCTGAAACGGCGCCGATGACAGGAGCTCCGGCGCCAGCACCGCCAGGTGGGCCGGAGGCGCCAGCACCGCCCGGCTCCCGGCCGACACGTCGGGAGCACATGAGCCGCCTGCGCCGAACGATTGCCGAGCGCATGGTATCGGCCAATCAGTCGATGGCACTGCTGACGACGTTCAACGAGGTCGACATGTCGAGAGTCATGGAGATGCGCACGAACTACAAGGAGGCGTTCAAGAAAAAGTACGGCGTCAACCTCGGGTTCATGTCGTTCTTCATCAAGTCGGCGACGCAGGCGCTGTTGGATTTTCCGGCGGTCAACGCCTATGTCGAGGAGGACGACATCGTTTACCACGATTACTGCGACATCTGCATCGCGGTGGCGACCGCCAAGGGCCTGGTGGCGCCGGTCGTGCGCGACACGCAGACGTTGTCGTTTGCCGACGTGGAGAAGACGGTTTACGACCTGGCGAGCCGCGGCCGCAACGGCGAACTGACGATCGATGACCTGACGGGCGGCACGTTTACGATCACCAACGGCGGGGTGTTCGGTTCAATGCTCTCGACGCCGATCGTCAATCCCCCGCAGAGCGCCATTCTCGGGATGCACAATATTGTCCAGCGCCCGACCGTGGTCGACGGTGAAGTGGTGATTCGTCCGATCATGTACGTGGCGCTGTCGTACGATCACCGCATCATCGACGGTGCCGAGGCGGTGCAGTTTCTGGTCACCGTGAAGCAGTTCATCGAAAACCCGTCACGCCTGCTGATCCAGATCTGAGGCGCCCTTTGTCAAGCCAATATCAACTGATCGTGATTGGCGGCGGCCCGGGCGGCTATGTCGCCGCCATCCGCGCCGCCCAGCTCGGCATGCAAGTCGCCGTGATCGAGAAACGCTCGACGCTCGGCGGCACCTGCCTGAACGTCGGATGCATACCCTCGAAAGCCCTGCTCGATTCCACGGAGCTTTACCACCAGGCGAAGGAGAAGTTTGCCACCCACGGCATCAGTGTCGGTGACCTGCAGTTTGACCTGGCGCAAATGGTTGGACGCAAGGAAGAAATCGTTTCGGCCACCGCCGTCGGCATCGATTATCTGTTCAAGAAGAACAAGATCGATCGGTTCACCGGTACCGGCAGTTTTGTCGATGCCAACACGATCCGAGTCAGTGGTGAGAAAACCGGGGACCTGACCGCGGACAACATCATTATCGCGACCGGTTCGGAGAGTACGCCGCTGGCGGTTGCACCGGTTGACGGTAAGCGGGTGATCACGTCGACTGAAGCATTGGCCCTGCGGGAGGTGCCGGGGCACATGGTGGTCATCGGCGGCGGTGCCATTGGCCTGGAACTCGGATCGGTATTCGGTCGCCTGGGCTCGCAGATCACCGTCATCGAATTTATGGACAACATCATTCCGGGCATGGACGGCGACCTGGGCAGGGCCCTGCAGAAGGCGCTGCGCCCCCTGAACTTCAAGTTCCATCTGCAGACCGTCGTGGTCGGCACCAAGGTCAGCGGCGACAAAGTAACGGTCACGGCAGCCGACCAGCAGGGCGAGGAGTTCACGGTCGAGAGTGATTGCGCCCTGGTCGCTGTCGGACGCCGGCCTTACACAGGCGGGCTCGAACTGGCAACGGCGGGTATTGAAGCGGATGACCGCGGTTGTATCCCGGTCAACGAGAGACTGCAGACGGCAGTGCCGCACATTTACGCGGTCGGCGATGTCATTGCCGGACCGATGCTGGCGCACAAGGCCGAGGAAGAAGGCGTTGCCGTGGTCGAATGGATCACTGGAGAGCAGCCGCAACTCAATCACCAGACGATCCCGGGCGTTGTCTACACGTGGCCGGAAGTTGCGGCGGTCGGCAAGACCGAGCAGGAACTGAAGGAAGCCGGCCGGGGGTACAAGGTTGGCAACTTCCCGTTCAAGGCCAGCGGCCGGGCTCGCGCCGCCGCCGAGACCGACGGTTTCATAAAGGTCCTGGCCGACGCCGAGACCGACGAAATTCTCGGGGTCCATATGATTGGTCCGCGCTGTGCCGATCTCATTGCCGAAGCGGTCGTGGCAATGGAGTATCGTGCCTCGGCGGAAGACATCGGCCGCATCATCCATCCGCACCCGACCTTTACGGAATCCTTCAAGGAAGCCGCGTTGATGGCAACGGACGACCGGGCGCTGCATTTCTGAGCGACGGATGCCGGCACGGCGGGTGCGGGTTCCAAATAGATCAGGCCCGCCAATTCCACGGCATGTCGTGACCGCCGCCAATGCGCTTGCTGGTGGTTGACGCATTCCCCGGCGGCAGCCAGGAACGCTTGGCGCTACCTTGGTGCGGCGGCGGGCAGTTTCTTGGGGTCGGTGCGTTTCATCCACTGCAGCAGGCCGGACCAGTTGTTTGGTCCGAGTTTTTTCTCGAAATACCGGTAGCCGTCGCCGTAGATCGTATCGGGCGAGGTTTGGATCGATTCGAGCTGTTCTGCGAAATCGCGTTTCCGGCACAGGATGACTGCGACGTACTGGCAGATACCTTCCGCGGCCCACAACGGCAGGTCGTCGAGGTGCGGAAAGAACTCCGCGATCATGTCGTGGGTGAACTCGTGCACACCGGTCGTCAGAAATGTGTCGGGCGAGAGGGCGTAGAGCATATAGATTGTCTTTTCGACTTTCGTCGCGGTTGTGGTGCCGGTGCCAAAGCTGTTGCGGCTGGTCCTGGTGGTTTCCGTCCGGTGGTAGAAACCGTTGAGCTGCAGGCCGTCTTGCTGGTCCATCCGCAGATTGGTGAGCTGGTTGAGCCGATCGCGACCGACGAGTTTGAGCTTCGGGACCTGGCGGCTTTTGCGGGCCGTAATCTGGTAGAGCTCCCGGCGGGCGAGCCGGAAGAGCTTCATCGCCTTTTCGATGTCGTAGATGACGATCTCGTTGCAGGTTTCGCAGACATACCGGAGGTCTGGCAGCTCGCCGCCGCGCAGGAACGGCAGTTGACAGGCTGTGCAGCGCGGGCTCTCGGCGTGGAGATCGCAGAACACGTGCCCCTTGATTGTGTGCCGCCGCATCAGCGGTTTCTCACAGACCTCGCATTGCGGCAGAATGCTTTCCAGGCAGGCATCGGAACAGAATTTCTTCTTTTCACTGGTGATGTAGCGGCCTTTGAGCTTGTTGCCGCAGTGATTGCACTCATCCAGGGTGGCCACAAAGCATGTTTGCGAGCAGTAGGCCTTGTTGCCGGAGGTGATGTAGCGGCCTTTGATTGCTTTGGCACAGGCACTGCAGTTGGGTGCCGCCTGGACGACGGCGGCGGACGCGAACAAGGCCAGTAGTGCCAGAACGACAAGCGCTGGTCGTTTCATCAACTTTTCCGGCGTTTTTCAGGTTGGGGACTCATGGGGGTGCACCTTCATGTGACGTTGTGCCATGGGTGTTTATTCGGCGGGTGGATTGCGGTTTGTCGCAAATCGTTTGCAGCTGCGCATTGCATGCCGTATCTTTGGCGCTCTTTCACTCACCGACTCACATGCATGGAGAACTATACATGCCTTTCAAGGTATTGATTACTGATCTGGGATTTGAACCGGATATCGAGCAGGAGATCCTTGGTGACGATGTTGAGATCAGCTCGGAGACCGTCGAAGGCCAGCACGCGCCGGACTCAACGTACAACGCAGCCGATGCCTTGATGTGCTACCACACCCTCGAATTCACTCCGGAGATCATCCGCAAACTCACCAGCTGCAAGATCATCTCCCGCGTCGGTGTGGGCTATGACAACATCTGCCTGCAGGCGGCAGCGGATATGGGGATCCTCGTGTGCAACGTGCCCGACTACGGGACCAACGAAGTTGCCGACCACGCTATCGGGCTGATGCTTGCCTTGTGCCGGGGTATTCCGCAGATCAACGAGGCAACGCGCGGGGGCGACTACGATTTTGCCGCCTTCGGCAAGTTGCCGCGCCTGTGGGGGCGCAAGTTCGCCGTGGTCGGGCTTGGTCGCATCGGCACCGCTGCGGCATTGCGTGCGAAGCCCTTCGGCCTCGACGTGTGCTTCTACGATCCTTATCTCCCGGACGGCGTCGACAAGGCGCTGGGCATCACCCGCTACACGGACCTTTACGAAATGGTGGCGGCTGCCGACATCATTTCCATACACACGCCGTTGACCGCCGAGACCCGCAATCTGGTTAACGCCGAGTTTGTCGCCACCATGAAGGACGACGCCTACCTGATCAACACCGCCCGCGGCCCGATCGTCGATGTCGACGCGGTCGGTGACGCGTTGAAGGCCGGCCGCTTCGGCGGGGTCGGGATCGATGTGTGGCCGACCGAACCGCCGCAGGACGAAGCGCTGATGACCGCCTGGCGCGCCCGCGAACCCTGGACCGATCGCCTGCTGGTGACCGCGCATGCGGCGTTCTTTTCGGGTGCCGGGATTCGTGAGATTCGTGAGAAAGCGACGATCGAAGTCAAGCGCGTGCTGAACGACGAACCGCCGCGCAACTGCGTCAATGTCGATCTGTTGACTCATGCCCGCATCGGCGATGAGATGCTTGCCATGGTCAAGCGCCTCAAACAGGGGCCGCCGCCGGGTTGACTGGGGCGGGCGGCATGGCCGGGGTACGCTTTGCGGCGCCGGGCTATAATCAATGGATGCTCTCGTCGACCTCGTGGTCGCCGGCGATCGGGCTGAGCGGTACGGGCGCGTGGGCGGCGTTTTCGCGATACGGGCTGGCCGGCGCCGGCGCCAACCATTGCACACCGTTGGCGATGACCTGCTGAATGTCGGCGTTGTGATAGATCGGGAAGGTCTCGTGACCGGCGCCGAAGTAGAATACCCGGCCTTTTCCCCGGGTCCAGGTGCAGCCGGTTCTGAAGACTTCACCGCCTTCGAACCAACTGATATAGATCAGTTCATCGGGTGTCGGGATGTCGAAATGCTCGCCGTACATTTCGGAATGATCGAGCTCGATGTAGGCCCCCAGGCCGTTGGTGATCGGGTGGCCGGGATTGACGCACCAGATACGTTCGCGCTCCGCGGCTTCGCGCCACAGCAGCCCGCAATCGGTACCCATCAGGCGTTTGAAGATCTTCGAGTAGTGGCTGGAGTGCAGCACCATCAGCCCCATTCCCTTCAGCACGCGCCGATAGACCCTTTCGACGATCTCGTCGGCCACTTCCTGGTGCGCTGCATGCCCCCACCACAGCATGACATCGGTATGATCGACCACGTCCTGCGTCAGGCCGTGCTCCGGTTCGTCGAGCGTCGCGGAATTGATGTCGACCGCATCGCCGAGCCGCTGTTTTACTGCGGCGCCGATGGTGTTGTGAATACCGTCGGGGTAGATGTTGCGAATGGTTTCGTTGGTTTTTTCGTGGCGAAATTCATTCCAGATCGTGACGCGAATTGGCATGGCATGTCCCGGTTGCTGTGAAGTAAGAGTTGGAAATGGGCGGTTCGTTACTATAGAAAGCCGTCACAGTTTGTAAAGCATCAGGTAAACGACCACGCCGCTGACCGACACGAACATCCAGACCGGCCAGATCCAGTGGGCCAGTCGTTTGTGCCGGTCGAACGACTCGTGCCAGGCGTGCCAGACCAGGGCGATGATGAACGGCACCTGGACCGCTGCCAGGATGACATGCGGGACGAGCACGGCAAAGTACAGCGGACGCGTCCAGTCCTTTTTCGTGTACGGCACTGAACCGGCGTTGGCATGGTAGATGACGTACGAGGCCAGGAACATGATTGACGTGGCCAGCGCCGCGATCATGAACCGCTTGTGCACCCGGCGATTGCCGCGCCGGGCGCTGATGTAGCCGCCCAGGAGGAGCAGGGCACAGGCGCTGTTCAGGCAGGCATTGAGTGTCGGCAGATCGGAGATGGACATGTCAGGGGCAAATTACTTCGTTGTCCTGACGAATTCGCCCTGCCAGGAGTCGGGCGGCGGGATTTCGATGTACTTCTTGACGCGTTCGATCATGGTCAACGACGGGCCGTCGTCGGGAATAATGGTGACCACCTGTTGGAAATAATCGATGGCTTCCCGGAAGCTGCGTTTCCAGTGAATCTTGAGGCCCAGGTCGTACAGTTCCAGGGCCCGGCGCTGGTCATCGCTGATCTCGCCTTTCTTGGCCACCAGTTCGTAGACCTGGATTGGCACGGTCTTGCCCTTGACGATGATCTTGTCGAGCAACCGCGCTTCGATATCGTTCTTGGCCAGCTCGTGGGTCGACTCGCCGATCATGACCAGTGTCTCGTAGTCCTTGTTCGCCGGCTCGAAGCGTGCTGCCTGGTTTACCGCATCGCCCATCACCGTGTATGAGAATCTCTTTTCCGACCCCATGTTGCCGGCTGCGACAATGCCTGAATTCAACCCCATGCGTGCCATCACATCGACGCCGAATTCCTTCTTGAAGCCCGGCGCCAGCTCGGCGATCAGCTTCTGCTGGTCCAGGGCGGCCCAGCAGGCGCGAGTGGCATGGTCATCGAGCGGATATGGCACGCCCCACTCCGCCATGATCGCGTCGCCTTCATACTTGTCGACGTAGCCGTTGCTGGCCATGATGATGTCGGTCATCGGACTGAGATAGGCGTTCAGCAGTTCCACGAGTTTTTCGGCGCCGAGGGTTTCCGAGATCGTCGTAAAGCCGGCGAGGTCGGAGAAGAACATGGTCGCTTCCATTTTCTGTCCGGCCAGTGAAAAGCTTTCGGGATTTTCTTCCAGGTAGTTCAGGACATCGCCGGACACCATGGTTGAGAACATGCCGCGGATTTTCTTCTTCTCGCGCTGCTCGGAGAGATAGTTGTATAGCAGCACGCCGAGGTAACTGCTCAGCATGAACGCTGCCGGCGGGACGACCGGCAGGATGAACTTGTGCATTTGCACCATGCCGTAGACCGTGGCGAAATAGCCGAGCGCCACGAGGCCGACGAGCACCGAGTAGCGCACCGGCCGGAGAAAGGCGGAACAGGGCATCAGCAACAGCCACAGGCCGACAAGCGCCAGGGCCCCTTCTTTGCTCGACAGCGGCCGCAGGAACGTGCCGGTAAGGATGTTGCTCGCGGCCGTCATGTGGACGTGCACGAACGGCGTGTTCGAATCGACCGGGCACGGGCCGACGTCGGTATTGCCGGTTTCGGTGATGCCGACCATGACCAGCTTGTCGTTGAGCAGATCGTACTTCTCCTTGGAGATATTCGCCTTGTAGCCGGTGCGTGTCAGCATCTCGTCGAGCGGTTCATCGATTACTTTGGCAAACGAGATATTGTTGAAACTCTTGATGTGTCCGACGAAATCGAGAAACAGGTAACCGGATTCATCGATCGGGACATTGACCTCGGGCCGGCCTTTTGGCCGTATGATGATGCGGTCGCCGTAGATCACTTCGATTGGCGGCGGCCCCTCGATCTCTTCCCCGGGGTTGTTGAGATCGATATCCCAGT
>JASLZG010000168.1 GCA_030754995.1 Lentisphaeria bacterium
GTAGATTTTTTTTGCGTTGATGTCGTAGAGCTTGCGTCGTTCGTCGTCGCTGCAATCGGCGACGATCCAGTCGAGCGTCTCCACCCAGCGCGGATAGGTGGTTGCCAGTGTCTGCACGAACCAGTCGCTGCCGTACGTGACACGGTCGAAACCGAAGCATTCGATGACGTGTTCGACATAGGGCCGCACGTCGTCGCGGGTCCAGCTGTCGTGATGCGCCTCGGTCACCACCCCCGAGACCTTGCAGGTGACGTTCGGGAATTGAGTGAGCTGGCGGACCTCTGACTTCCACGGCTCGAACAGGCCGTCGCGGATGCCGGGCTTGCCGATGTGATCGAGGATGAACTGCACGTCCGGACACTGGGCGACGAATTTCAGGACGTTCGCGAGGTGGCGGTGATTGATGCAGATGTCGAAGCTGAGCCCGAACTGCGGCAGCAGGTTTACGCCGTCAATGAAGCTTTGTTGCAGGCAAAACTCGACGTCCTCACTTTCAATCAATCGGCGCACGCCTTTGACCAGTGGATTCGCTGCCCAGGCCTCGAGTGTCGGAACTATTGCCTCGCCTTCCTCGATCGGCACCCGTGCCAGGATGCCCTTGACGCGTGGGTCCTGCCCGGCGAGCCTCATGACCCATTCGACTTCGTTGGTATACGGCTCGCCGCCGCATTCCATGAAGACGATGCTGCCGACGTCGACGTCGCCGCAGGCGATGTCGTAGTTTGCAAGTTCGTAGGTGCCGGAAAGCGTCTCGTTGCCGTGCAGCCAGGCGTAGTCCAGATCATCCTTGCCGGCCAGGTGCACATGGGTGTCGGTGATCGGGAATTCAGGCATGTTGAAAACTTACTGTGGTGGCTTGTAGCCGCACTCGCTGCCGCCGCTTACAGGCATGTTGCTGCCGGTAATGAACGAGGCATCGTCACTGCTGAGAAACGAAACGGCGGCGGCGATTTCGGCGGGGTCCGTGAGGCGCTTGATCAGATGGATGCTGCCCCATTTCCGGAGTTCCTCCTCGGGGTCGGGCGCATTGGCGACGTACATGTCCAGGGCCTCTGTCTGGACACAGGCGGGACAGATGGAATTAACGCGGATGCCGTCGGCCGCCCAGTCGACCGCCATGCACTTGGTCAGGGCGTTGACGGCGCCCTTGGTGGCACCGTAGGCGGCGTGCTCGAGCTGGCCCGAGACGCCGGCCATGCTGGCGATGCTGACGATGCAGCCCTTCGACTTCTGCAGCTCCGGGTACGCCATCTTGCAGCCGAAGAAAATACCACGGATGTTGACGTCTATGAGCAAGTCGAACTCTTCATTTGTCGTGTTCTGCACCGCCGAGGCAGGTGTGACGATGGCGGCGTTGTGGACGACGATGTCGAGCTTGCCCCACTTCTCCACGGTAGCCGCGATGGCGGCTGCCCACTGCTCTTCACTGGTGACATTGAGTTCGTGAAAGAGTCCGGCATCGCCGAGCTCGGCCGCCAATCCCTTGCCCTTTTCGACCTGGATGTCAGCGACCACCACTTTAGCGCCGTCGGCGGCCAGCCGGATCGCACACGCTCTGCCGATGCCCTGGGCGGCGCCGGTAATGATTGCAACCTTCGATTCGAGACTTGCCATGGTTTGTTACCTCGTTTTTTTCCAGCCCTCGGCGTCCTGCTTGGCGGGATTCGTGGGCTGTGGTGCGAAGATCCAGTAGTAGCAGAGATCCTCGTCACCGGTGTTGAACGTTTGATGCGTCACGTTGCGGGGAATGAAGATGGTCATGCCTTTGCGGATAGCGTATTCCTCGTCACCGAGCAGCAGGCGGCCTTCGCCACTGACCACGTAGTAGATTTCATCGGCATCGGGATGGATGTCCGGCGTGCACTCCCGGCCGGGATGCAGCCACCAGAGGCCGGAGCAACACGATTCGGCGCCACAATGATCTTTCGTAATGAGCGGTGACACCTGGCGTGAGCCATCGGGTGCTTCCCACAGCGGATGCTGATCACTTTCCATCACACAGTTGGCGTATTTCGCCATCGGCCTCTCTCTCCTGTTCGGGTTACACCAGCAGTGAGCCGCCGTTGATGTGCAGCGTGGCGCCGGTGACGTAGGTTGAGCGATTTGATACGAGATAAAAAACTGCGTCCGCCAGCTCGCGCGCGGTGCCCTGGCGCTTCATCGGTGACGCTTCGATGAACTCCTGCAGCTGCGCCTCGCCGAACGTCCGCGACAACGGTGTGTCGATGCTGCCGGGTGCAATGGCGTTGACCAGGATACCGTCGGTGGCATAGGCTTTTGCCAGCGACTTGGTCATGGCGATGAGACCGGCTTTCGAGACGCCGTACGCGGGGTGCGCGCAGACGCTGCCGAGGAAGGCGCCGACCGAGGAAATGCTGACGATACGCCCGGACTTCTGCCGGGACATCGTCGGCAGCACTGCCAGGGTGCAGAGGAAGGCGCCGTTCAGATTGACGTCGAGTACATGCCGCCAGTTGGCCTCCGTCACTTCGTCCCAGGAGACGGACGGGGCGATGCCGGCGTTGTTGACCAGGATATCGACGCGCTTAAACTTGCCGATGGCCTCCCCGACCATGGCTTCGACCTGTGCGGAGTCGGCAACGTCGGTGGTGATGCCAACGGCATCGGTGGCAAAGCGCTTACTGATGTCCGCCGCGGCGGCGGCGGCATTTTCGATATCGGCAATGACGATGCCGGCGATGTCGGCCTCGGCGAGGACCTCGGCGACGGCGAAGCCGATGCCGACGGCGCCGCCGGTGATGATCGCAACCTGGTCGGTCAGTTTATCCATGGTGATTCGTGCCCGTTTTTATGGTCCCGGATCGATCGTCGGCCTGGCGAAATCCAGCGTGACGCAGCATCCCAGCCTGGGCGAGTGCCCGCGGAGAATCGAGGTCGGTTCGTTGCGGCCCTGCTTGACGTGCTGCGGCAGTATGTCAAAACGAAACTCAGTGGCCGCGAAACAGGATATCCCGCGGTAGTCCGAATTGCGCGGCGAAAAGCTTGCCATGTGACAGATTTGTGGCAGGTAGTATACCGTGTTGTTGGGAGGTTGTAAGGTTGGAGGATATTCCTCACCGGAATCTTCCAATCTGCGGCTCATTACGGTAAATTACCCGGCCACAAGTTTTTGTCGTAACCGCCAGGCCGAGGTTCCACATCGTAGTGAACGAACGATTCCCCAATTCCGCTGCCGAGTTCGAGCGCGCCCTCAAGGTTGTTGCCGAAGGCACGACCCAGACCCGGGCACCGGCGCTGATGGCACCCGCGGATTATCCCATATTCAGCGAGCGCGGCAAGGGTGCCCGTATCTGGGACATCGACGGCAACTGTTATCTTGACTGGATCCTGAGTTTCGGCTGCATCGTGCTCGGCCACAGCCATCCGGTGGTCAACGCCGCGGCGATCGAGCAGATTGAAAAAGGGCACACCCAGCAATTGCCGCCGGTGCTGCAGAACGACCTGGCCGAGAAGCTGGTCGAGCTCATTCCGTGTGCCGGGAAAACCTTGTTTCTGAAGACCGGTTCCGACGCGACGACGGCCGCGGTGCGGGTGGCGCGGCTGGTCACCGGTCGTGACAAGATCATCCGGCTCGGCTACAACGGCTGGCACGACTGGTGCTGCAAGGTCGACCCGGGCATTCCGCAGGACGTCTTGAACCTGACGCTGAAGTTCAACTACAACGACCTTGACAGCCTGGCGGCGGTGTTCGAAGCGAACCCCGGAGAGATTTGCGGCGTCATCATGTGGGCCTGCGAAGTCGAAGAACCGCAGCCCGGCTTTCTCGAGGGCGTCCGCGACCTGTGCCATCAACACGGCGCACTGTTCATCATGGACGAAGTGCGGACCGGCTTCCATTTCGCGCTCGGCGGTGCCCAGGAATATTTCGGCGTCACGCCCGACCTGGCGACATTCGGCAAGGCGATGTCGAACGGCTACCCGATCTCGGCACTGGTCGGTCCCGCCGAATACATGGACACTATCGGGCAGACCTGGATGTCGTCGACCCACTGCACCAACGCCATCGAGTATGCCGCGGCGCTGGCGACGATCCGGTTCATGGAGGAGAACGACGTCATTGCCACGATGTGGGATATCGGCCGGAAGCTGATCGACGGCCAGAATGCCCTGGCGCGGGACATCGGTGTCGACATCGAAGCTGTCGGCCTGGCGCCGACACCCGATTTCGCCTTTCACTACGACGACCCGGATACCGCCCGGTCGGTGCGCAAGATTTTCTTTGAGGCGGTTGTCGACGAAGGCGTTTTTTTTCACGCCAACCACCACGGTTTTGTGTGCGCCGTTCACACCGATGCCGACGTCGAGGAATCCCTGGCTGCGACCGCCGCGGGATATCGCGCGGTGAAGGAAGCGATTTAGCTCTTTTGCAATTGTACTGTGCGGTCGAGGCGGAGCTCGCTGCGAGCGGTGAGGACGCACACGGGAGGCAATCATGAATATTCAGAGTTTGGAACAGAAGATCAAAGCCACTGGCAATCCGGTAGAGATGCTTCGCAATTCGCCAATTGGTCCCTATGTCTTTCCTATTCCCAGCGAGTTCACCAATTGGCGCGACGAGCAGGAGGCATGGCAACACACGGCAGTTCTCATGGACCTTTCCTATCACATGACAGATATCTACTTTGAAGGTCCGGACGTATACCGGTTATTGTCTGATATAGGTGTAAACAGCTTCAGGAACTTCGGACCAAACCGGGCAAAGCAGTTTGTGGCCTGCAATCACGATGGATATGTCATCGGCGACGCGATCCTCTTTCATCACGCAGAAAACAAAGTCAGTATTGTCGGGCGTCCCTCGGCCCAGAATTGGGTGGCTTTTCAGGCTGAGGCCGGAGATTACGATGTCGAGGTTACACGAGATGAACGAAGCGTAAGCAATGACAAACCCCGTTTTACGTATCGATATCAAATTCAGGGCCCGAAGGCGGAAAAGGTTCTGGAGAAAGTGAATCGCGGGCGACTCCCGGATGTCAAATTTTTCCACACCGGCGAATTTATGATTGCCGGCAGAACGGTTTGTGCCCTGAACCACGGCATGTCCCGCACGAGCGGTTTCGAGCTCTGGGGGCCATACAGGGAAGGGAAAGAGGTCAAGGCGGCGCTGGTACAGGCGGGCAAGGAGTTCGGGCTCAGGCAGGTTGGCAGCCGCGCCTATTCAACCGTTTCCATTGAATCCGGCTGGATCCCTTCACCCACGCCCGCGGTCTACGCTGGTGAGAAGATGAAGCCCTACCGTGAATGGCTGAGCGCCGATGGGTTCGAGGCGAATGCGTCCCTGGGCGGCAGTTTTTATTCGGACGACATACAGGATTATTACCAGACGCCCTGGGATCTCGGGTATGGCAGGCATGTGAAATTCGACCATGATTTCATCGGCCGTGAATCCCTGGAAGAAATGGCGGATAATCCGCACCGCAGCAAAGTCTGGCTGAACTGGAACAAGGAAGATGTCCTTCGCATATTTTCGAGCGTGCTTGAGGGAGGTGATCGATTCAAGCATCTCGAAATGCCAGGTTCGCAATATGCAACTCTGCCTTTTGACCGGGTGTTGCACAACGATCAGCTGGTTGGACTGTCAACGTACGCGGTCTACACCGCAAACGTCCGCTCGTGGTTCTCACTGGCAATGATCAACGAAAAAGAGGCTGTAGACGGGACCGAGGTTACAATCGTCTGGGGGGAAGAAGACGGTGGTACGGCAAAGCCGACCGTTGAAAGGCATGTGCAAACCGAGATCCGGGCACGGGTAAGCACGCAACGGCTCAACCCGCATTATTCATGAACCGCCCGCCGCCGATGGCCGCTTTTGCCCGCCTGCTGCGGCCATTAAATCAATGGCTGTAACATGGCGGCGTTAAAAGTGGGGCAATTGTACTGTAATGTTTAGTTCAACGGCTGTTGCCGGTCGTTTTACATCAGGCACTGAACCATGTCATTGATCGATCACCTTGATATCCTGGAAGAGTTGTGCGCCACCCCCGGCATTGCTGGTCTCGAGGACCCGATGGTCCGCCTCGTCCGGCGGTTGATGAGCCAGTACACCGACGACGTCCGGGTCGATAAACTCGGCAACGTCATCGGCACGATGGCGGCGGCACAGCCGGACGCCAAGACGCTGCTGATCGCGGCGCACATGGACGAAATCGGTTTCGTTGTCCGGCATATTCGCGACGACGGGTTCATAAGTGTGTTCAAATGCGGATATCCGCTCGATCGCGTGCTGCCGAGCACCCCGGTCGCCGTACACAGCGACGAGGGCACGGCGCACCACGCCATCTTCGCGATCAAGTCGCATCATGTCTCGACCCCGGAAGAGCGCTTCGAGGTGATTCCCATCGAGGACAGCTACATCGACGCCGGCTTCGAAAGTGCAGAAGCGGTCGCGGCCGCCGGCATTCATGTCGGCAGCCCGGTCACCTGGTGGCCGAATTTCCGGGTCAAGGGCGACCAGATCATGGCGAAGACCCTGGACAACCGGCTGGGGGTGTTTGCGGTGCTGCAGATGATGGCCGCACTGGAGGGGCGGGAGCTGCCGGTCAATGTCGCGTGTGTCGGCACGGTCCAGGAGGAATTTTCATGCAAGGGCGCGGTGGTTGCGGCGCACAGCGTCCAGCCCGACATGGCCGTGGCGATTGACGTCACGATCTCGATGGACACGCCCGAGCTTCAGGGCCGGGAACTGAGCGAGGCACGATTGGGCGGTGGTATCGCCATCAACAGTTTCGGTTATCATCCGACCCTGCCGTTCGTCGGGACCACCGCCAATCCGAAACTGGTGCAGCAGATGGTTGCAACCGCCGAGCGCCACGAGTTGCCGTACGTGCGGACCATCAGTTCACGGATCATGACGGACGCCTCGTGGATGCAATACGTCGGCGACGGCGTGCCGGTGATAGAACTCGGCATCCCATGCCGCTACTGTCACAGCCCGACCGAGGTTGCAACTGTTGCCGACACCCGGACGGCGATCGACCTGTTGACCAATTTTGTGGTCGATCTGCCGCCGGATCCCGACCTGGGCCGGGGGTAGGGTGTTGGCGGCCGGATTCTGTCCGGCGCTCAGCCCTTCCTCCCTGCCGCGGTCAGGAAATCACGAAAGAGGATTGTTTCGCTGAGGTTGTCGACGCGCAGGCAATCTTCCCACTCGGTCCTGACGTATTCGAGTGTCATGTATCCGCCATAGCCGATCTTGTCCATCACCTTCACGATACGCCCGAAGTCGACGGTGTTGTCGGCGAAGGACGATTGCAGGGCGCCTTTACGTGAGCCGCGCACGTGGAAATGGCTGGTGTGTGCGAGCAACGGCTCCACCTTGGCATCGGCGATGCCGATACGGGTGAAATGCGAATAGTCGAGGGTGTACGTCAGGCCCGGCACCGCCTTGACGAATCGCCGGGCGGATCCCGGGCGTCCGATCATCGAACCGAGATGCGGTTCGACACCGAACACGATGCCATGCGTTTTGGCCCGTTCGATACGCCAGGCCAGTTCCCGGCATGAGTTGCCCCAGGATCGTGCCAGCGATTCCTCCTTGAAGCGGATGCCCGGCGCCGAAGTAACGTGGCGCGCCCCGACGCGCGCTGCGTACTCGAGGGATTTCTCGAACCAGTCACGTGCCTTGCGACGGCGCGACCGCATTGGGTTGTTGATCGCCATCGAGAACTCGTCCGTTGCCGGCAGCAGAAAAATATCCGATGCTTTCAGGCCGCGTTCGTCAAGTTTCCTTTTCAATGCCCTTGCGGACTTCGCAACGTTGCGGAACTCGGTTGTCGGCTGCAGGTGCGAACGCTCATGCATGAGGCCGATGTCGACTGCCTTGACACGCAGCGTCTTGATCAGGTCAAGCACGTCGTTGTGCGGCAGCAGGGGGAAGGTGAAATCGGAGCAGGCAAGTTTTGGTCGCATGGGGATGGCTTGGGTGCTGGTGTTTCAGAGTTGTGTGACGTTGTTGCAGTCCCATTCGGCAGCGGCCAGGTAGCCGCCGTCGATGGTGAGGGATGTGCCGGTGATGCCGGCGGAATCCTCGCACGAAAAGAACAGGGCTGAACGCGCGACCTCTTCGGGGGCGACCAGGCGATTGAGCGGGACACGCTGAATGCGCTTGGCCAGGAACTTGTCGCCGTCGGCGATTCGGTCGTAGTATTTAACCATCATTGGCGTGTCGGTCAGGCCCGGGCACAAGCAGTTGCAGCGCAGCCCGAGATGGGCGTAATCGAGCGCGATCGACTGGCTCAGGAGTAACACGGCGCCCTTTGTCGTGGTGTACGCCGGGGTGTCGACCTGGGCCACGAAAGAACTGATCGACCCGATGTTGACGACATAGGAATGCTGATTTTTCTCGAGGTGCTGTATGCCATGCTTGAGCGAGAAGAAAATAGACTTCACGTTGACCGCCATCAGTTCATCCCACTCCGACTCCGTCATGTTTTCGAGACGCTTTGCAATGCCTTTCGCGGCGCAGTTGAAGATGATCTGCAGGCCGCCGAACCGGTCAACAGTGGCAGCGATCGCGGACTGTACGTCCGTTTCATCACTGACGTTGCAGCGGTGGAAGATCGCCTCGCCCCCGGACGCATTGATTTCTTCGGCGACTTCGTTGCCGAGCGCCTCGTTGATGTCGACTATCGCAACGCTGGCGCCTTCGCCCGCGAACAGCTGCGCCGTGGCGCGTCCCATGCCGGAGGCGCCGCCGGTGATCCAGGCGACCTGCCCCATTAGTTTTTTGCTCATTTTATGTTCTCCGTTGGATTGCAGTTGTGATTGGGGTGGACAGGACCGGTGTACTACGACCAGAACTGCGGCAAATCTTCCCGGTACGTCTCGAGAAAGGCGTCGGTCACATCGCGTGCCTCCTTGATGTGACGCACCCACGGATCGAGCGCCATGGACTGCACGACTTTGGCGCGATCCCCTTCCACGGTGGCTTGCGTCAGCAGCTCGTGGATAGTGATCTGCCGCCGGCACAATTCCATGGCGAACGTCGGCAGCGCGCCGACATGCACGCCACGCGCTTCACCGCCGGCAATGATTGCCGGGACGTCGACGATGGCATCGGGCGGCAAGTTGTCGATGGCGCCGCGGTTCGGGATGTTCAGCGCCGGCAGGTACAGGTGCTCCCCGCTTTCCAGTGCCTCGATGACCTGTGTCGGCTTTTCGTTGTAGTGCGGATGATTCGGGTCAACCGGAAACGGGAAATCGTGAAACTCCTGGCGCACCATGCTCTGGCCGGCGGCGGTCGCCTGCTGCTCCCGCAGGTTGTCGATTTCCAGGTGGTATCCCAGTGCTTCCCATTCCGTATGGTCATAAAAGAACGGCAGATATTCGACGATGTGATTGTCATAACCGACCGGGTAGATTCCGAACGTCTCGAGCATGTCGAGGGTGAATTTCTGGGCCGGGATGTTGTGGTGAATCTGCTGCCAGTATTTGCTCGTCCGCACCTGTTTGGTGAACTCCGTCATGTAGCTCTCACCGGTACTCTTCAATCGCAGGTCGAGCAGCCAGTTGAAGTGGTTGACGCCGCCCGAAATCACCTCGAAGGCGTCCGGTTCTTGCCCGAGCATTTCGGCGACAACCCCCATTGACCCGTGCACCTGATGGCAGAACCCGAGTGCTTTCAGGTCGGTGTACTTCCTGAAGTAGGTACACAGGAACGACATCGGGTTGGTGAAGTTCATCAGCCAGGCGTCCGGGCACAACGCCGCCATGTCGTCACAGATCCCCATGAACATGGTGATGTTGCGCATGGCGTGCGCCTGGCCGCCGGGGCCGCCGTTCTCGCCGGTGAACTGGTGGACGCCGTGCGGCTTCGGGATCTCGATGTCCTGGATCCAGTAGGGGATGCGTTTTGCCTCGCAGGATGTCACGACATAATCACAGCCCGACAGTGCGGCGCGCCGGTCGGTGGTGCTGGCCAGTTGCAGTGGCGCACCCGACTCCCCGACAATCTTCTGGTTGCGCTCGAGCGCGCCTGCCAATCGGTGATCGTCGACGTCCATGAGCACGAAAGTGCTGTCGTTCAGCAGCTCACAGGCACACAAACCCCTGGTGATTTCTTCCGTGAAACCGGACCCAGCCCCGAGCATTGCGATACGTTTCGCCATTCGGTATGATCCTCCACGGCAACTGTACTTTGTGCAGCGGTGACGTCCAGCTATATTAGCCGTCTAATCTGAACAACACGTGACACTCCTCTGCAGAAGAGGATGGATGCATCGAGAAAGAGATCGGTACGGTACCGTCACTGGTACGGTTTGATTTTTTCGTTCCGGTGAATGCGGTCGCACTGCAGTTGGTAAGTTGTTTACGGCGGCTGCATAGTCTGCGGCTAAACCTTCTTCCACATCACGCGGCACTGAACTCCCAACCGATCCCGGACCCAT
>JASLZG010000169.1 GCA_030754995.1 Lentisphaeria bacterium
GCGAAATCTCGTAGCTGTACGGCGCTGTCGTCAGGACCAGGTCTGCCCCGGCCCCCTTCGCCATGACGACCTGCTCCATCACCCTTGGCAGGCTCTGCTCAGAGACCCCTGCCATCACCGGCACACGACCATCGGCAATCCTGCACGTCTCGCGCATCACCGCGTTGCGAACACTCTGAATCAACAGCGGCTGCTCGCCGCACCAACCCAGCGGAAACAGGCATGAAGCCCCACCCTCAATGACTCGCTCGATCAGTCTTTCCAGCCCCTCGACGTCGAGATCATACTGCTCGTCCAGTGGTGTGCACAAAGCGACCGTAAGCCCCTGCATGCGACCCAAAAGATCTGCTGTTTCTGTCCCGTTCCCATCTGTCCTGTTATTCATCGTCACCGTCTCCTGATTACTTCAACGCAGCTCGAGCTCGACCAGACGGCGATAGGGGCCGTTGCCGGCCAGCAGCTCGGCGTGCGTGCCCTGCTCGACGATTGTGCCTTTGTCGATCACAAAAATCCGGTAGGCGTCGCGGACCGTGCTGAGCCGATGGGCGATCGCGAAAACCGTCCGGTGTTCCATCAGCCGCGACAACTCCTCGTGAACCGACTGCTCGGTCGCGGTGTCGAGCGCACTGGTTGCCTCGTCGAGGATGAGGATTTGCGGATTCCGCAGAATGGCGCGGGCGATGGCAATACGTTGGCGCTGGCCGCCGCTGAGCCGGGCGCCCTTGTCACCGACAACGGTGTCATAGCCGTCGGGCTCGCCGGCGATGAAGTCGTGAATGTTTGCCTGCCGTGCCGCCGCCTCTATGGCGTCGGCTTTCGCGGCAGGTGTGCCGTAGGCGATGTTGCTGGCGATCGACTCGTTGAACAGAATCGTCTCCTGCCCGACGATTCCGATAAGCCGTCGCAGCGAGGCCGTCTCGATATCGCGCAAGTCGACCCCGTCGATGGTGATGCGCCCGGCCGTCGGGTCGTAGAAACGGGCCAGCAGATTGGCCAGAGTCGTCTTGCCGGCGCCGGTTTCTCCGACGAAGGCCACAATCTTGCCCTTGGCAATCTCGATATCTATATCCTTCAACAACGGCGTATCGTCGAACGAGAACGAGACGTGCTCGAAATGGATGCGGTCACGGAACTCGGACACGGTGACCGGATCGGCCGGCTCGGGCATGATATCATCGAGCTCCAACAGTTCGAAAATTCGTTCGGCCGCTGCACTGCTGCGCTGCAGCTCGTTGTTGATCTTCGCCAGTCGCTTCATCGGATGATACGCCATCAGGGCGGCAGCGCCCATCGGAATTATCTCGGACAACCGGATCCCCTGGGCAAAGCAGAAGGCGAGAAACACGCAGACGCAGATGATCCCGACGAATTCCATGAGTGGGGTCATCAGCAGCTCGGCACGCAGGGCTTTGATCACTTTCCGGAAGTAGTCGCGGTTCTCGCGACGAAAGCGTTCCTCCTCCTGCGACTCGGTGTGAAACGCCTTGATCACCCGGATGCCGGTCAGCGACTCGTGCATGCGATTGACCAGGTCGGATACTCGCTGAAGATAGTGAAGCGTGTATCTCTTGACACGCCGGCCCAGCACCAGGATGGGCACGACGCAGAGCGGCATGACGATGAACAGTGCCACCGTCAAGGCAAGTATCTCCTGCTGCACTGAGTAAACGATAACGAACGCACTTAGCGCCAGCAACTCGGCCGGGGCGCGCGTCAGGTCAGCGATCGACTTCGACACGGCACTCTCGATGGAATTGGTGTCGTTGACGCTGCGACTGATGATCTGGCCGATCTCGCAGCGGCCGAAATACTTGAGCGACTGTTTCTGGAGTGTCGTGAAGATGGCGTTGCGCATATCCGCCACGACCCGGGCACCGACCCAGCGCATGTAATAGCGGTTGATATAGGTGAAGAAGGCCTTGGCAAAACAGCAAATCGCCAGACCCGACATTGACACCAGCATGAACTGCCAGGTCATCGTGCCATCGGCGTGGGTCGCTTCGATACCAAGCCGCCTGGCGACCGCCAGGTACAGTTCCTCGCCATCGCCGGCATCACCGGCATCACCCGGGCCTGAGCCGGCGCCGGCCTCCAGCTCGAAGGGGGCGATGAGCACGTGGACCGAACGGAAGATGAGGAACAGCGTACCGCCGGAGACCAGGCCGGCAACAACGCCGATACAGAGGCGCGCTTTGTACTGCCTGGCAAAAGTCAGCAGCCGGATGTAGGTCTGTAGCACATTCATAACAGGAGCCGGGTGACGAGCCACGGTGGCCCGGTTCAGTTACACAACTGTCGCAATTTGATCGACAATATATTGAATCTGTTCCTCGGTAAGTCCCGGAAAGATCGGCAACGACAGCACTTCGCCGGCGGCCTTGACGCTCTCCGGACAGTCCTCCGGGGCAATGCCGAGATAACTGAAACAGTCCTGGCAATGCAACGCGACCGGATAGTATACTTCGGCACCGACGCCGGCGGCGCCAAGCGCCGAGCGCACCTCGTCGCGGCGACCGCCGGTGAGGCGCACGGTGTAAACGTTCCAGGCGTGCCGGGTGGTGTTCTCATGCGCCTCGGGCAGGACGACGGCAGCGTCCAGCCGCGCCGCCGCAAAAGCGGCGCGGTAACGTTCACTGTTCGTTTGCCGCTGCGCCGTCCAGTCATCGAGATGCCTGAGCTTGACCGAAACAATGGCTGCCTGCAACGCGTCGAGCCGGAAGTTGCCGCCGATGAACTTGTGATAATACTTCGGCTGCGCCCCGTGCCCGCGCAACGTCATCAGTTGCTGGTGGCGCTCGGCAGTGTCGCAGGTGACCATGCCGCCGTCGCCGAAGGCGCCGAGATTCTTGCTCGGGAAAAAAGAAAAGCAGCCATAGTGGCCGATGCTGCCGGAGCGCCGGCCCCGGTACTCGGCGCCGATCGCCTGGGCCGCGTCCTCGATGACAATGAGGTCGTAGCGCCGTGCGATCTCCACAATCGGCTCCATGTCCGCCGGTTGCCCGAACAGGTGCACCGGGATGATCGCCCTGGTCGACGACGTGATACGGTCTTCGATGCGGGCCGGATCGATGTTGCAGGTGCCCGGCTCGATATCGACAAACACCGGCGTCGCACCGACCCGCGCAACCGCGCCGGCCGTGGCGAAAAAGGTGAAAGGCGTGGTAATGACTTCGTCGCCCTGGCCGATGCCCTCGGCCATCAGCGCGATGAGCAGGGCATCGGACCCGGACGTCACACCGCAGGCGTGGGGCACGCCGCAATAGTCGGCGATCTCGGTTTCGAGCGCTTCGACCTTGGGGCCAAGGATGAAGCGCTGCGTGTCGCAAACCTCATCAATCGCCGCACGGATCTCGTCGCGGATCTCGTCATGGATACAATGCAGGTCAAGCAGCGGGATATTCATCGGCGGGTCCGGTGTTCGCAGGCTCGCAAGGAGTTCTCAGATACCGGTGCTCAGGCTGGAGTCCGGGAACGCGTTGAGATAGAGCAGCAGAAAAACCGACAGGTCTCCGGCGTCCTTCTCGACGCGGAGGGCGGTGGTCCAGCAGTGCATCTCCCGGCTCAATTCGTATTCGTGCCGCAGCAGGTTGCCATCGTCGAGGTCGATGTAATACTCGGCGCTGAACCGCGTCCGGCTGTCGAGCGGCACGTTTACCAGAAGATTGACGTTGTGGTTGACCTCGTAGCCCACCGGGAACAGGTCGGTTGAGAAGATGCGCCGGTAGTCGCCGGCCATCGAATAATTGAAGCGAGACACGAACTCGTCACGGTAGAGGTAGCTGATATTGGCGCGCAGCCGGTCGGGCGCCCCGACCTGCGCCCCGACGTTGACCACCTTCGTGTTCCATCGACCGGCGTCGAACAGGACTTTGTACCACAACGACAATTCGTCGTTGACCGTCAAATGGCCGATCTCGCCGAGGTCGCCGGACCGGCGATCGTCGTCGTCCGGCGACGGATAGAGGTCGAAAAAGGTGTCGCTGTAGAATACACGATGACTACCCGCGTCGCGGCGCGTGAACAAGTCGTTGCGCAAGCCGAAGCGTACGACGCTGAGGTGGTCGAGCCGATCGATGGTGTCGAAGTAATAGAGGTTCTCTTTGTCGACGTTCGGGTCGCTGATGTGCGTGACATTGACATACGGCATCGCGACATGGCGCAGGCCGTCGATTTCCAGCGGTTCGTACTGCACATCGGGCCAGGTGGCTACAGCCTTGAACGACAGCTCGAGCCCAATCTCATGCAGCCAGCGTGTACGGGCACCGCCATCATCGTCATATTCACTGGCCAACGCCGTGACATCCGGCCGGCCGAGAGGGTCGTCCGCCAGCAAGTTGCCGTTAAACTGGGCATCGGCAACGGCGGTGGCGCTGCTCCGTCCATACCAGGTGACACGGCCACCGGCACGCGGCACGACATTTAGCCAGTCCAGGCGCAACGGGAGGAACAACATGTGCATCGAATCGAACCGCGCCGTGGCGTAGTCGGACGGGTCGGGCAAGGTGTCGTCGCGTGGCCGATCGTACGACCGCCAGTTGGTGCGCAGGCTGGCGAACGATGTCTCACCCCGGTAATGCAGAACGGTATGGCCGAGCTGCTGACGAGGCAGGTCGAGACGCAGCTCCGGCAGACGCTCGATGACCGATTCGAAATCATTGATCGACGGATGAAAATCAAGCGACAGCGACAAGCGTTCGCCGAAGTACCCGAAATTGACGAAGTTCGACGGCTGCGAGTTTCGGTAATACTCGCGACGATAAAAGTCGACCAGCATGTCAGGATCGCTGCGGTAGTCGATAGCGCCACGCAAAATCAACGCGTCCGTGAAATCTGACCGATGTTTCAGGCCAAAGCGAAAGCGGTCTTCCTCCACCCCGAAACGACCGTTAAAGTCCTCGCCGGCAATCGTCTCATCGGTGGGCGGATCGGAATCGTGAATGCCGAAAGCAGTCACACCCGTGGTGCCGTGCGTATATTCGTGCTGCAACTCCAGCCCCACCGACGGACCGCGTTTGAAGCGGTAGCCGACACCCAGGCGCAGGTCCAGATCCTCGTTCAAGTCGAAAGCTCGCGACACATCGGCGTACGGCCCCCAATCACTCTTGTACCCCGGTTGGATAACCAGGTTGCCGATCTCGGTATGCGCGCTGCCGGTGGCGTACGGCAGATACATGACGGGCACATCGCCGATGCGGTACACGACGTTGCGGGCTGACCAGTGGCCATCGGCAGAATAGTTCAACTCAGCAGCGTCCAATCGCCAGTGAGCGTGCCCGTCCGTGAGGTATTCGCAGGTAGAGACAGAGGAACCTGTCGTCGTCACTATGCCGTCGACCGTGCCGGCGCTGGCGCCGCCTGTCATGTGCCATGGAGCAAGAAATGATTTGTGTTCCGGGAAGGCAAAGGTGTTGGTGCGGATATTGCCGTCGATACTGTCTCCCGTCCAGGTACTTTCCCCGCGGACAAGCCGGACATTTCCGCGGGCGGAAAGCTCGCCGGTGTCGCGGTCGAGGGTCACTTCATCGGCGAAAATCGTGATGTCCTCGCAGTCAATGCGGACATCGCCTTTGCCGAGCAAAAGGTTGGTGTCCGGGTCGAAGGAGGTTTCGCGGGCATAAACGTCGATCTCCGCCGCCATCACCCGGGCGCCGAGCAGGAAGAGAAGAACGGAAGTAGAGAGAACACGGAGGATACAAGTCATGTACAGATCAGACCGCACGGTTTGTGGACGCCGACCGGTAAAACAGAAAAGCTGAAGAAATAGTCACTCAACGACCGATTACAACCTCAGCTGTGCGATTATGGGAGGCGCCGCCGTTGCCCTACGTGAACATCTTCCAGGCGAAGAATCCCCCGACTGCGACCACCACCACGACCACCACCACGACCGCAACAATAATAACCGTCTTGTTGCTTCCTTTGGCGGCGGTCTCCGGCAACGCATCAGCTTCCGGCGACGCATCAGCTTCCGGCGGCGCATCAGCTTCCGGCGACGCAGCAGCTTCCGGCGACGCAGCGGGTGCGGTTGCCGCTGGCGCAGCAGGCGGTGCCGGAGCCCCGGTCACTCCCGGTGGCCGCGGTGCCGACGGCGGTCGCCATTCAGCATTCGCTGGCGGCGCTGAGGGCGGCTTGAGCTTGGAATCCGAAGGCGCCGGTCGATCAAGTTTGGAAGTATCGGTCTTGGCAGGACCAGCAGACTGGGAAGGGAGCGTGCCCGGCGGCTTGATCACAAACTCGCACTGGCATTTCGGACATTCTGCCACGGCCTCGAAAAACTCTGGTGATATCTCGAAGCGTTCCTGGCACTGCGGACAGCCAACGTCTGTAGCGGTCGCCACGGAGTAAATCCCCTGGCTGCCAATTTCCGGCGGCGGCGGCGGCGGCGGCGGCGGTGGGGGCGGCGTTGGCGACGGCGACGGTGGGGGCGGCGTTGGCGACGACGACGGTGGGGGCGGCGTTGGCGGCGTTGACGACGACGACGGCGTTGGCGGCGTTGGCGGCGTTGGCGGCGTTGGCGGCGTTGGCGGCTTCAGGGACGGCGACAGCGACGGCGCTGCCGCTTTCTTCTCGGTGGGCGCCATGCCCATTCCCGTGCAGGACAACCGCGCGGTCGCCGTCTTCGTCAACTGGCCAGAACCGCCGTCCCCTGCAGGGCTTCCGCTCATCATGCTTTGTTGTGGTGGCTTGTCTGCCATAAAACCTCTTCTGGGCTGATGGAGAAGGAACGAGTCCGGCCTTGCCTGGGTCCAGCGGGAAAGTCGAGACTCCTGCCATTGTTCCCGATTAATTAATCAATTGGTTAAGGTACCTGTTTGGGCAGGTTGTTGCAAATAAATTTAGATCGAAACTGGTATTCACGCCAATCTGAATCTATCGTTTTGTAATTGTCGCCTAAGCATTACCCGCGCCGCAGCCACCGGCACGGGTGCACCTCGACCCACACGAAGCTTTGCAGCGATATGGCGTCGCCGTTTTATGCCTTCGAACAGAGCGATACTTTCGGGCGTCTCATCGTCGTGCTCCTGTTCTTCTGTAGTGTGCTGGCCTGGACCATCATTGTCGAGAAGTGGCTGAGCCTGCGCCACACCAGCAGACGTCTACGTACCGCCCACAAGCATATCGACCGATTGACCTCTGCCGATGAACTGTGCCTCGGCCTCAAGGATATTCAGGGCCCACTGCGGACCGTCGCCGGTGAGGCAGTCATGGTAGTGGCCCGGATGCAGGGGCTGCAGGCAGAACCGCTGATGACCGGCAAGAAGTATCTCGGCCAGATTTCTGAGCACAACTTCGACCAGGTCAAGGCGCATGTGGAACGTGTTGTCGACGAAGAGATTATGACTATGGAGGAGCGTCTGGGACTGCTCGGGTCCATCGTCAGCGCGGCACCTTTCCTCGGCCTGCTCGGCACCGTCTGGGGCGTTATGATAGCGTTCTGCGGCATGGCCGCCCAGGGCAAGGCGGATATCAACGCCATCGCACCAGGTGTCAGCGGCGCACTGCTCACGACCGTCGTCGGGCTGCTCGTCGCGATTCCCGCCCTCATCGGGTTTAACCTGCTGACCAACAAGATCAAGAAACTCACCATCGATCTCGACAACGCTGCCGAACAGCTTCTCGGACTTCTAAAGTCGGCGCTGGTGTCCTGAACCGGATGCAGACCGCACATGAGCCGTCATCGTAAGGAAAATCGACTGCAGTCGATCACGTCCATCAATGTGACGCCGTTGATGGACCTTACTTTTCTGCTGCTCATTGTCTTCATGATCACTGCCCCGGTCCTCGAGTACGCCGTCGATGTCACGCCGCCGTCGCTCAACGCCGAACCGGTCGTCGATACCGTTCACAAGATCATCAACCTCACCCGCGGCGGTGACATCCGTATCGACGAAAGGACGCTGTCACTGGCGGAGCTGGAAAAGTTCGTGCAGGGAGTCAAGCAAACGGCGCCGGACACCCGGTATCACATCCGCGCCGACGAATCCAGACCGTACGGAGAAGTCATCACCATTATGCGCACCATCAAGAATGTCGGTATCACGGACATCTCGCTGTTGACGCTGGTCGAAGAATGACCGGCCGCCGCATCACGACCATTGTCACCGTCCTCCACCTTGTCGTGGTTGTTGCCGCCTGGGGTATTTACCGAATGGCTGATACACCGCAGCAACCTGACGAAGCGATCCAGCTTAGCCTGCGTACCCTCGACACACCGGCGCCGGACATTACGGAACCCGTACCGGTGCCGCCTGTGCAAACCCCCGAACCCCCTGCAGGGCGGCCGCCCCCAGCTCCCGAACCGCCCGTCGAACCGCCGACGGCACATGCTGAGTTGCCGCCCGCGAAGCCTGTCCCGAAGAGTTATAACAGTGCCGAAGAAATCCGGCAGCGAGCACGCCTGAATAAACCGGTGCAGCCCCGCTCCGAACCGCCACCCGCCGAGCCGGCCGTCGACACCGATGCGCTGCACCGGCAACTGCTCGAAGAGTTGTCCGAGCTCAATGCCGAACCGCCGGATCGCCAAGCCGTCGCTGTCGGGATCAGCGAGCAATACCTCGGCCGTGTCCGGGCCCAACTCTACGAGACCTGGAACGAGCCGCACCGGACAATGGTCGGTGATCGGCCGCTCCGGGTCACCGTCGCGCTGACCATCCGGGCCGACGGCAGTATCGCCACGGGGCGCATTGTCAAGCGCAGCAACAACGACATGATGAACCAGTCCGTCGAGGCCTGCCTGCGAAACCTCGGTGACCTGCCGCCAATACCTGCAGAACTGCGCAAAGCCGCGATCGATATAAACATAGTCATGCAGCTCTGAGCACATATTTGCGGCATGGCGCATTCCTGCCGGTGAAATAGAATCACCAGGTACCGGTCAGCAATCTCCTGCCGGACCGGGAACGGCCCGTATGACCACATGTCACAAAACCACGGTTTCGGCGAAACGTGTGCTACATTACGGGTCAAACCCTGAGGTGGTTCAGGAAAGCAGGACAATCGAACGATGCCGGACACACAACGAAAAATCAACGTCGCCGCCGCCGTGCCCTTGCAGGGTGGCAAGATGCCGATGGCTACCCCGGTGCCGGCGTCCACGAGGGATGGGGTCGATGAAGAAGTCACCGTCGACCGTGAATCCTACAATGAGCTGCGGGCCGAGAACATCAAACTCGCGAACCGCAATCGTAAGCTGCAGAACACGATCGACGGCCTCTCCACCACTGCCGGCAGCGCCTCCGGGCAACATGCCACCGAGATTACCGCACTCAAGCACGACCGGGCCCTGGCGGACAAGCGCGCCAAGGAACTCGAGGAAAAATGCACCGGGCTGTGTGAAAATAACGCCAGGCTCAAAGCCGATGTCGATAAGCTGGCCAGCCAGACCGCCGAGTTGAGCATCAAGGGGCACCAGGACCACATCGCCGCCCAGGACGAAAAACAAAAACTCGAGGCGGAGAACAAGAAGAACGCCAGCGAGACGAAAGCACTCCGGGAGAAGCTCGAAGCAACCGTGGTCCAGCGGAACGCAGAGCAGGAAGAGCAAAAGAAGTTGATCGCAAAACTGAAAGCCGAAAACAAATTCCTCGGCGAGAAGTTCAAGAAACACAGTTCGACAGCCACTGGCAAAGTCGAAGAGTCCCGGGCAAAACTGGAATCTGCACAGACACGCATTCAACAACTCGAGAAACAGGTTGCAGAGTCGGACGCAAGACTGGGAATCGAGAACGATATTCCGCCGGGGAAGACTGACCAGATGCCGGACGCGGCGGTGTCTGCCCGGGAACAGGTGGAACCATCCGCCGCGGCAAGCGATGACCCCATCTTCAGGCTCCGTGTCGAAAACCAGATTCTGCATGGCAAGATTGCAGAACTGCTCAAGGAAAAGTCCGGATAAGCAGCGCCAGGCTCTCCGAGCGCCCGCCAGTGAAACCGCCCATGAGCGATCCAGCAACGCCTCGACCGGACCGACGATGGTGTTGCAGCGCGCCTTTCATACTCTTTCTCTACCTCGTCATCATCCTCTTCACCTGGCGTGACTACGGGGTCACCTGGGATGAGAACGTGCAGTCACGTTATGGCGAACTGGTCCTGCACTATTTCGACAGCGGCGGAGAGGACCGCAGCTGCAACACCTACTTCGACCTCAAGTACTACGGCCCCGTCTTCGAGCTCGTCTGCGCCGCATGGTATCAGGCAGTACCGAATTTGAAGGTCGAAATACGCCACCTCTGCATCGCGCTCTGCGCCGTGATGACGGTGGTTGCCGTGGCGCTGTTCGGTCGCGGCCTTGGCGGGCTCACCATGGTGTTCGGCATGCTGGCGCTGATCATGCTGCCGCGCTTCTATGGGCACAGCTTCAACAACTCCAAGGACATCCCGTTC
>JASLZG010000016.1 GCA_030754995.1 Lentisphaeria bacterium
TACACGGTTTCGGCGCACCCGTCGAGGCATCGCATGCGGAACAGATTCCCGTGGATCTGCAAAGTGCGCGCCTCGCTGCTGCCGGCCCGGATGTGCAGATTGTCAATGTTCTGGGTGATCAGCGCAAAGCGGTCACCAAGCAGTTTTTCCAGATCGACAAGGGCTTTGTGCCCCTCGTTCTGGACGGCGTTGTGACAGACCGTGGCGCGGTAAAGGTACCAGCTCCATGTTGCCTCCGGATGGCGCTGGAACATCTGCAGCGTTGCCATTTCCTGCGGCTGGTATTCCTCCGAGCCGATTGTCCAGTAGCCTTCCGGCCCGCGAAAGGTCGGCACCCCGCTCTCGGCGGAGATCCCTGCGCCGGTCAGAATTACGATATGTCCGCCGGTGTTGACGGCGTCGCGGATGGTCTCGGTAACAGCCTGGTTAAGCATCTGGTATTTCGTCTTGACGTGGGCCCGTTCTGCGGTGTTGATGCCTTGCCGTGGAACGGCCGGCCCGGCCGTTGCTGAGACAGTGCGGGACAGATTCCTGTCGCTGTATCCGCGTTTGTACTGTACAGTTCACCTCATGTCATACTTACATCCGTTGCCGCCACAGTTCAAACACCATGCCTGAGTATCACGCAGACCTGCCGTTGGTCGACCTGGTCAGACGGTTGCCGTCCAACGTGCCGTTTGTCGGGCCGGAGGCACTGGAGCGTCAGCGGGGCCGGGCGTTTCGTGTTCGTGCCGGCGCCAACGAAAGCAGTTTCGGCATTTCACCGGCGGTCCGTGCGGCGATGACGGCGGCGCTCGACAATGTTCACTGCTATAACGATCCGGAAGGCTACGAGCTGCGTTGTGCGCTGGCTGCGAAGCATGGGGTCGACGTTGCGGAGATTGCACTTGGCAGCGGTATCGACGATCTGCTGGGTCTCTTTGTGCGGGCGTTTGCAGGTCCGGGTGATTGCGCTGTGACCTCTCTCGGCGCTTATCCGACATTCAACTATCATGTCGCCGGATACGGCAGCGAGTTGAAGACTGTTCCGTACCGTGACAACCACGAGGACGCGCCGGCGCTGCTGGATGCGGCAGCATCGGCCGGGGCATCGCTGCTGTACCTGGCGAATCCGGACAATCCGATGGGCACCTGGCAGCGGCAGGAAACGCTGACTGTGTTGATGGCGTCGATACCGGCGCACTGTGTTTTGCTGCTGGACGAGGCATACGTCGACCTGGCGCCCCCGGCCGACATCCCGCCGCTCGATCCGTCGAATCCACGCGTCGTGCGATTGCGAACCTTCTCGAAAGTTTACGGCATGGCCGGCTCACGAATCGGTTACGCCATCGCCCATCGCGATATTGTGGCAATGCTCGACAAGATCCGCAATCACTTTGGCGTCAACCGTATCGCCCAGTCCGGGGCGTTGGCGGCGTTGCAGGATATTGAGTTTGTACAGGACGTGGTGCGCCAGGTTGCCGTCGGCCGCGATGAGTATGCGTCAGCCGCGGCGGACGTCGGGCTGCGAGCCATCCCTTCGGCGACGAACTTCGTGGCCTTGGATGCCGGCTCCAGCGAGCGCGCCGAGGCCCTGATGGCTGCCCTGCTGGGGCGCGACATCTTCGTGCGCAAGCCGTCCCTGGCCCCGCTTGACCGCTGTGTGCGTATCACGGTGGTGTTGCCGGAGGAGAGGAAGGTCGTGATCGAGGCATTGCGCGCAGCGCTGCGATCGTGACTACTGCGATTGCGGTGTCGATGTACTCGTGCCGGGGAACAGCTTCGACCTGCCGTACATGAAGCCGCCGCGGAAGGGGCGTGAGAAGCCGTGGCACCAGGACAGCGCCTACTTCAACATCACGCCGGCTTCGTTAATTTGCGAAGTTCGCAAAACCGCGGCGCCGGCGGGTTGAGGATGATTTGCGATTCGCCACCCGACGGCTGGAAAAACACCGTTGTAACCCCTGGCGTCAACCTTTCCCGGTACGATGATGGCCTGGTTAAGCCCGGGACAATTAAGTCCGGGCTTGGTTGACCATCGAGCGGCGGATTCTGGACCTTGTCAACGGCGTATGGTCAGATGGATGTGCGGCCGCGGCTTGGCAGCCAGAACCCGCCGTCTACCCGCAGCGTCGCTGCCGTCACGTAGGAGGCGTCGTCACTGCACATGAACACTGCGGCGGCGCCGAGTTCATCGATCGTGCCGAGGCGGCCCCACGGCACGTTTCCGGCGTTCGCCTCCAGTTCCTTGTCGGAAAGATAGGCCCGTTCCCCCGGGGTGTCGATCCAGCCCGGTTCGATGACGTTGACACGGATTTTCGCGGTGCGCAGTTCATCGGCGATGGTGTATGCCATGTGATTGATTCCGGCCTTGCAGGTGTTGTACGGCACCGCCGTGGCGAACGGAATGGAAGCGTGCGACGAACTGATCACCAGCAGGTTGCCGGCTGTTTTCGTGTCGGTCATCACCCTGGCGCATGCCTGAATGACGTTGAAGACTCCCATCAGCGACACCCCGATCACCGTTTCCATGTCATCGTTGGTCAGTTCCAAAAACGGTTTCCGTATGGACATTGCGGCATTGGCGACGCCGATGTCGATCCGGCCGAATTCGTCCACGGCTGCCTGCACCATGGCATCGACCTCCTGCCGGTCGGCGACATCGGCCCGACAGACAATCGCCCGGCGGCCGACTGTCCGGATCTCTTCGGCGACTGCTTGGGCTTCATCGGCGTGGGAGCGGTAATTGATGACGATATCGGCACCTTCATGCGCGAATGCCAGGGCGATTCCATGGCCAATGCCGCGATTTGATCCGGTGATCAAGGCAACTTGATTCTCAAGTTTCATGGATTTTTCCGTTTGCTTGTTTTAGGGTGGATGATTCCTCCCGGGAACCGCACTACAAAGGTTGATCAGGATTGCCATTCGTCAAGTATCCCAAGGGGATCGGCCGGCCGCCGGCCATGACGGTGGTAGCCCCCTTGTCAATGCGGCACGACGCTGGCGGCTGTCGCCGGCGATCGCCGTGAAATATCGATCGATGGCTCCAACTGGAGTGGAATGCTTCATGCGAACGAATCAACCGCCGGAGTCGTTGTATTCCGTGCCGACCAGACGAACCGAAGCCCGCACATGCACATCACACGAAATCCACGCCTTGAAGCCCTGGCAGCGGTGCCGGTGTCTGTTCGTCGGTTTTCCTTTTCGCCTTACATGTCCGGGCGAGTCACTGCACCGCTAATTTCACATGGTACAATCCGATGACCAACGACCAACATAACCAGGCCTTGCCCAACCGCCATATCGAGGCGCTGGCAAAGGTCGATTCCGTTCTTCAGGAGCGCGACGCCAGCTTGCTGAATCCGGAGAATTCCACTTCGCCCGGCGTTGCACTGACTTTGCTGGACGGGCAGTTCATCAGGGTCAACGGCGCCCTGTGCGCGATGCTCGGCTTCTCCGAGCTCGAACTCCTGGCCACGACTCTGGGCGACATCACCTGTCCGGAGGATCAAGGCAATGATGATGAGCAACTGGCAAATCTCAAGACGCGCGACATCCGTTCGTACCAGGTAGAGAAGCGGCTCATCCACAAGTCGGGCAACGTTCTGCGCGCCCTGGTGGAAGTGTTGCCGGTGCCTGGTGCTGACGACCAGCCCGGCGCGTTGCTGTTGCAGATCCAGGACATCGAGGCCGCCAAGCGGCTGCAGGAGCAGTCCTGGAACGTCCAGAAGATGGAGTCTCTCGGCCGGTTGGCCGGTTGTGTCGCACACGATTTGAATAATGCCCTGACCGCCATCCTGGGATTTTCACAGCTCCTGGAGACAGAGCTCAAAATCGACGCCCAACTGCAATCCTTTGCCGAGGAAATCACCCACTCTGCCAATCGTGCCGTTGCACTTACTGATCAACTCAAGGTGTTCAGCACTATTGACGACTCGGAACCCGCCGTTTACCATCTCAACCAGATCGTCATCGATCTCGACGGCATGCTGCGCCGCCTGATCGACGAAAACGTGAGATTCGATGTGGTCACTGACTGCGAGGCCGGGTCATTGGCCTGTGACCGTGGCCAGCTCGAGCGGGTGATCGTCAACCTCGTCGTCAATGCCCATGATGCCGTGGCCGAAGGCGGCCGGATCACGTTGACGACGGGGAACGTTGACCGGCCGACGGAAGCCGGTGACAACGACTCTTTCGTGCGTTTGTCGGTGAGCGATACCGGTACCGGCATGAACGATGAAACGCTTCGGCAAATCTTCGACCAGAATTTTACGACGAAGGATCGCGGGAAGAGTGCCGGACTCGGGCTGTTTACGGCGAAGCAAATCATCGAGCAGTTCAGCGGCACGATCGAAGTGGAAAGCAGGATTGGCCTTGGCACGACCTTCACGATTGATTTCCCCCGGGCTCGGAGCGTCGATGTAATCAGCCATAATCCGACCAGTCGGGAGACAATCACGACCGGCAACGAAACTATTCTGCTGGTCGAGGACGAAAGCGATGTCCGCCACTATGTCTCGCGCATCCTGACGCGCCACGGCTATACCGTCGTTGAGGCGGCGGACGGAGTCGAGGCATTGAGCATTGTGCAGGGCGGCAAGGAGGCAATTGAGATGATCCTCACCGATTACGCCATGCCGAGGATGAACGGCAACGAACTCGCCGGGCATGCGGTCGAAGATCGGCCGGACTTGAAGATCCTGTACATGTCCGGCTGCATCGACGAGAACGGTTCGGTCCTCGGCAATCTGAAGCCCGAAGGTTCGCCGCTGCTCAAGAAGCCGTTTTCACCGCAGAAGCTGATGTGCACCGTGCGTCAGTTGCTGGATGCGCCCTGACACCCCGTGGCCTCTCGGCTTTCTGCCACTCTCTTCTCAGCGCCATGGTTCGCGGATGTGGTCGACGATGATTTTCGTCCTGGTATTTATAATGATTACATCGGTACCGGCTTTCAGCCGTTTGTAGCCCCTTGGCAAGTGGGACAACTGGCGTTCGAGCTTCCTCGGCAGCGATCTGGTCCTGGCTTTTTTCGGCACGACGTAGCCCTTCTTGACCTGGCGCTCGATTTCCAGCGGCAGCGGTTCCCAGGCCAAGGTGATCGGCATGGATGTGGCGCGGTCGCGAATATAGAACAGCCGAATCGTTTCGGCATCCTCGGGCGTGAACCGCACATGGACGTCGCGGATCTCGATGCCGGCAAGCTCGGCCGGCGTCGGATTGCGCTTGACCGGCTGCAGCACGACGCAACCGGCGGCCAGCATGGTGATCGCCAGGAACAGTGCGGCAGCTTTGCCTACGCTCCTCAAATTCCCACCTCGTAGATGACATCCGTGATCTCGCGGGTTCGTTTGCGGATGATGACGATGGTGGTATCGATCCGCTTCCGCACGTAGCCGCGCGGTAATTCCGACAACTGCTCCTCGAGTGAGAGTGGCAGCAGCATGCCCCGGATGTCCGGCGACAGATAGCCCGGTCGACGGATTCGTTCCAACGGCGCCGGCGGTCGGCCCATGTTGAAATCGGCGGTGTTGTTGCGCATGTAGTGCAAGCGGATCCGGACGATGTCCTGTGGCGTGAATTCCGGCTTGAGCTCGGGCTTGTCGCGCTCCCAGCCGATCGTCAGACAGCCGCTCAGGAGAAGGACATTGATGCAGCACAGGAGAACCGCGAGGGGGGTGGAACAACGCTTCAACAAGTTACGTCTTTCCCTTCAGTGCCGAAAACCGCCAGACGCTCTTCGGTGGTTGTGCCCTTGGTGGTTTCCGGGTAGTAATGAAACTGCAGCGCCCGCCGGTGCATGTCGGTATGATTGTGTGGCGTGCCGTGCGGCAGCATGCCGGAGAAGAACAGGCAGCCGCCGACGGGCAGCGGCACGGCAGCTACCGGATGTTCGGAGTCGTGCATTCGATGGGTATCCTTGTCACAGATCTGCCAGTCACGCCGCTGAAAGTGCAGGACCGGCCCGAGATGGTGCCCGCCGGACAACAGGTGCATGCAGCCGTTCTCTGTAGTGGCCTCGTCGAGGGCGATCCAGATGCCGATCACCGGCGTATCGGGCGGGATGTTGAAGTAGGCGCTGTCCTGGTGCCACGGCTTTTCACGCCCCTTCAGCGGCGGCTTGCTCAGGGCCATGTCCTGGAACATGTACGGCTTCTTGCCGCCGATCAGTCGCGAGACGACAGCGAGGGTGTCGGGATCGAAGGCGAGATCGTGCAGGCGCGGCTCATGATCGACGAAAAGCACCAGTTTGCGCAGGGCGAGGCGGCGCTCGGCAACGGTGAGTGTTTCGATGCGGTCGGCAACGAAGGCTTCGAACTGACAGCCGGTGTATCCCGGCACACCGCCGGCAACAAGCTGTTCCCATCCGTCGATGGCGGCGGCGATCCGGGCTGGGCTGAAGACGGATTTCACGGCCATGAAACCGCGCCTGTGAAAGGCCTCTATCTGCGCCTCGTCGATGCTTGCCAGGTCCGCCAAGGGCGTCACGACCTGGTCATGGTCGTACAGGTCCGGCGCATGCATTTCCGTGCCGGCGAGATCGGCGACGCCGGCTGCGGTGGCATTGGCGAACTGCAATTCGATTTCTGAATCCGCACTCACGAAACGGCCCGGTTCCAGTCGGCACCGATTTCCAGGATACGCGAATCCGGCAGGCGCGGCAGCGGGGAATAGGCGGGGTGTTCGGCGCCGATCGTCTGGTATTTGTCGTTGTGCTTCGTGTTGTAGCAGCAGACGAACATCCAGCGGGCGTTTTCGGAGCGGTTGCGATCGGAGCGGTGCAGCAGGTTGCAATGGAAGAACAGCCCGTCACCGGGCTCGAGCTCCGCGTAGACGACCGGCAGCTTGTAGAAGTCGATCAGGGCCTGGACCTTTTCCATGTCGGCGCCGCTCTGGTCACCGACCGTGCCGTGCCCGATGCGGCCGCATTTGTGCGATCCCTGCAACACCTGCAGGCAGCCGTTGTCACGGTTGGCACGATCGACTCCGATAGCAACGCTGAGCATATCGGGAAACATCACATGTTGCTGGTCATACCAGTACCCGTAATCCTGATGCCATTCCCAGGCACCGCCGACCAGCGGCTCCTTGAGCATCATCTTGTGGTGGAAATGGTAGACCTCGTCGCCCATCAGCTGTTCAGCGGCGGCGACTATGCGTTCGTTGGCGGCGAAAGCGCTGTAGATGTTGTCCGAGATGTCGTTGACCAGCACCGCTTTGCTGGCAACTCCTTCCGCGTCCAGGCGTTCGGACGCCTCGTCGTCCATCGCCGTATCGGCGAGCGCCATCTTGTGCAGGATCCCGATCTGTTCGTCGGAGAAAAAGCCGCGCACGATGATGTAGCCGTCTGCTTCAAACGCGGCGGCCTGGGCGGCTGTAAGAATGGGGGAATTGCTGTCCATACGGTCTACTTTAAGCTGTTTTGGATTCACCGCAAGTCATTGAAAGCTATAGCCGCCGCCGCTTGCCCGGGCCATTGACTCAGGCCAGGATGACCCAGCCGTCGAACGAGTTGACATGTTGCCTGCCGGCATCGTTCTCAATATTGCCGAAGGCAATGAACGCGGCGGCCGCCGGGGTGGCGTGATAGGCGCTGTTTGGCGTTGTACTTTACGACGTAACACGGATGAATCGATCCGATCCCGAAAAGGTTTGCCCGAGGAAATATGAACGTTGCCAGCATGCGAGCCGTTGACCGCTGGCTCGGTGTGCCCGTGTGTGCCGCCCTGAGCCTGGTTGCCCGGTTTACCCGACATTCGCGCCCCGCTGCTGTGCGCCCGCCCCGGCGCCTGCTGTTCGTCAAACTGGCGGAGCAGGGCTCGACGGTGCTGGCGCACGCTGCGATCAGCCGTGCTGTCGAGCTGGTCGGCGCCGAAAATGTTTATTTTCTTTGCTTCGAGGAAAACCGGTTTATCCTCGACACCATGGACCTCATTCCCGCCGGGAATATCATCACGGTGCGCCACAGTTCCCTTCTGGCCGCTTGTGTTGACGGGGTCGGACTGGTCCGGCGCCTGCGTCGCTGCTGCTTTGAGGTCGCGATCGACCTGGAATTCTTTGCCCGCGCCACTGCCGCCATCACATTCCTCTGCGGTGCCCGCGTGCGCGTTGGTTTTCACAACTTCGGTGGCGCCGGCCCGTACCGTGGCAACCTGATGACGCACCCGCTCATCTTCACCCCCCACCTGCACACGACGGAAACCTTCCTGTCGATGGTCGAGGCCTCCCAGGTCCCGCCCACCGACCTGCCGCATTTCGTTTATGTGCCGCCTGAGACCGCCGCGGAGATGCCTCAATTCCGGCCCGCTGCTGAAGAGGTCGAGGCGGTCGACCGGATTCTGCGCGGCCATTGCGGCGACCGCCAACGCCGGCCTTTGGTCCTGCTGAATGCCAATTGCGGCGACTTGTTGCCGCTGCGGCGTTGGCCGGAACAGCGCTATTGCGGGCTGGCCGAAAAGTTGCTCGGCCGTTTTCCCGACCTGCACGTTGCCTTTACCGGGGCTCCCGATGAACAGGCGGCAACAGAAGCATTGGCGGCCGGTGTCGGGGCGGATCGTTGTTTCAGTGTCGCTGGGCAAACGTCGTTGCGCCAGCTCATGACCTTATACTCGAACGCCGATGTGCTGGTCACCAACGACAGCGGCCCGGCGCATTTTGCCGCTCTGACCGAGATCGATGTCATCACCCTGTTCGGACCGGAGCACCCGAAGCTGTTCGGCGCGCGGGGCCCTCGCAGCCACATTTTCTGGGAAGGCATCGACTGCAGCCCGTGCGTCAACGCCTACAACAACCGGACGTCGCCGTGCCGCAACAACGTGTGTCTGCAGGGGATCGAGGTCGATCGCGTTTTCGACAAGGTCTGCGAGGTCCTCGCGCGGCGTCGGTGAAATGCTTCGAGCACCTGGGCCGGGACCGCCGCAGGCGGGATGGCGGTCTACTCGCCGCAGACGTCTTTGAAGAGTTTCATATTGCCTTCGAGATTGTTCTTCAGCGCCATGAACTCGGACGCCGAGACGAGGAAGCCGGTGCCCTGGTCATGGCGCTTTTTCATCCCGTCACTGTCGATGGCGATGGTGCCGAGCGTCTTGCCATGGGCCGCGGTCGCGGCTGCGGTTCGCTCGATGGACTCGTCGATGGACAATACCGGCCCGGTCGCTTCGCGGATGCGCAACCCCAGGTCGCCGGTTCCCACGAGCAGGATGTCGATACCTTCGACGGCGGCGATGGCATCGGCGTTCTCGACTCCCAGTGGGGTTTCGATCTGGGCGCAGATGAAGGTTTCACGATTGGCGTCGCTGGTGTAGTTGTCATCGACCGCCAACGTGAAGTTGCAATCGAGCCCGGCCGCATCAATGCCGCGGTTGCCGAGCGGCGGGAATTTCAGGTATTGCACCGCCCGCTCTGCCTGTTCCGGGGTGTCGATCATTTGCAGCATGATGCCGGTGGCGCCGTCTTCCAGGCAACGGTTCAGCTTTGTCGGTTCGTGGGACGGAGAACGGATCATCAGGTCAATGTCCGCCAGATGGCAGAACGCTGCCAGGGCCTGCGTTTCCCGCTGATCCATGGCCCGGTGTTCGAGGTCGAGCCAGATGCAATCATAGCCGTAATGCGCTGCAAGCGTTACATACGGCGGGTGGAAGTGGCCCAAGCCCGCCACCGCCACCATTTTGCCGGCGCGTATTTTCTCAAGCGTTTTGCTGCGTCTCACCAGGGGTCTCCGGTTGGGTCGTTGTTTCTTTCAACGCTGGCTGACAAGGTATTACGCAATTCCCAATGAACAAGTTCCGGTTTGTAGGCGTAGTTATCGTCGTTCGCCAGCTCCTGCTCGATCTGCTTCTTCTCTTCTTCGATGAAATTCCGGATCGCCTCGGCCAACGGTCCCTGGCCCAGCCAGTGGGCGCTGCGGGTGATGACCGGCGAGTAGCCGCGCTGGATCTTGTGCGGTCCCTGGGCACCGGCCTCGACGAAAGCCAGGCCTTGGTCGATTGCGTACTCGATCGCCTGATAGTAACACAGCTCGAAGTGCAGAAACCGCACCTGCTCATTGCAGCCCCAGTAGCGCCCGTACAGGGTTGTGTCCGAACGGAAATGGATCGAGCCGGCGAGCCATCTGCCGTGGCGCCCGGCCAGGATCAGCACAACCCGGTCGGGCATCGTCTCGAACAGCGTTTGGAAAAATTGGCGCGTCAGGTAGTCGGAAGCGTACTTGCGGTCGACCGTGGTCAGGTAAAACTCGTACATCACATCGGCGTGGGCCGCAGTCAGGGCGGCGCCGGACAGAATCTCGATGTTCAGGTGCTCAGCGACGATGGATTGACGTTCGCGGACGATCTCGCGCCGCTTCTTCCGTTTCAGCGTCGCCAGAAAGTCGCCGAACCCGGTGTACCCGTGGTTTTCCCAGTGAAACTGGACGCTGTGACGGATGCTGAAATCGGCCTGCTGGTAATCCGGCACCTCGGCGGCGGGAATGAACAGGTAGTGGAGCGACGAGCATTGCGCCTGGTCCGCCAGCGACAGCGTTGCACCGATCAGCGCTTGCCTGACCGGCGTCGGCTGGGCCTGCGGATGCACCAGCAGTCGTGCCCCGGTAGCCGGTGTGAAAGGCACTGCGACGGTGAGTTTCGGATAGTAGTCGAGGCCGTGCCGCTGATACGCCTCGGCCCAGCCCCAGTCGAAGATGTACTCGCCGTAACTGTTGGTCCGCAGATAGACGCAGGAGGCGCCGACCAGAAGCTCGTCGTCGATGATCGTGACATAGATCGGGTGCCAGCCGGTGTGGCGGCCCAGGCAGTCGCTGGTTTCGAGCGCTTCGAGGAACCGGTAATCGTGAAACGGCGAGCCGTCGACGACCAGCTGCTGCCATTGTTCCTGGCAGATGCTGGTGATAGTGTCGTGGACCCGGGCTTTCATGCACTGCCAGGTTTGTGGCGCGGTGTGTTCCTGCCCGCGTTGTGGGGATGGAAATGATTTCGGCCCTGGGCCCGCAATGGAGTCGCAAGACGGTTTTTGGGGGACACGCTGTCCCGAGACCGCCTCACGACTCTGCCACAAGCCCGGTTTGACCTCAAAACGGCCGCCAACGGCAATCCACGCTCCAACCCTGACGCCGGTGTTGCCCGACCCGGAGACGGAACACCCTGCAACTACGTCAACGAAGCCTTGGCACGCTCGGCGATCGCGGTGATCATCTTCTTGGATTGCAGCCGCGACTTTTTGAATTCCTCGTAATTGCAGTCGGCCTTGAGCGCGTCGAGGATGACCGCTTCGGCGGCGACGAAGTCGTCCAACAGGCTGGCGACGGTGCTGGCGATCTCCAGCGGAATGGCGGTCACCCCGTTGCGGTCGCCGTGCAGCAGGTCGCCGGGCGACACCGTGATGCCGCCGACGTAGACATTGCGGTTGACGGCCAGGTGGTAGCAGTAGCCGTGGGCGCAGATGGTGCCGTTGGTAAACACCGGGAAGTCGATCGCCTCCACTTGATCGAGATCACGGCCGCAACCGCTGGTGATCAGCCCCTGGGCGCCGAAATGCTTGAACCCGCTGCACATGATATCCCCGAACGTCGCGGCCGCCGCCGGCTGGTCGATATCCTGGTAGACCACCACCGGCGGCCCCGGCAGGTTTTCGAAAGACTCGATCATCAGGTCCATACCCTGGATGGCTTCCGGATCATTGTGCGGGGCCTGCGAACTGAAGATCGCGGTGCTGGCGTAGCCGACCATCGGCGGCAGTTGCGGGAAGCAGGCCTGAATGCGCTGATCCATGTAGCCTGCCGAGTTCGGTACGACGCCGAACAACTCGATGACGTTGCATACCGTCGGGGTGTCGAACTTGCGCAATGTCTCGAGATCTTCAGCCGGTACTTCAATGTGTTTAGACATGGTGTGGGTCCTTTCTCGTGTGGTTGTCGCAAAAGCCGGTAAATCTATGCCCAATCCCGCGGTCTTCCAACCTCTCTGCGATCATCCCTTGCCTGCTTCCGGATCACCCGCTCCACTGGCAAATTGACCGAGCCTGTCCAGGAGCTCTTTGCCCGACAGTTGGCGATCTTCAACTCGTTTTCGGTGACGGTCAGGTAATTACTGGACATCGCTTTCATGCGGATAAAGGGTTCGGCATACCCGGTCTGGCTCCACCAGCCGGCGAACCCCGCAAAGGCCTCGAGCCGTTGGTGGGCAAGCTGCGTGGTGTGGCCCTGGGACTGGTACAGGGCCTCGGCCTTGATGCGGTTGGCAATCTGGTCGGAAATGTCCACGAACAGATCGATGTCCGTCCAGCCGAACTCGACCCCGATATAGTGGATCTGCGCCACACGATGCGGCTGGTGCTTGAGCTGACTGTCCGGCTTGGCGACACGGAGAATGGCCTCATCGACAATCTGGCCGGTGGCCGAATGGTCATTGGTCCACAGGCTCGACAGTGGGTCGTGACGCCGTCGGTCAGTGAGACGACGGTTACCTTGTCGCCGCGCTCAATATGGTGGGCCGAGGTGCCGAGTGTATACGTCACGTCGTGCGGATGCGCCGCGATGGTGAGCAACTGCAAATGATCTGGCAAGCAGGTTCCTGACATGCCGCATATTCTCCGGAAGATGGCTGTAATGTCAAGGGGGCGGGGAGAGGATTGATCGATTTTTCAATCGATGTGTTGACGGCGCGCTGCCGCCTGTCACGGCCGCTCTTCCTATGGCCCGGCGGCGTCGCTCCGGGTCAGCCACAGGGCCAGGTCCGGAAATTTCAGGACCAGGCCGAGGGCAATGAGCTGGATGATGATAAAGGGGACGATGCCCCGATAGATCTGGCTGGTCTTCACTTCCGGCGGCGCCACACCTTTCAGGTAGAACAGCGAAAAGCCGAAGGGCGGCGTCATGAACGAGGTCTGCAGATTCAGCGCCAGTAAAATCCCGACCCATGTCAGGTCGATGCCTTCGCGGTCGAGAATAGGCTGGATGATCGGTACCAGAATGAAAGTGATTTCGATGAAGTCGAGGAAGAACCCGGCAATGAACACGACGACCATGACGACGGCGAGAAAACGCATTCCGGAGAGATCGAACTGGTCGATGAGCTCGGCGAGCACGATATCGCCGTTCAGTTCACGAAAAACTTCGCTGAAAGCGGTGGCGCCGATGAGGATCACATAGACCATGCTGGTGAGCATTGTCGTCTCCCCGGTCACCCGCCGCAGGCAGTCGAAGGTGAATCGTCGTTGGACAACCGTCAACAGCGTTGCCCCCATCGCCCCGACGGCCGCCGCCTCGGTGGGCGTGGCGACGCCGGCGAAGATGCTGCCGAGCACGGCGACCATCAGGATGACGGGTGCGATGAAAGCGCCCAACACACGTTTGATCATCGCGAGGCCGTGAAACTCGGCGAGTTCTTCCGGCGGCATTGCCGGGGCGCTCGACGGTTTGAACATTGCCGCGCTGACAAGCCACAGAAGGTACAGCCCGACCAGCATGATCCCCGGCACGACCGCGGCCATGAACATCCGCCCGACCGGCTCCTCGAGGGCGGTGGCGAGCAGGATCAGAACGATGCTCGGCGGAATGATCTGCCCGAGCGTGCCGGAGGCCGAAATTGTCCCGGTCGCCAGCTCGGCGCTGTAGCCGCGCTTGAGCATGGTCGGCAGGCTCAGCAGTCCCATGGTCACCACGGTGGCGCCGACAATGCCGGTCGATGCCGCGAGCAGGGTGCCGACGACCACGACAGAGATCGCCAGGCCGCCGCGTATGCGTCCGAACAGCAGGGCCATGGTTTCTAGTAAATCCTCGGCGAGCCCCGATTTCTCCAGCATTACGCCCATGAATATGAACGGTGCCACGGCGATCAGGTACTCGTTCTTCATGATGCCGAAAATGCGGGACGGCAGCACGCCGAAGTCCAGGCCGAAGGTGAACAGCGCAAAAACGAACGCCACTCCGCCGAGCGTAAAGGCGACGGGAAAACCGGCCAGCAGCATGGCGAATAGCGTGCCGAACAGCAGCAGGACGAGTCCAAGATCACTCATGTGCCTACGGCCTCGTCGGTTGCGTCGGGTTCCTTGTCTTCGCGCTCGTCGAGACCGGCGATCGTCAGCAGTGATTTGCCGACAATGGCGATGCCTTGAAAAAACAGAAAGGCAAATCCCAGCGGGATGACCGACTTGACGGCGACCCGTGCGGGCAGCCCGCCCGGATCGCTGGAGGTCTGCTTGATGCGCCAGGCGTATTCGATGAAGCTTTGCGACTCGACAATGACCAGCGCACAGAACGGCAACAGGAAGATCAGGCAGCCGAGGAGGTTGATCCAGGCCTGGTAAACAGGCGAGCGGCTGGCGTAAATAATGTCGACCCGCACATGGCGATCATGCTTGAGCGTATACGCTCCACCCATCAGAAAGACGATGGCGACGAGATGCCACTGCAGCTCGCTGAGCCCGGTGTGGGCCTGGCCGTGGACCTCGCGCAGGTAGACTTCGGCGCAGACGACCAGTACCAGCAGGGTGGAAACCCAGGCGACGCCCGTGCCCGTATGCTCGTTGAGCGTGTCGATGATCCGAATGCAGCAGCGGATTGGCGACGACAGGAACGTAACAACCCGGCGCCCCGCCCCGGCAACGCAATTGTAGAGCCTGGCAATCATGGCACTTTCAGTCTCTGGCCGGTATCATCCCGGCATCCCCCAGCGGTCATCGTGCTTCGCGCCGGGCGCATCATTCAGCCAGTTCCGCCTCCAGGCGGCGTGTCGTGTCGAGTGCAATAATCTCGTCGAACATCTGGTCGATATTCCCCTCCAGCATGCCGTACAGGTCATGCCAGGACAGCCCGTAGCGATGGTCGGTGACACGGTTCTGGGGGAAGTTATAGGTACGTATCCGCTCGCTTCGGTCGCCGGTGCCGACCTGTGATTTGCGCTTGGCGGCGTGCTTGGCATCCTCCTCCTCCTGCTTCATCTCGAGCAGGCGCGAACGCAGGATGCGCATGGCGATTTCGCGGTTGCGATGTTGCGACTTTTCCTGCTGCGAAGCCACGCTGAGGCCGCTCGGTTCGTGCGTAATGCGAACCGCGGAATCGGTCGTGTTGACGCTCTGGCCGCCCGGGCCCTGGGAACGGAACACATCCATGCGCAGGTCCTGCGGCCGGATTTCGATCTCCACCTCTTCGGCTTCCGGCAGGACCGCGACCGTGACGGTTGATGTATGGATGCGGCCGCTGGTCTCCGTGGCGGGTATGCGCTGCACCCGATGCACGCCGCTTTCGAACTGCATGTCGCGATAAACCGCATCGCCGCTGAGTGAAAACGAAATATCCTTGAGACCGCCGAGCGGGGTTTCGGTACGGCTGAGCGTCTCGACGCGCCATTTCCTGGTCTCCGCGAAGCGGCAGTACATGCGGACCAGGTCGGCGGCGAACAGTGCTGCCTCGTCACCGCCGGCGGCCGGGCGGATCTCGACGATCGTGTTGCGCGAGTCGTTCGGCGAGGGCGGCAGGATCTGCGTCAGCACTTTAAGATCGAGCGCCTGGATTCGGCTCTCCAGCTCGGCGTTGTCGGCGGTCACCATGTTTATGAGCTCGGGATCCTCGTCCGACTGCAGCAGTTCCTCGTTGTCGGCCACCTGCCGGCGGCAGCTTTCCAACTCGTCACAGGACGAAAGCAGCGTCGCCAGGCGCTGGTGCTCACGCCCGACCGTCTCGCTGCGTTCGCGGTCGGAATAGAAATCCGGATCGGACATCTGCTTCTCGATATCCGCAAACGTCGCCCGCATGCGATCGACAAGGGGAATCAGGTCCATTTGCGCTGCACCTCGAACAAGGGCGCCTTGTGCCGGCTGTTCGGCAATTGATTTTCTGAAGTTCCAAACGAAAAGAGCCCAACCGTGGTTGGACGGATGGGCTCTGTGCCACAAGAGAAAATTTCGAGGACTATTCCTCGCCTTCCTGGGACTCCAGGTTGTAGCGCCGGCGGAAGCGGTCGACCCGGCCTTCGGTATCGACAAATTTCTGCTTGCCGGTAAAGAACGGGTGGCATTGCGCGCAGATCGCGACCTTCGCTTCCTGGCGTGTCGACCCGACATGATACTCGGCACCACAGGCGCAGGAGACTACGGCGTCCGCATAGTAGGTTGGGTGAATTTCAGCTTGCATCCTGTCGTCCTGCTTCGAGTTTGCGAAAGTCAAAAAGTGAACACACAATTTATTAGCGGTATCCGGGTGTGTCAAGCGGTCAACAGCGGCCTTTTCCCCTGCAGTTTCCATCACCCGCACGCGTTTTCACCCGCACGCGTCGCCGTATTTATAGTGGAACACGTAAAAGATGCAAAGGCAGATATTTCAGCGCCGAGGGTCACCGGCTTGACAAGCTGGACTGTTCTGGCGATACATGTCGGGGCAGCGGTGGGACTCGATCAGCGGCCGGCCACCTGTGTCTTCGCTCCCGATAGCGTAGGTACTGCGCAGCAGACAGGCGCCGGTGTCGACCGCCCGGACCTGACATTGCTGACAAGATACCGGCATACCACGGATGAATAATGGTCAAACACCATGTCGGCCCCTTGCTGTAGAAACAGTGTAACTGTCCTTCCGGCCCCATCATAGTATCGCCACAGGTGATAGAAGCCCGGCCGTTGTCGATCTGTGCGGGCGTCGAAACGCGGTCGCCCATCCTGCCGCGGCAGCTCCTTTGTCATTCTGCCGGGAGCTGCCAGAAGTCTGTCGAACTGTTGCCTGCGGAGGAGTAGGGGACTTTTGTCAGGCGTGCGTCCCGGATCTCCGTTCTCATTCGGAGAGTGTGTCCGTCACTGAAGAGAAAATGCGTATCCACTGGCCCGCGAGCGGGTATCGGATTATATCAGGTTGACAGGATTGAACCATTCGTCAAGACAAGGGGCGTCATGAGGCCCCCATGATCCTCATGCGGGCTCCAGCAACCCCCGCCGGAACCGGTTGTCGAGTCCCACTCCGACATGATCACGTCGAATGAGTCACCGTTAAAGGTCATGCTGGTGCCAACCCTGGCCGCCCTCGTCTCGTCTTCATCCGTTTGCCAGCCCCAAAACATCGCGTAATCCGATTCGATATTAATGATACCGGCAGCGGTGTGGCCCACATAATCCCAATGGCGCGGGCTCAGCGGACAGTTCATGGTATCGTTGATCGACAGATAGGGATCGAGCAACGGGCGATCATCGAAGAAGATGGGGATGTCGGTCATGAGGAGTGTCGGGACGTCTTGTATATTGGGCCCGGCCAAATTGTCGCAGTTGACTCGGTATGGCCAAAAATTATCGCTGTCGCCGGCATACGCATGGACGCCGATCCCGATCTGCTTGAAGTTGTTCATGTCAATGACCAGCTGCGCCTGATACTTCGCCTTTCCCAGCACCGGCAGCAGAATCGACGCGAGAATGGCGATGACGGCGATGACCACCAGCAACTCGATCAGGGTAAAACTGGATTGGCGATGCTTCATTTAATTCGCCCCACAGGCATTTCGTTTCTTCTTGGTCGCTCATCGACGAAATATACGCGAAGCAATAAATAACTGCGCATCATCTGGCGGCTCTCGCACCGCCTCATCGGTAATGCGTCTGTTTTGCGGCCCGGTCACGTTCTTGAAGTGCGCTTCCGGGTCATGGGATTAACCGCGGATTATTTCAAACGCCATGTCCGTGAACCACACCCGGCCTTGGCCTTCGGCACAGGTGAAAGTGGCGGCAATGTGATCGGTCATGAAGGCCGGGCCGGATCCCTGAGAAATGTTAACCGGGGTACCGGTACTGGAGACTCCTTCCCGGCACCACAAATTATCTATAACAATCTCGGCTTTTACTACATCAACTTGAAATTCCAGGCCCAGTGAACGGCTGCTGCCCTGGTGCCGCCGGGCAGTTTCCCGCAATCGTTCCACCGTTCAAAGATCGAGCGCTTTCGCCAAGCCCGGCCAGCTGAACATTCCCCTCAATTCACCACATTCTCCGGTGCCTCGGCCTGAAAGGCGCGGACATTGCCGACGGTGGTCTGCATCAGGCGCGATCGTGCTGCCAGCGTAGCCCACGCAATGTGCGGGGTGATGATACAGTTCTTTGCCGTCAACAGGGGATTGTCAGCGGTCATCGGCTCGACCATCACGACATCGAGCGCGGCACCGCCGATGGCGCCGTCGTTCAGCGCCGTCGCCAGGTCGTCCTCGACAACGAGCGGACCGCGGGCAGTGTTGATCAGGAACGCCGAATCCTTCATCTGCGCGAGGCGCTCCTGATTGATCAGTCCGGTGTTCTCCGGCGTCAGCGGGGCGTGCAGTGAGATGGCGTCGGACTGCTCGAACACCTCGTCCAGGCTGGCCCATGCGAACGGTGAATAATCGGGCGGCTGGTCGGTGTAGAGGTCGTTCGCAATGATTTTCATGCCCATCGCGTGCCCGATCTCACCGGTGCGCCGGCCAATACGGCCAAACCCGATGATCCCCAGCGTCTTCCCGGCCAGCTCGATCTGCGGCGTATCCCAAAAACAGAAGTCCGGGCAGCGCGTCCACTTACCGTCTTTGACGGCGGCTTCATGCAGGGCGACGTTGTGACACATCTGCAGCAGCAGCGCGAAGACGAACTGCGCGACGCTGTCGGTGCCGTACACCGGTACGTTCGAGACCGGGATATTGCGAGCGCGTGCCGCTTCGATGTCGACCACGTTGAAGCCGGTTGCGGTCACCGCCACGAACTTGAGGTTCGGCAGCTGTTCGAGGACGTCGGCGCTCAGGATGATCTTGTTGATGACCAGGATATCGGCGTCGACCGCGCGCTCGATGACTTGATCGGTGGGGGTGCGTTCATATACTTCCACGTCGCCAAGCGGCAGCAGGTCGTTCCAAGGGTTGTCGCCGGGGTTGAGTGTGAAGCCGTCGAGTACTGCGATTTTCATGATGGCCCTTCGGGATGCGTTGGTTGTTCAGGCGTTGGAAAGGCAGTATTATACTTGATTCGGGCGATTTTGCATGGTGGTGATCCGTTCTCGACCTGGCCGTCAGACGCCGCGTTTCCATGCGTGATTAGGTGCCCGGCCGCATAGTCACACGATACGAACACCACCGCGTCATCCGTCTGGCGGTATGCCATGTCACATCTTGCGGTTTGCTTAAAATGCGGTGTGTATCTGGCTAAGGACAGCCTTGTCTGTACACAATGCGGACATTGCGTCGGTGCCGCCGCACTCGAGGGTGATTCGTCTCCCGAGGCCACGCCACCACAACCGCCGCCGGCTGAATCGCCTGAAACCGCCACCATTGCCGCTACCGGCAAGCGCGGCGGCGCCTTGATGATCGCCATCCCCAGCCTCCAGAGGCTCAACGGCAAGGGGGTGGAGGTCAAGACACATGGCGGTGTTGTGCGGACCATTTTCAGGGCAACGTGCCGGAAATGAGCGTGGTGCGCCCGGCCAATCGAGCTTTCCTCGTTCTCCTGCTGCTGAGCCTCGGCAGCGGCTGCATCACGCCAACCGGCAGTCGTGGCGGCAGTGCATTGCCACCGTCGCTGCCGCCGGGCCCCGTTTGTTATGCGGTTATTTTCACCAGCTCCGACTGGCGCACCGGCGGCAATGACGAGCTGGACCCGATCGACCGTAATGCCGGCTGGATCCAGACCGTACGTATCTATCGCCATCTGCTGCGGCTCGGGTACGACGCCCGCAATATTTCAGTATTTTACCTCGACGCGCAGCCGGACTACGGGGATGCCGGGGCCGGTGACATCCCCGAATCGTTGCGCCGCATGCTGGATCGCCGCCGCGCCGCCACCTCGACCAAGGCGAATCTGCATGCCGCGCTGCGCCAACTCGCCTCTCGCATGCGGCCCCAGGATCATCTGGTGGTGCACCTCAGCATGCACGGTCGAAAAGGCGCCTGGCTGGAGAGCGACACTGGTGAAACCATCCGCCCAAGGGAGCTGCGGCGCATGCTCAAGCCGCTGGCGCCGACGCAGCGGTTGCTGATCGTCGATGCCTGCCACAGCGAGGAGATTATCGAGCGGCTCGACCTGCCTGGCACCAGCATCGCGACCGCCCGGGCGGACGAGCTCGGATGGCTCGAGCGCAACTTTTCATTTGGCGAGTTCTTCTTTGCGGAGTTCGCGGATTGTCTCGGGCCGGGCCGGCCGGACCGGGTGGAAGCTGCCTGGTCGGCGGCCGCCGCGCGCTATCGCCATGCCGCAGATTGGGACTACCTCAAGACTCGATACGGTGGCGCCGGGCTGCCGCAAACGACGATCGAGTTGCTGACCTTCGAGCCGGTGCTGCGGCAGGAATCGCTGCCGGCGTTTTGAAATTGCCTGGCAGAAATGGAAGCTCAACGGCCGGAAAAGGGGTGGGGGGCCGGTACTGAAGGGTTCGCTGGCAAGGTGCCGGTCTTTTCCCCGGGCATGCAGTTGGCGGCGCCTGGCGGCCGAAAATCGGCCGGTGCTGCACGTTCGCAGGATGGACCGGGCTTGTGGCGGTCGGGTGCCGTCACTACGCGGAGCGCCGGTGATTGCTCTTGCCGCGGCGGGCGTGCAGATACTGGTGAAGACAGCTTGTCAGTTCACAGCGCAACCGTTCCACCGTGGTGGCGGCCTTGGCCTTGCGTTTCTTCCTGCCCATGTCGTGTCTCCCGGATCGAGATTGAGTTGCGAAATCCACGTATCATCCGTGGGCGCAATTTCTGTTCCGCAATCACGACGCCGGCGTAAACGTCATTTCTTCCGGCCTGAACTCCCGCACCGGCGCACGACAATGAGCTGGGATGACCATCGTGGACGATAAACCGCCGGACCCGGCTGGTGCACGGCAAGACGGGCCGTATTGACGATCCGGAAGCCCCGGCAAAATTTGTCAGGCAAACCGCATGTCGATCCGTGGCGATGGTTCATATTACGGTGCTCGGCGATTTGCCTATCCATCCATCCAAATGAAAGAGGCCATGTCATGTATCTTCGGTTCACTGCCGTCTTCGTTCTCATCTTCACCCTGCTCTGTGGCTGCACGCAATCGATTGACTCCGGCAATCGCACGGAAATCCGCCTCGCGAAGATCGATGTCGCGTCGATGTTCCCCGCCGACCTGCCGGTCATCGGACCCGCCATCACGCGGGTCGTTGAGACTACGGGGCGCGCCAGCCGCGGCAGCCTGAAACTGACCGTCTACGACAACAACAAGCTGGTCGCGTCGAAGGAGATCCTCAGCGCGGTGTCCGCTGGCAAAGTAGATGCCGGCTATGCCGCGTGCGGTTTCTGGCAGGGCAAGATTCAGTCAGCGCCGATCTTCTCGTCGGTGCCGTTCGGTCCCGAAACGGGTGAATACCTGGCCTGGATGTTCGAGGGCAACGGCATGACGCTGTATCAGCAGATGTACGACCAGAACAATTTCAACGTGAAAGTCCTGATCGCCGCCGTGCTGCCACCGGAAACATCAGGCTGGTTCGCCAAGCCGATCGACGGCCCCGATGATTTGAAAGGCCTCAGGATGCGCTTCTACGGCTTCGGCGGCGACGTCATGAGCGAGCTGGGCGTCGGTGTCGAGCTGCTGAGCGGCAGCGACATCTTCCCGGCCCTCGAAAAAGGCCGGCTGGATGCCGCCGAGTTCTCGATGCCGGTGATCGACATGCGCCTGGGCTTTCACAAGATCGTCAAGTACAACTACTTCCCCGGTTGGCACCAGCAGGCGACGCTGCTCGAGCTGCTGATCAACAAGGACGTCTGGAACAACCTCGACGAAAGCCAGCAGACCATCATCGAGCTGGCCTGTCAGGATGCCGTTGTGCGGTCGATCGCCGAAGGGGAGGGTACCCAGTTCGACACCATGCGCGAGCAAACCGAGAAGCACGGAGTCATCCGCAAGCAGTGGTCGCCGGAGATGCTGCAGCTGTTTCGCGAGACCTGGGATCAGTTCGCGGCGGAGCAGGCGAAGAGCGATCCATTCTTTGCCGAAGTCTGGGCCGACCTGACCAAATTCCGCGCCGGCTACGACTTGTGGGAAAATTACGCTTTCCTGCCGCGCGGTAACTGAGCCTTGCGCCGGATCGCAGATATCATCGACAGCGGCATCCGCCGCTTCGGCGCCGTGGCCGGCTGGGCCGCCGTCCTGCTGATGATCCTGATCGTCGTCCAGGTGATCCTCACCAACTTCACCGACTTCACCCACCTCAGTGTCATCGCTTTCGAGCTGCAGCTGCATCTGTACGCGGCCATGGTTCTCGGCGGTGTGGCCTACGCCCACGTAACCAACAGCCAGGTGCGCGTGGACTTGCTCGCGAGCCGCATTCCGCGCCGTGCCCGGCACATTATCGAACTGCTCGGTGTGCTGTTTATCATGCTGCCGTTTTACGGGCTGCTGTTTGTTTACAGCCTGCCGTTCGTGCACGACAGCTTCGCCATCAAGGAGAGCTCGGACGCGCCGGGTGGCTTGCCATACCTCTGGGTCGTCAAGTCGTTCATCCCGATCGGTTGCGTGCTCGTATACCTCGCCGGGGTGTCGACCTTTCTGCGTACCATCCATCGGCTTCGCCACGCCGATGATGAGACGGACGACGGCGAACCGGGGGAAAAGCATGGAGGCCTGCAGGCCCCCGACCTGGTGATCGGCGACAAGCCCGGGCCGGTAACCGAGGACCGCCAGTGAGTATCGAAGCGGTCATGGTCGTGGCAATGTTTGTCACCCTTGTGGTGTTGCTGTTTACGGGTTATCCAGTGGCCTACGTCCTGGGCGGTGTCGCCATGATCTTCGGGGTCGTGGCGATTGTCCATCCGGCCTACAACCTGAATTTCATCAAGCTCTCGACGGCGGTGGAAAACATCCACCGGCTATCCATCAGCCCGAACCTGCTGGCCCTGCCCATGTTCATTTTCATGGGGGTGATGCTCGAACAGTCCGGCGTCGCCGAGCGCATGATGGTGGCGATGCAGAAGCTGTTCGGCCGGCTGCGCGGCGGCCTGGCGTTGACGGTGACGCTGATCGGCGTTCTGCTGGCGGCGTCGACTGGTATCATCGGCGCCTCCGTCGTCCTGCTCGGCATGATGTCGTTGCCGGTCATGCTCAAGCAGGGGTATTCCAAGGCACTGGCCACAGGCGTCGTGTGCAGCGCCGGGTCGCTGGGAATCCTGATTCCACCCAGTATCATGCTGGTGATCATGGCGGACAACCTGGGCGTTTCTGTCGGTGACCTGTTCCTCGGCGCCGTGTTCCCCGGCCTCGTCCTCGCCACCTTCTACGTCACCTACATCATTGTCCTCGGCCTGATCAAGCCGTCGATGGCACCGATCTCGGACGATTACGAACCGCTGCGACCGGCGATCTTCGTCGAACTTTTCTGGTCGATTGTACCGCCGGCGGTGCTGATCGTCCTGGTGCTCGGTTCCATACTGCGGGGCTACGCGACGCCGACGGAAGCCAGCGGCGTCGGTGCCATGGGGGCAACGATCATCGCCCTGGCAAACCGTAAGTTGTCGTCCGGGGTCTTTCAGCAGATCGTCGTGGCCAGCCTTAAAACGACTGCCTTCATCACGACGATCCTGATCGGTGCCAAGTTCTTCAGCCAGGTGCTGCGCCAGGTCGGTGGCGACGAGGTCATCGCCCAGGCTTTCGGTGGGCTCAATCTCGATCGCTATGTCATGCTCGCGGTCCTTATCCTCATCGTCTTCCTGCTCGGCTTCGTGCTCGATTGGATCGAGATCACCCTCATCGCCCTGCCGCTGTTCAAGCCGGTCGTACTCGCCCTCGGTTTTGAAATCAACGGTTTCGGGCTGGACAATGCCGTGCTGGTGTGGTTCGCGCTGCTGGTCGCGATCGCCTTACAGACTTCGTTTCTGTCACCGCCTGTCGGCTTTGCGTTGTTCTATCTCAAGGGGGTCTGTCCGCCCGAGGTCAAACTTACCGATATCTACAAGGGCGTCATCCCGTTTATCATCCTGCAGCTCGCCACACTGCTGGTGGTCGTCAAGTGGCCGGAACTTGTTACCTGGCTGCCCTCGGTCAAGTACGGACACTGACGCCAACAGTGGCCCAAGGCGCGCGGCGCCGGTGATCCGGGCACCGATTTTCTCGCAACGGCGCGACAGCAGCGCATTCCATGGTATACTACGACGCGCTCCGGCCGTTCATTTTTGTTCAACCATTCAACCAAATTAATTCTGGAACCGGTTAAATGTCCGTGCGATCCACCCTGCGTTCCGTTGCCTGCCTGCTCGCCCTGTTTCTCTCTTCCCCTGCCGCCTTCGGTTCATTCCCGATCCGTTCGCGGGAGATCGGCGGTACCACGCACGTCGTGCTTTATGATGTCATTCGATACTACGGCCTCAAGTCACACGTTTCCGGCAAGCGGATCACCCTGTACGGCGCCGAGACCGAAATCATCTTCACAATCGACAGCCGCGCCGCCAGGATCAACGGTTTCCTGTTCAACCTGGCCCATGCACCGACACTGCACGACAACGAGGCACTGATCAGCGAGCGCGACTTGTCACTGTCGATCGACCCGATCCTGAGGCCCCAGACCCTGGAGACCGGCAACGCCGATATCCGCCGCATCGTAATCGACCCCGGGCACGGCGGTAAAGACAGCGGCGCCCGGAGCCGGCAGAAGACGAATGAGAAAACAATCAACATGCTGATTGCCCGGGATCTCCAGTGGATGCTGGAGGACCTGGGGTACGAAGCGTACCTGACCCGCGACCGCGACACCTACATCAGCCTGGCGGAGCGCCAGCGACGTTGCCGGCAGTGGGGCGGTGACCTGTTTATCAGCATCCACTGTAATTCAGCAAAGGACAAATCGGCGCACGGCGTCGAGACCTTCGTCGTGGCGCCCGAAGGCACGCCCAAGACCGGCGATTACAAGCCGTCGACCCGGACGCCCGGCAACGAGTACGACAAGTTCAACACGCGGTTGGCGTACGAGGTACACCGCAACGTCATCACCGCCACCGGCGCCCGTGACCGTGGCGTCAAGCGCGCCCGCTTCTACGTCCTCAAGAAAGCGTCCTGCCCGTCGATCCTGGTCGAGTCGGGATTCCTCTCCAATGCCGACGAGGAATCACGACTCGGCAATTCCCGCTACCGCCACGACATCGCCGAAGCCATCTCCAACGGCATCGTGATGTACCACTGGGCCATGGCCGGACAGTAGCAGCGTTGGCCCTACACGGCCCCGGCCATCTCCCGAAACACCCCCTCGCTCAAGACGGTCACGCCGGCGGCTTCGGCCTTTGCCAGCTTTGAACCGGCGTTCTCGCCGACGATGAGGAAATCAGTTTTGGCGCTGACGCTGCCGGATACCTTGGCGCCATGGCTGAGCAGCAGTTCCTTGGCGGCGTCCCGGGTCATTTCACTCAAGGTCCCGGTGATCACACAGGTCTTGCCGCTGAACGGTGAATCGGCCGCCTGATCGGCGGCTTCCCCGGCAAACGTCAGGCCGGCGGCACGCAGCCGGTCGAGTTGGTTCAGATTGATATCGTCACCGAAATACTGCCCGATACTCTCGGCCACGATTGGACCGATGTCCGGCACCAGGGTCAACTCGTCGACGCCGGCTGCCGCCAGCTTGTCGAGATCACCGAAATGGGCCAGCAGCGCCCGGGCGCCGGCCGCCCCCACATGCCGAACACCGAGCCCGAACAACAGGCGCCATGGGGGATTTTCCTTGCTCTTTTCGATGCCGTCGAAGAGCTTCTCGATCGAGCGGCTGCCGTGTCCTTCGAACCGGGACAACTGCCCGTGCTGTTCGGCAGTCAATTCATACAGATCCGCCGCTGTTCGCACAAAACCGTTGTCTACCAGCAACTCGATCATGGCCTCGCCCAATGAATCGATGTCCATGGCGCCGCGGCTGGCGAAGTGCTGCAGTTTATTTTGCACCTGTGCAGGGCACTCGGCGTTGAGGCAACGGATCGCCACCTCCCGGTCGCTGGCAGTTGTCGGCCCGTTGCAGCTCGGGCAGGTTGGCGGTGTCGCGATCGGCGTTTCCGTGCCGTCGCGCCGCTCAGTGACCGGCCGCAGCACCGCAGGGATAACGTCACCGGCCTTCTCGATCTCGACGAAGTCGCCCGCACGGATGTCCCGGCGGGCGACTTCTTCGAAGTTGTGCAGCGTCGCGCGGCTGACCGTCGAGCCCGAAAGAAACACCGGTTCGAGCTCGGCAACTGGCGTCAGGGCGCCCGTCCGTCCCACTTGGACCGTGACGCTCTTCAACTTGGTGATCGCTTTCTCGGCGGCATACTTGTAGGCAATTGCCCAGCGCGGTGCTTTCGAGGTGAACCCGAGCTCCTCCTGCAGGGAGGCGTCATTGACCTTGATCACGGCGCCGTCAATTTCGTACGGCAGCGAGTCCCGCTGGGCACCGAGATCACCGATGACGGCCAGCACCGCATCGATGCCCTCACAAAGACGGTTGAGAGGCGATGTTTTGAAGCCAAAACCGTTCAGCGCCTCGACGAATCCGGATTGGCTGTCCACAGCGACCCCGGCGACCTCGCCGCGAGCATAAAAGATGGCGTCCAACGGCCGCTTGGCGACTTCCGCGGAATGGCGCGTCTTGAGGCTGCCGGCGGTTGAATTTCGGACATTGGCAAAAACCGTGTCGCCGGCCGCGGCGCGCGCCTTGTTGAGCTTCTCAAAATCGGCCTTGGTCATGAACACTTCGCCGCGTGCCTCCCAGACTGCCGGTGGCTGGTTGCCGAGCAACCGGCCAGGTACGCTGCGGATCGTTCGCGCATTGGCGGTGATGTCGTCGCCGACGACGCCGTCACCGCGCGTCAGGGCGCGGACCAGGCGACCGTCCTCGTAGCGCAGCGATATGCTGACCCCGTCGATCTTCGGTTCCACAAAGTATTCTACCTGCTCGCTGCCGAGCAGTTTGCAGACGCGCTGGTGAAAGGCCCGAAGCTCCGTTGGCGAATAGGTGTTGTCGAGGCTGAGCATCGGGACACTGTGGGCGTGCTGCTCGAACTCTGATAACTCGATACCGCCGACCTTGCGCGTTGGTGAGTCGTCTGTGGCAAACTCCGGATATGCCGTTTCGAGCTCGGCCAGCTCTCGGTAAAGACGGTCGTACGCCAGATCGGAAAGTTCGGGTTCGGCCTTGACGTAGTACAGGTAGTTGTGGTATTCGAGATCGCGCCTGAGCTGTTCCGCGCGCTCGGCAATTTCCGGTTTGGCCATGGTAGATCCAGGTTAGTCAGTCGAATTGGCGGCGAAACGTCGCGAACTGTGCCTTCAAGTCGTCCAGTTCATCCCGCAATTGCCGGACTTCTTCGGCCAGTTCGGCCTGCCGATCATCCTGCTCACGCACATGCAGGGTTGCAGCTTCCAAAGGCGGTTCCATGTCGCTTTCTTCGATGGCTACGCCACCGCTCAGCAAGTGCGCGTAGCGGCGCTCCTTGCGGCCGGCCTGCCGCGGCAGCTTGACTGCCAGCGGGTAACCGCGTTCCACCAGGCTGTCGACGGTCTCTTCGGCTTGTTCGCGCGAGCCGAAGGTGTGCAGCCGGCCGCAGCGCCCGTTGATTTCACCGGCGGTCTGCGGACCCCGCAGCATCAGCACGCACATCACGGCTACCTGGTCGTCAGACAGGTGGAAAAAACCGCCGAAACCCTGTTTGTACTTCGGTACGCGGCTGCCGGCTTCGCTGACCGTACTGATCAATTTCTTCTGGCGCAGAGAGTCGAGTCCACGCACCACCGTCTCCTCGGTGAAATCGACCACCGGGTCGCGGTTCGACTTCTGGTTGCAGCCGTTGGTGAGCGCGTTCAACGTCATCGGATAGTAATCCGGTGTCGTCACGGACTTTTCGATCAGGGTGCCGAGAATGCGGGTCTCGGCATCGCTCAAGACCAAATCCATGTCAGGTCCATCGTTGAAATTTCAAAGTTTGAGAAAAGTTTCTTCGGTGCGATATGGTACTGGTCGCACGATGCCTTTTCAATCACGACACGCGGGAGACAGGCGATGACCGATCGAAAGTGGAATATTTACCTCGCCGGCGAAATCCACACCGGATGGCGCGACGAGATCGCCAGTGGCTCATGCAAGCTGGAGTTGCCGATAAATTTTTTCATGCCTGTGACTGATCACGAGGCCAGTGACAACTGCGGTGTCGAGATCCTGGGCGATGAAGAATCCGCATTCTGGAAAGACCACAAAGGCGCCAAGATCAATGCGATCCGGACGCGAACACTGATTCGTAACGCCGACCTTATCATCGTGCGTTTTGATGAGCACTACCGACAGTGGAACGCCGCTTTCGACGCGGGTTTCGCAGTTGCTCTCGACAAGCCACTGATCGTCATGCACCCGCCCGAACTCTCCCACGCGTTGAAGGAAGTAAATGCCGGCGCGTTGGCAGTGGCGCAGCATTCTGAGCAGGTTGTCGAAGTCCTGCAGTACGTCTGCACGAGGCGTACGACCGGCTGAAAGGCGGCCGCGCTGGACGAATCGTGGAACCTGCAAGCGCTTGCGCAGATCATTGATTTTTCGACCTAGCCGGCCTAACTTAGCTCAACCAGGCACGTGGTCGATTTCTGCGCATGTGGACGCTCAGAACGACGGTCGGCCGCGGATAATGACGCAAGTTCGAGGACGCGGTTATGTGGCGTCCGACTTGGCAAAGAATCTGCGCCATAGCAGGTGAGAGGATCGGGAATAGACCCGGCTCCGGACAAAACCAAGGACAGTACAATGGACGATTCCTCGTTCCTGCAAGTCAAGATTGAGAACATATCCCTGAGTAATCTCGGGTTCATGATATTTCTCAAGAACCCCGACCAAGAGTATGTGCTGCCGATTTGCATCGGCGCTGCTGAGGCACATTCCATTGCGGCGGCATACAACAACCACAAATTTCCGCGACCGCTGTCGCACGATCTGTTCAAGAACCTGCTGAGCACGATGAACTGCCAGGTCACGCGGGTCCACGTCACCGAGCTTGTCGACGGCACCTTCTTCGCCCGCATCTTTATGCTGCGTGATGGGGTGGAAATCGATGTCGACTCACGTCCCTCGGACGCGATCGCGCTGGCGTTGCGCTTCGATGCGCCGATCTTCGTGCATCGCGATGTGTATCGCACCGCCGCGGTCAACATCAACCAGGCCAAGTCCGGCCAGGATGTCGCCATCCAGGTCGAGGAACAGTCAATGGACCCGGTGGACCGTCTCAAGTCCCGGCTCGAGAAGGCTGTCGAAGAGGAACAATACGAGGTCGCCGCCAAGTTGCGCGACGAACTCCAGCGCATGCAGTCCGGCAACTGAAACACCTTCGTGCCCGGACCCGGGTCAGCGGGTAAATAAGCGGCAGTGCAGGCGTTGTGGATCCTGCGGATTGTCGCTCATACCAGCGGCCGGCGGCTGTCGATCGCTATCGCCATGGTTGCGGAGTCCGCAAATGTCAGGTCGGAACCGACCGGAATGCCCAGGGAGATGCGGTTGATCTGTATGTCGAACCGGCGTCGCGTTTCGTCGCCCAGATAGGTGGCGGTCGCTTCCCCTTCGACATCCGGGCTGGTGGCGATGATCAACTCCGTGACGCCGTGCTCGCCGATGCGTTCGAACAGCGTTTCGACATTGAGATCGTGGAACTCGACGCCGTCGAGCGGCGATACACGGCCGCCAAGCACGTGGTAAAGCCCCGCGAAGCGCCGGCACTTCTCGATCACCGGAATCTGGCGGGCGCTCTCCACCACACAGATGATCTTGTGATCCCGTGCCGGGTTGCGGCAGATCCGGCACTCGGCGCCTTCCGCCAGATTGCCGCAGACGGTGCATTGGGTGACCCGCGACTTCAGCGTTCGCAACCGGTCGCTGAGTTCGTGCAGATGCGTTTCATCCCAGTCGAGCAGCGCCATCGCCAGGCGCTCGGCCGTGCGTTGACCGATGCCCGGCAGCGCCTGCAGCGACTGCGCCAGGTCCTGCAGTGCTTTTGGATAGTCTTCCATCATTCGAAAATGGCGGCGGCGAACATTTCGGCGTCGAACGGTTGAAGATCGCCGAGCTGTTCACCCAGGCCGACGAAGCGGATTGGCAGTTGCAGCTCGGCCTTGATCGCGACAACGGCGCCGCCCTTGCTGGTGCCGTCGAGCTTGGTGACGCAGAGGCCGCTCAGGTCGACGACACGGGTGAATTCCCGGGCCTGTGACAGCGCGTTGGTGCCGGTGGAACCATCGACCACCAGCCACACCTCGTGCGGGGCGCCCGGACAGGCTTTGCCGATCGAACGGAAAATCTTGTTGAGCTCGTCCATCAGCCCCTTGCGCGTGTGCTGGCGCCCGGCCGTGTCGACCAGCAGGACGTCGGCCTGGCGCGCCACCGCGGCGGTGGCGGCGTCGTAGGCCACCGCGGCAGCGTCGGCGCCCGGCGTTGATGCGATGACATCGCTGCCGACGCGTTCGCCCCAGATCTTGATCTGGTCGACCGCCGCGGCACGGAAAGTGTCGCAGGCCGCCAGCATCACCGACTTGCCCTCCGCCTTCCAGGCATATGCCATCTTGCCCGCCGATGTCGTCTTGCCGCTGCCGTTGACGCCGACCAGCAGGATCACTGTCGGGCCGTCGTCGCGCCAGATGATCGGCGC
>JASLZG010000170.1 GCA_030754995.1 Lentisphaeria bacterium
ATTCACCCGCATCAAATACCCGCCCTGGATCACACCTACCGGGAAGCCCGGGCGCACTTGGATTTCTTTCCGGTCGCCTATTACCCGGCTGAATACTACCACACGCCCGAGGGCCTGGCGGTCGAGACGATCGGCCAACGCGACGGGTTCCTTGGGGATTGGGAAGAAGTCCTGGCGGCTGTCAGGCGCCATAATGATCCGGGACGATTTGTTACTTTCGCCGGCTATGAGTGGCATGGCGACCGGCGCCGGTACGGTGATCATAATTTCTATTATTTCGATGAAGGCCCCTTGGCTTACCACGAAACCTTGCCGGAACAGTATGTACATTTGCACCGGACCAGGGGTATCGCGATCCCGCATCACACCGGATACCTGGTTGGCGAGCGCGGCAAGGACTGGTCGTGCCATGATGAGGAACTGAGCCCGTTTGCCGAGATCTTTTCAGATCATGGGTCCAGCGAGGGATGCAATACCCCGTGCACCATGAACCGCGTCGGCTCGATGGGGCCCAGGGTTTCCGGCGGCACGGTGGCGGATGGGTTGGCCCGCGGCCATCGGCTGGGGATCATCGCCTCGGGCGATAATCACGGCGGCTTCCCCGGCGTCTGGGGGAATGGACTGGCAGGTGTCTGGGCCCCGAAACTCACCCGCGAGAGCCTGTGGGAAGCCTTTATGAGTCGACGGGTGTATGGCGTCACCGGCGACCGCATCAAGTTGGAGTTTCAACTCAATGGGCATGATATGGGCAGTGTGGTGCCAGCAGCCGAAGCGGCGGATATTCGGGCCACGATTGTCGGCGAACATGCGATCGACCGGGTGGAATTGCTCCGCAATGAACGGGTCATTCATACCCATTCCCATTCGGGCACCTGGGATGTTCCCCATGACGACGCCACCCATCGCCTGAAACTGCGGCTCGAGTTCGGCTGGGGGCCCAGCGACTGGTACGGACTCAAGACCAGCGACAGGAGTTGGCGCGGCAACCTTTCAGTGGACGGCGGCCGCATCCTGGCGGTGCAGGGGTGTTTTACCGCCGCCGGACAGCGGGTCGAACGGTCCACGGACCGCCAATGCAGCTGGCAGTTGTTGACCGAGCCGCGCACGGGCCAGAAGAGTCAGGCGAGCTGGGCCGGCGGCGTCGGCGGCGCGAATATACAAGGTTTGGTCATCGAATTGGAAGCATCTGTCGCCAACCGAATCCACCTGGAAGCAGAAGGGGAGGAACTGGACTTTAGCGTCGGCGAGGCGTTTGCCGCGTCACGGGTCCTGGCCTTGACGGACCAGGCCAAAGAGTTGATCAACGACCAACTTGGCCAGTCACCTGCCGAGGTCGAGAATCCGGACGTCTTTTATCACAACGCCCACAAGGTAAAGATTCACCTGGCGATTCCAGAGGCTGGTTACACGGTGCCGTTTCACTATGTTGACGAGGCGCCGCCGGCGGGATGGAACTGGTACCGGCTGCGGGTCACTCAGTTGAACGGCCAGATGGCATGGTCATCGCCAATCTGGCTGGACAACAGGCAAGGCGCGGCGGGCTGATCACCAGGCGGCGAAGAAAACGACGCAGAAGACAGGGAATCTGTAATATGAACCTTGAACCCCCACTTTCGCCGGGAGCGACTGCAATGGACAATACAACGGCCGAACGGCCGACATTCGTTACTCATCTTGAATGTTCGATGACCGGAAAATCCTATCCGGCGGACAAGCTGCACGGGTTGTCGGAAGCCGGGAAACCGTTGCTGGTGCGATATGATCTGGATGGCCTGGGCAAGGCACTGAGCCGCGACAAGCTGCAGGCCCGGCCGGCCGACATGTGGCGCTACCGGGAATTTCTGCCGGTGCGACAAGCGGGCAATATTGTCAGCCTCGGCGAGATCATGACCCCGATCATCCGTTGCCGGGAATTGGCCCGGGACATTGGGGGCGGCGCGCTCTACGTCAAGGACGAGGGCCGGCTGCCGACCGGTTCATTCAAGGCACGAGGCTTGTGTCTCGCGGTTTCCATGGCCAGGGAGCTGGGGATCACCGCTATCGCCATGCCCACCAACGGCAATGCGGGAGCCGCCATGGCGGCCTACGCCAGCCGCGCCGGCATGCAAAGCTATGTCTTCTGCCCGGACGATACGCCGTCGGTCAACGTCCGTGAGATCGCGGCCCAAGGGGCCGAGGTTTGGATGGTCAACGGCTTGATCACCGATTGCGGCAAGATCGTCGGCGGCGGCACGGCGGAGACGGGTTGGTTCGACGTATCCACCTTGAAGGAGCCGTATCGCATCGAGGGCAAGAAGACCATGGGGCTCGAGCTCGCCGAGCAGTTCGGCTGGGACGTGCCGGACGTGATCTTCTATCCGACCGGTGGCGGTACCGGCCTGATCGGCATGTGGAAAGCGTTTGACGAGCTGGCGCAAATCGGCTGGCTGGGAGAAAAACGGCCGCGCATGGTGGCGGTCCAGGCCAGCGGTTGCGCCCCGATCGTCAAGGCGTACGAGGATGGCGCCGACCATGCCGTGCCGTGGGAAAACGCCCACACTGTTGCCGCCGGCATTCGCGTCCCGGCGGCCATCGGCGATTTTCTCATCCTCCGTGCAGTCCGGGAAAGCAACGGCTTCGCCATCGTCGTGGATGACGATGCGATTCTCACGAGCCGCGACGAAATGGCCCGCCGCGAGGGGTTGCTGCTCTGCCCCGAAGGGGCGGCCACCTATGCGGCCTACAAGAAAGCGCTGGCCAGCGGGCTGGTCGCCGAAAACGAATCGGCTTTGCTCTACAACTGCGCCACCGGCCTCAAGTACGAATTGCCGGCAGTCGATCGTGCCATCGACCGGCATCAGCCAATCGATTACACGAGCCTGTAGGACGGGGCGGGGCACAGATTGATTATTCCGGCATATCGGTGATACTGGGCTGTTCTTGCAAAATGAATCAGGTATCAAAGAGAGAGGGAATCGTGAAACATCTGCTTGTCATGATCGCCGTGGTAACGGCACCATCCATCATCGCTCCCGCGTCCGCCGTTGAGCTGGCCGATGGGCTCGTTGCCGAATGGCTGTTCGAGGAAGGCCAGGGCGATGTTGTTCGCGATACTTCGGACAACAACAACAACGGCGTCCTGCAAAACGACCCACAGTGGGTCCAGGACGGCATCGGCACAGCGATGCGCTTCGATGGAATTGATGATTACATCGACTGCGGCACCACGGCCACGATTGATCTGACCGAGACCGTCAGCCTCGAAGCGTGGGTCAAGCCGGAGAAGCCGTCCACCGGCGAACCGCTGATCGCGGGCAAGGGCATTTATGCCTACGGCCTGACGTGGACCGGTTCGCTCATCTATTTCTATATCAGCGACGGCTCGTGGAAAGCGACGGCGCCCCTGCCGCTGCGTCAATGGTCGCACGTCGTGGGCACTTACGATGGCAAACGCATGCAGCTTTACGTCAACGGCGAACTGGTCAACGGATTCGTCATGATCGAGCCGAATACGCCGATCAAGAGCCGCGGCCGCAGCGCGATGATCGGACGGCTCGCCAAGGCATACTACTGCGGGCTCGTTGACAACGTGCGCATCTACAGCCGCCCGTTGTCGCAAAAGGAGGTGCAGGAACATTACGAGCAGGAGAAGAAGCAGCTTAAGCCACGGCTGAGGACGCCGCTTGATCAACTCGCCGACTTGGCGCGACAGGTGCACCAAGCGGGTGATCAGCCCACAACGCTGACCATCGATTCGAAGCAGCGCCTCACTGCCGATCTGACCGTGCCGCACAACGTCGCACTGCTGTTCGTCGACGGCGGCATGATCGACGTCGCAAAGGACGCCGTCCTGACAATCAAGGGGCCGGTTACCGCCACGGCTACACGCATTTTCAGCGGCTCCGGGCGCATTTCACTTCTGCCCGGCGCGGTCGAGCACGTCTACCCGCACTGGTGGGGCGCGGTGGGTGACGGCCAGGCCGATGACGCCGCCGCCATCCAGGCCGCCGTCGATGCGCTGCCTTCCGGTGGCACGGTGCGCTTTCGCGGCGGTTCGTTCAACGTCGGTTCAACCATCACCGTGCAAAACGGCATCACGCTGCAGGGGCCCGGGCACCTGCGCAGCCGCGCGGCGCTGCCCGCGATCATCGCGCCCACCAACCCCGCCGCGCGCACCAACGGCTGGCGCATCTGCCAGCTAAAGCTCAGCGGCCGCGCCGTTAATGGTGACCGCTCCGGCGTCGGCATCGACATGACCAACGTCTGTTCCAGCCTGATCGAAGACGTCGGCGTGTCGTCGTGTGATATCGGCATCAAGATGGATGGTTCGGTGTTCTGTGGCTACAACAACCTCATGCGACTTTCCATCGGCATATGCGACATCGGCATCGAGATGATCAACAGCACGATCAAGACATCGCTGTTCGGCAGCAAGATTGGCGCGGTGGACGTGGGCCTGTCGATCAAGACGACCAACGAACTCGATGCCTTCGGCGTCTCGATCGAGGGCGCCCGCACCTTTGGCGTCGATATGCAGCGCGGCGACACGGTCCACCTGCAGCACTTCTACTTCGCCAACGGCGAAGAGTCCGGCACCGGCATTCGCATCGCCCCGGGCGTCGGCGAGTGCACCATCGTCAATCCACGCTTCAGCCGCGTCGCAACGCCCATTGACGACCAGGGCACCGACACGGTCGTGCTGGACAATCATTATCCGTCCAAACAGTTGCGCACCGGCGCGCTTTACGTCGATGGCATTTCAGCCGGTGATGCCCGCGCCATGAATCTGCGCGGCCGCGTCACGATCAGCGGTGATGATCAGCGCGTCATCGTCAAGTTCGATCAGCGTGAGAGGGATGCCGATTACTACGCCGTCGCCACGGTCACCGCAGCCAGTGAGAACGCGCCGGTCGCCGCGACACAGGTGCGGCTCAATGAAAAAACGCGGGATGGCTTTACGATCATCCTCGCCGCCGCCCCGGGCGAAGGCCGCGAGGTTACCGTTGACTGGATTCTCGTGCGCTAACCATTATCAGGGTCGTCGAATCCCGGCCGCCAGGACGGCGCCCCCCGGGAGCGTGTCACGGCATGCGGCTGAACCGTTGCGAAAGGTCATGCCGGGAATGTGTGGTCATTCAAGATACGGCCCTAACCTGCACGAAGCCCACTCCAGTGGCCGGTTGCGACTGGCAGTGGACAAGGGGCAGGATTGACCCCGTTTCTGTTTGCCTGCCAGCTCCCCTCGCAGTATGCTTCAAAAATTCCGAAACGCGATTTCCTATCAGCAACCGATCAGCCCTCGAGGAGACGAATCATGCAGAAAATGGCAATCATGTGCAGTTTACTGATCCTGCTTGCCGGGTGTGGAGATAAATCCAGTACACCTCCGGACGCAGCCGGGCCCACGGAAACGACAGATTCGAATACGACCAGCGCGCCGGTTGCCGAAACCCAATTCGGATTCGGTTCGGAGAACGACACCCGGTTGAACGCGACCTGGTGCATCTCGTTCTGGGATGGTGAAAAAAACGAACTCGTCGTTGGCTTCCTCGCATCCGAACCGTCGGAGGAGAAGCTGGCGACGATCATGGAGAAGCGAGCCCTTTTCGGGGGGGTCTTCCTCGAGGTCCCGATGATCCAAATGACTCTGAAATTCAAGAAGGGCGCCCCGCCCTCGATGGAGACTCTGCTGGGTTATGCTCTCCGGTTTTACAATTTCGGTGACTGGCCCATGACATTTAATCGGGGCAGCGTCGCGAAAAAATCGGTGGAGCTCGATGCTGGTGACCTCACCACGGGCGGCCATGTAAAGGGACGATTCTTCGGAACCGACGACTTTAACTTAAACGAGATCAAACGCGCCTACGAATGGAACCTGAAGGTCGATGTGGATGTGAATTGAATCGCTGCCAGACGGACATGCCAAATGGTGACAAGAGAGCATGGTCCGCGCTTCGTATTCTACGCCTGACGCCCCGCTCTTGCTCGATGTGGCAACGGATTGCTGCGATCGCGTCATGGAAGTCAAACGCCACTTGCCAATGGCCTCATCATCGTCCCGCGATCTTGCGGGTGTTCCAGGTGTGCCGGTAGTTTCGCAGTTCCTCAACGTTCCGTGGTTCTTTCACCGGCGGGTAGTTGTCCATCCCATGGAACGGCAGCGGCCCGACGGAATCGGGGAACGCGGTGTAGAGGTCCATGTCCTTGCAGTAACCGTCGGCATGCAGCACGAACGTGCGGGACCAGCCATCCTCCAGGCCGGGGAGCTGGCCGGCGTCGAACTCGATGGCGATTTCCTCCCCGCGGGCCATGATCACGAACTGGTCGTCGGCCGCTTTCAAGAGTTCGCGAACGTCGCCGAACCGGGTGAAGCTCCCGGCCATGTTCTTGAACGGCACACCGTGATCGATGCGGTGGTAGTCGTAAACGGTGGGGTCGTTGCCGTCCGGCGAATACTCCCTGGGATACCCGAGATGCCGCAGCTCGGCCACGTCCGGGCGCAAGCGATGCACACGGATCCCCGGGTCGCCGACATCCACCCCCGCAAAGATCTGGTCCCAGAAAACCTCCATGTTGGTGCGAATCCGCAGGCGCCCGTCGGCGGCGATGGGGAGTTGTGAAATGTCAATGGTCATCATGCGGGGGAGGCCGGCGGGAAACCCCATATCCGCCACTGCCGGGCGCCAGCCGCCGTCGCCGTCCGGCACCTCGATCGATGGCGGGCGCATCGTAAGCCCGGCCTGGTAAGCGGCGTAGTTGACATGCGAATAGGTGTACTCGACCCACCCGTAGAGGTAGAGCACGAGCCGGGGCGAGGGCGCGCCGGCAGCCGACGGGGGAAGCGCCAGGCGTTCGCCGAAGTCCAGCTCGATCCAATGATCGGCGGCATAGCCCACGAAGCGTGGATCGGCCGGTGGCGCTGTGTAGCGGCGGTCTATTTCACGAATGTGATCGAGGACATCTTCACCGCGCGCGTTCCGGGCTGTCTCCGGAAAGATCTTTGCGGAAACGGCAAACGGTTGCCCGGTGGGAAAGGGCGGCGTCCCGGTCAAGCGCTCGTCCGGGTACAGTTCCCGGTCGTCGGGGTGATCGTAGGCGACCAGGTGCAGCTCATCAAAATAGGTGATCTCCTCGAGGGGTTCCGTCACCCGGAGCAGATATCGCCCGTCGCGAACCGCGATTAACGCTGGCGGGATACGGATGTCTTCAGTGGGATCAGGCGGGGCGTATTCACCAGGCGCTGTGAAGAAACCGATACCGCCACCGCCGAGGAAGTCGGTGACAAAGGCGAAACGCTCGCCGTCCCAGCAGAACAGGATCGGGCATGAAGAAGGCTTGCGCGTCATTTTCGTGACCCGCCAGCTCTGGTCGGCCGCCACCTCCAACTCGCTCTGGAGAACTGCATCGGCCCACGACAGGCGCACGTAGTCTGCCGTGGCACTGCGGCCGAGGCCAAAATGCACTCGCCGCGGCGGGGCGCCGAGGTAGCCCGCCGATGCCGTCACGCTGGCGACCTGCAGCCGGCGTCCGGCTTTGACCTCGACCAGCAGACCGTCGGCCCCCGGGGCGGTCAGCAGTGCTTCCTCCTCGCTCTTGGCAGGGATCACTGCAAGCCAGTGCCGATCTTCGGGAGCGTCGGCCTGCCACAGTTGCGGGCGGTCCCCAACCCGGGCGACAAGGAGCTCGAGCGAGCCGTCGCCATCTATGTCAAGTGCAACCGCGCCGCGGGCATTCGGCGCCGGGTGCACGGACCCGAGGAGAGCAGGAGCCGTGAAGCTCCCGGCACCCCGGCTAAGCAATATCCTGTGGGCAAATTCCTCGCCGGCGCCGGCAGAAAGCAGGACGACATCGAAGTCGCCGTCGAGATCGACATCGCTGATCAGCCCGCCGGCCGCGCCGCCGACATCCCGGGCCACGGCGGCAAAGGCGGCGTCCTCGATATACCGGCCGCGGCCGGCCTGCAGAAAGAGGCGCGGCGGTTGTGGCCCCCGCAACAGCAGCACGTCCTGACGCCCGTTGCCGTCGAGGTCGCCGACCAGTGCACCCAGCCCGGGGCCGGCGTCGGCAAGGTTGGGGAAACGCGCGGCAGCGTCGGTGTAATGTCCGACCCGGTCGTTGAGGAACAGCCGATTGGCGGTGTCATAGTTGATCAGGTAGAGGTCGAGGTCGCGGTCGTCGTCAAAATCGAAATAGAGTACGCCGAAAGTGGCGGCGGTGCCGCCGTCGACACCGGCCTCGGGCGCCATGTCGAAGAAGGTGCCGTCGCCGTTGTTGCGCCACAGCGCGTTGGGGGCGCCACGGTTGTCGGCGCCGACCGCCGCGACATTGGCAACATACAGGTCGAGGTCGCCATCGTGGTCGGCGTCGGCCCAGGCGGCACCGACGCTGACGAAAGCGCCGCCGCCGGTGCCGGTGCCGCTGGTTACGTCGAGGAAACGGCCGCCACCTTCATTGCGGTAGAGCCGGTTCGGGCCGACGCAGGTGAGATAGAGATCGGGGTCACCGTCGCCGTCGTAGTCGCCGAACCAGGCGCCGACGGCGTCACGACCGTCGATACCGGTATTCGGTACCGCGGTCAGGCTGCCGCCCGCCGCCTGGTAGAGCGTGCCGTCGCCGTCCGGGCCGGCACCGGTGATGTAGATCGCCATCGTGCCGTTGCCGAAGACGTTGGCAGCGGCGATCCCCGGGCCGTAGGCCGCCGCCGTTTGCGGCCGGTCTTCTCCGGGCCAGCCGGCGGCGCCGCGCGCCGGTGTGAAGCTGGCCGTCGCAGCGCCTGTCTCGTTGAACTCGGGCGCTGCCTGCGGGGGGCCGCTGACCTGCTCGCCAAACGCCCTGAGCACTGCTGCGTAACGTCCCATCTCACCGTATTTCATCCCCGAGAAAACGCCGGCGCCCGAGGTTTTGAGCGCCTGGAAGCGCAGCAGCATGTCGCGCGCCTTCGCCTTTTCTCCGGTCTTCCGCAGAAGGGTTGCCAGGCGGTAGCAGGCCGACTCATGGTGCGGGATTTTCTGCAGCGTCTTTTCGAGGTGCTGGCGGGCCGCCACCGGGTCTCGATCCATAATGAGGATGCCGAGCTGGTAATGCGCGTCGGCGTCTTCCGGGTCAATTGTGAGTACTGCCTCGAACTGGGTTTGCGCCTCGTCGAACCGGGTCAGGTGGCGCAGGAGCATACCCAGGGCGTAGTGCGCATAGGGGTCATCGGGAACCTTGTTGATGACCCATTTCAGTTCCTCCTCGGCACGGGCATATCCCTCGTCGCTCTGCGAGTTCAACAAGGCGATGCCCAGGTTCAGACGACCCGGGATCCAGTCGGACGCCACCCGTGCGACCTCCTCGAATGCCTCGACCGCCTCGACGGGGCGGTACTGGTCCATCAGCGCCACGCCCTTGTTGAAGGGGCCGATGATCCGGTCGATGAGCTCGGGGGAGATCTTCTCCGCGGGCTGAACCGGTGCCGCCGTGGCTTCGGCGCTGTCGGACCTTGCCGTGGCGGCTGGTTCTGATTCGTTCTGCCGGCAGCCGGCAAGGGCAAATGCGGTGAGCGCAACGACGAGAATTATTCTTCGCATTCCAGTTCTCCTTTGGCCGTGTCAATGGCACGGCGTGTCTTTTCCACGTCAAGGTTTTGTTCCGCCGTATGTTGGCCGGGGGGGAAGAAGGTCTGGTTGTAAACCGGGTAGGCCTCGGTTCGCAGGTGTGCCGGCATATGATGTGCCGTACGCATCTTGCGCTCATGCCGCAGTGCCGATACATCAACGGGCGCCACCACGATCTTGGCGCCGGCACCGGGATCGGCCTGGGCCTGGATGCGCCCTTCGAAATCAACAATCATGCTTCCCCCGGGCCAGGAAAACGGTGGGTAGTTGGAAAGGCTCGCCGCCTGGTTGGCGGCGACGACATAGGCGATGTTTTCCAGGGCGCGGCAACGGTTCACGACGGTCCACCAATCCATCGGCGGTGTTGCACCCCATGGATCCATGTAAGCGGAGACCCGGATCAGCACTTCCGCGCCGTTCGCGGTAATCTGGCGCAGAACTTCCGGGAACAGCCAGTCGTAGCAGATCGCGACCCCGAGGTTGCCGATCGGCGTGCGCGCCACCGGGAAAAGCTCGTCCTGGTAGCCCTCGAGGTCATGCGGGCTGGCATGGACTTCCCACGGAATCCAGGGGTTGACCTTGCGATATTTTGTCAGCAGCCCGGTGGGACCGATCAGACAGGTGGTATTGAATACCGCCCACGGCCAAGCCGGGTCCTGTTCGATGAAAGTGCCGGTCTGGATATAGACATCGAGCTCCCGAGCGATTTCGGAATAGCGCTCGGTGTGTTCGTTCGGAACGGGGACGCTGAGACGTTGTCGCAGTTCCGCCGCAGTCG
>JASLZG010000171.1 GCA_030754995.1 Lentisphaeria bacterium
GGCGATAGGATTCGATGCCGCGGCGGTGCACCCAGTCCTCGATGGCGTCGAGATGATGGATGTTGAAGTTCGAGATGACCGTGCCCAGGTCGACGTGCAGCCTGGGATTCTCGGCGCGGATCGCCAGGAGCACGTCGATCGTGCGCTCGAGCATTTCGAAGTTGCCTTCGACGCCACGAATGTAATCGTGCATCTTGCCGATGCCGTCAATCGACGGTTTGATCGAAATCGGTGTCGAGGCCGGCGCGTATTCATCCATGTACTCAAGGATCCTGCGGGTCGTCTTGTCGATGAACTGCGGGGAAATGGCATTCGTCGGGATGTGAATAAGCCGCGGCTTCAGATGGATGCAGGCAAGCCGGATGATCTCGGCCAGGTCCGGGCGCATGAAAGGCTCACCGCCGGAGACGTTGAAGAAGTAAACGCGCCCGAGCGATTTGAAAACCTTCTCGATCTCCTCGAGCGACAGGTTTTCCTCTGCCAGCCTTGGATTGGCCAGGTAGACGTTGCCGATATTACAGGTCTTGCAGCGGCTCTGGCAGGCGACGGTGATGGAGAACGTCAGGGTCAACGGATTCGGCGGCTTTCGCCAGCCGCGCCGGGTCAGCTCGAACAGCACCGCTCGCGGCGCCACGTCCGTGATATAATCGGCCAATTTCATCCGGCTGCGTTCCGTTCGTAGCTATGACGTAAAATGCCCACAGTCGTGCCTTTAACTGAAAGCACCGATAGCTGAATGTACTGTCTTACTCCCGTTGCGGCAAGCACGTTGCATTCCATCGAACGGTCGCGGCGCCGGACGATATTGGCAAATCACCAACGCATTTTCCGCGGTGCCCAACAGATGCCGCATGGGCTTTCCGGCGGCAGTCGGCAACAACCTGGCGCGGGCAGGTGCGGACAGATCCATCATCCGGCAGTGCTGACCGGCGCCCGCGGGCAGCGGCGTGAAAAGCTCGGGCCTTGCGCCGCGGCTCAACTGTCCGCTTCCCGTTCTTCCAGCAGTTCCACCCGCAGCCCGTAGAACGTGTCACCGTCCAGGTGCTGAAAGAACCACCCGAGCTGGCTGCGGCACTCGCTGCAGTGCGCCATTGACCAGCAGCAACCGGGAAACCAGGTGTACGCTTCGGTCGGGTCGCCCGCTACGAAACAACCCGGCGCGGCGCTGAAGCAAGCGATGCAGAACTCGATGCCGGCCGGGTTCGTGAAGATATGCCGGGGCACCCCGTCGACCGGCCGCAAGTGCTCGTTGCCGGTTATCAGATGACCGCAGATGGCGCAGTGCAGGCGCGGCTTCCGGCGCTGCGGCTTGGCCCGCGTTCTGGTGTCGGTGGCAGTGACCGCACCGGGCGACTGGTCGAGATTGTAGACTTCCATCTGTCACTCCGGTCATTGATCGGCCTTGGGGCGCCTTTCCACCGTCGGTTCGCCCCAGGCAATGGCGCCGTACAACCAGCCGGCCGGCCAGTTGCGCACAACCATCAAGGTCAATCGCTTGACGCCGCTGACGTCGACATCGAAGCGCCGCGGCGCTTCGCCGAAACGCACCTCGGACTGCTGCGCCAGGATCTTGTCGTCACCGGCAACGATGAAGGTCGGGTTCTCGGCATAACTGCGGGCCTCGTCGATCGTTTCGGCACCCTCCGGATCAATCCCGACGCGGGCCCGAAACCGCGAAAATTGGCCATTGAGGTTATAGCTCACGGCCGATTCAATCCACTGCCCGAAGCCAAAGGACATCTTCTCGCCGGAGACCGTGAGTGGCTTGTCGTTCCAGCTGCGATCGATCCGCATCGGGTCTTTGGCAGTGTCGACCTGGATCGGCCACAGCTCGGTCAGGCGTACTGTCCGGGTGTCCGGCGGTGGTACGCGATGGGTCGGGTACAGCCGCGGGATGACCGCTTCCCGGTCAGCCGCGACGCCGCCGAAGCGCTGGGTCTCGGCGAACTGCCAGCGCTCGTCGAAGACGCCGCACTCGAGAAACGTCTCGAGGCCGCGCGAACGGTCGTCGAACACACAGAAATCATACCAGCAATAATTATCGAGCGGCATCCAGTCGAACCAGTTACCAAAGCGATGGGTGATCTGCCACATGCCACGCCAATCGACGGCGCCGAAAACGACCACGGCACGGTCCGCACTCAGGGGATTCGGATAGACCACGTGCACTCCGAGGCCGGCACCGCGGTAGGTCTTGTCACCGGCGACGACCGAGTCACCGTCGATACGAACAGGCAATTTCAGGTTCAGCGCCTGGGTCACGGTATTCTGTGTCGGGCCGCCGAAGAGGATGAGATTGCGGTCGTAGATGTCGGACACGGTTAGTGCGCTGTCGAGACGGAGCGGGGGATTGACCTGGAATCGGCGCCGCCACTGGCGCTGGAACCGGGCTGCCTCCTGAGCGACGACCCAGCGCTCGAACGAGTCGACAGCGCTGGTACCGACGACCAGCAAAAACGGTTCGCGGAAGACATCGGCAATTGGGCCTTCGAGGCCTTTCCGCTTGAACAGCCCGGCACCATGGCTGTTGTCGAGCTGCCAGGCCGCACCGTTTTTGGTCAACGTCACCGGCCCCGGCGCGGCGGCCGGAACGGTCACGGCCTGGCCGTCGGCCATGACAATCGACAATGGCTGCGTTCGGTCCAGGTCGAGGCCGTCGAGCTGCAGGCGGAAGCCGGCAACATTGACGATGCGATCGATCTTTATCTGCGTGTTGGTAAACCGTCGGACATCGAGCTCGGCAGGTTCCAGGCGCCTCTCGAACTGACCAATCGTCACCCAGTAAGCGGTCGCCTGCCGATACGATACAGCCTTGAACCTGACCCGGTACGGCCACCGATTCGTGCGGAACCTGCCCAAGGCATCGAAGCGCTCAGCCATGGGCTGCAGGTCGACATGGTCGCCGTCGCGCAGGGTGAACGTATAGTCCCGGCAGCCGGTAGCGCCGAGGCGTTTGGCCAGGCGCTGCGAATGCGCCGCCGTGCTGTCGGTCCTGCTGTGGGTGATGATCAGCGGCAGGTTCAGGAAGTTTTCAGCAAAGGCAATGGGCGAGGTCAAACTTCGCAACCGGGCCCGCAATGCCTCGTAGGCGCCGGCAGGATTCTCCGTCTCGAAGCCGGACCAGGCAGAGATATCAGCATTGCCGGAATCGGCAAAACCGGCGGCGAACCGGTGCGGATAGTGGGCGCCGACCTGAAAGACGCCCGTTGCCCCCATCGATCCGCCGGTGAGATAAACGCGGCTCGGATCGATCGGAAAATCCGCCTGCACCGCGTCGACCGCGGCCAGCACATCGTCTTCGGCGATCCATTTGTAGTCGGCGCTGCCGCGGCCGTGGACGCTGACGACATAGGCACCGGCGGTGCTGCCGCCTTCCAGCTGAAAGGGCCGGTACCAGTCGTGCCAGCCGTGGCCGTGCATGGAAACAACCAGCGGCAAGCCGCTTTTCGGCGGCGGTGGATTGTCCGCTGGAGGAAAAACCTTGAACACCTGGCAGGAATCGTCGTTGGTGGCGTAATAGCCGCGCAAGCCGCCGGGATCCCTTTCAAAGGGGTTGCGGCCGATGCTGATTTCGGTGTAGGCGCGTTGCCACGCCGTGATATCGGTTGCATCGGCACCGGTGGCGTAGAGCCGGTAATTGATCCGCACGCGCAGGGTCGCGAGCAGGCGTTGCGCAGATTCAGTGGCGCGGCGCAGGTCACGATCAATCCGCTCCACCAGGACAGCCAGTTTGGAACCCGGCTGCGGCAGCGGTTGTTCGTCGTAGTATTCGATCAACGGCGCGTTTGCCGGCAACTCATCAAGCCAGGGCAGTTCGTCCGCCAGCGTGACCGTGGAGCAAAACAGCAGGATGAAACAACGATGCATCTGATAATGTAGTGCCTCTGCAGTCTGCGCAAACCTGCGCATTCATTGTGAGTGCGCAGTATATTCCCGTGTTGTCGAGTCGAACCGGCTTGCCGCTCATACCCAACACTTTTCATCCAATGCATCGAACCTTTGCCATCTGTCTTTTAACCGCGATCTGTTTCAACGTCCCGGCGGATGAGGCGACCATGCGCATCACGCGTATCCTGGGTTACGCCGGGGACACCGGCGACACTGAACGCGGCGCCACCGTCGCGGGCATGTACGCCGCCTGGCTGCGGAACGATGCACACCGGTTCCGGCTTCTGCAGGATTGCCTGCGATCGGACCGCTGGAAAACAATTGACAGTGCGGCAGCAAAGAACGTCGAGAACCTTGGCTTTACCTACGGCTACGGCAACGACGACGACCTGGTGTTGACGATTGTCGAGGACGTGCTGTCGAACATCAATCTCGAAAACCTGGCACAACGGCGGCAGTTCTGTGCGCGGGCAGCGGAACTGTTTCCCGAGCACGACGTGCTGTCGGTCGTCAGCGAAATGCTGGACGAAATCGTTGCCGGCGCAAAGAAGCGCCGCAGCCTGCTGCGCCAGGCAAAGAACTACGTCAAGGATGCCAACCGGCGTCTTGTCCAGTGGGAACACCAGTACAAGCCGAAGGACCGCCACGATGCACTGCGCCTGCAGCAGATGCAGACATACGAAAAGCAGGCGGCGGAGAATGAGCGTGCCGCGATCGTCAAGGATTTCAAGCTCGGCAAGAACTATGAGGCCCAGGCAGCTGAGATCACGCCGGCCGAGGAACAACTGAAAGCCTGCACCGATTCGATTATCGCGGCATTGTTCCCGGGTTCGCGGCATGACGGAACGGAAACTAACACCGGGTTCGAACATGACTGAGCCGATGAATTATCGCCGATCGAAAATCGCCGCAGTCCTGGTTGTCGGGCTGGCGATGATCGCGGGAGGCTGCGGCAAGACCCCGGTCCAGAAGGTGAAGGACCACATGTTCGGCGACGTCACCCTTGACCAGGCCTATGGCAAACTGCTCAACGACCCGGTGTGGCGCAAGGTTAAGATCGACAAGGTCAATTACATCCAGGTCAGCGGCACCTTGAAGGTAAGCGGCGAGGCGTTCGACGTTAACTACGCATACCGGCAGAGACCCCCGGCAGCCGCCTACGTCAAGTACGACGGCAATCGCTACGAAGCCGACGCCCTGGCCGAGCTGCTGGCCGACATTTTCATCATGTACGGATTGGCCTTGTAACCGGGACGCGGCGCATGAAGTCTCACACCCGTCGCGTCCTCGAATACGACCAGTTCCTCGAACTGCTGGCCGCATACACCTGCTCCGCCGGCGGCAGCGCCGCAGTCCTGGCCCTGTGCCCAGCCGGCGACAGCACCGGTATCGACGACCTGGCAGCGTTGATCAGCGGCTTCATGACCATGCGCCGACGCGATGTCGACCTGCCACGGGCGCGCTTCGATTGTCCCGGCGAAATTCTCCGGCGCGTCCGCCCTGTCGACGCGGTGCTGGATGCCGATGAGTTCACCGTGCTGGGCGAGTTCCTGGGAGTTGCGGCCGCGGTGCGCGCCTTCCTCTCCGACGGTGAACCCGCGACCGATCAGGCAGTGGCCGAGCTCGGAGAACAAATCCATGACTGCCCCGAACTGCGCCAGCGTATCAACCGCGTTTTCGACGACAACCACAACATCCGGGACAGCGCCAGCACCAAGCTGCAGAAGATCCGGCGGAGCCTCCACAACCTCGAGTCACGCCTGCGCCAGCAGCTCGAGACCCTGTTGGGCAATTCGGACTACGACAATGTTCTGCAGGAGAAATTCATCGCCACGCGCAACGACCGTTTTGTCGTGCCGGTACGACGCGAACTCAAGAGCCGCCTGCCCGGGGTCGTGCATGACCAGTCGAACAGCGGCCGCACACTGTTCATAGAACCGCAAATCACCGTCGAGGCGGGCAACGAACTGGCGACGCTGCGATTGCAGGAGCGTGACGAGATCCATCACATTCTTGCCGAGCTCAGCCGCCACCTGCGCAGCCAGGGCGAAGCGCTGCAGGAAACAGCCAATGCCCTCTGCCGCTACGACCTTGTCTTTGCCGCCAGCCACTGGGCTGCCGACTACCAGTGCGCCTATCCCCAACGGTCAGAGAATCTGCACCTGGGCAATGCCAGGCACCCGTTGCTGCAGCAGCAGTTCCGGCGCGACGGCCAGGAGGATGTGCTGGTGCCGCTCGATCTGATGATGCCGCCTGGCTGCAATGTCATGGCGATTACCGGCTCGAACACCGGCGGCAAGACCGTGGCGCTGAAGACCCTTGGACTGCTGGCACTCATCTACCAGGCCGGGCTGCCAATCCCGGCGGAGCCGCGCAGTCAAATGCCCGTCTTCCCGCAGATCGTCGCCGATATCGGTGACGAGCAATCGCTCGAGCAAAACCTCAGCACCTTCAGTGCCCACGTCGTGCAGATCAAGAACCTGCTGGAGACGGCGCGGTCACAGCGCACACTCGCCCTCATCGACGAGCTTGGATCCGGCACCGACCCGGTCGAGGGCGGCGCCCTCGGCTGTGCAATTCTTGACGCCCTGGCCGCCGCCGCGGGCCTGACATTCGTGACGACACACCTCGGCATCATCAAACATCATGTGCACCGTCAGGACGCCATGGCCAATGCCTCCGTGCAATTCAATGTGGAGTCGCTGCAACCGGAATATGTGGTTGAAGTCGGTCGCCCCGGCGCCAGCTACGCCCTGGTGATTGCCGAGCGCTACGAGATGCCCGGCGATGTTCTCGAGCGGGCCCGGGAAATGATCGGCAGCGAGACCGTCGAGCTCGAAGGCATCCTCGAAAAACTCGACAGCGACCAGCGCCGTCTCAGCAGTGCCGCGGCAGCGGCCGACGAAACGCTTGATTCCCTGCGCGGCGAACGCGAGGAACTGCAGGGCGAACTCGCGCGCCTGCGAAAAGAGCGCAAAAGGCTGCTGCACCAGTCACAAAAGGAAGCCGCAACGATGGTGGAAAACACCCGGCGGCAGATGGACCGGATGCTGGTGCAGGCAAAGACGTCGGAGTCGCGAAAGGAGATCAAAGCGGTGCGGGAAGACGTCGCCCGCAAGGAGAAGCGGCTGGCACAAAGCCTGGCGGAAACGCAGCCGCGCCCTGAGGAGCCACTGAGGCCGGAGGCGCTGGAAGTCGGACAGTTCGTCCGTGTCGAGACGCTGAACGACAGCGGTTGCATCGTCGATCTCAGTGACGACCGCAGTCGAGTGACTGTGGAAGTGGCAGGTAAGCGGTTCGACGTGCGCAGTTCGCAAATCGGGCGGTGCGTGCAGCCGCAACCTCCGGCGGAACCGGTATTCAACGTTCGCCCGCCACCGCCGCAACGGACCGAACGTGAGCTCAATCTGGTCGGCCGCACAGTCGACGAAGCGATTGCCGAACTCGAGTCATTCCTGAGCCGGGCGCTGATCGCAGGACTCAACGAAGTGCGGGTCGTGCACGGCTTCGGCACCGGCCGTTTGCGCCGCGGCCTGCACGACTACCTGCGGGGCAATCAGGCGGTTCAACAGTACCGGCTGGGCGAGCTCGGCAAGGATGCCGGCGGCGGCGGCGTGACGATCGTCTCGCTGTAATCGAACTGCGCCCCACGGCGTCAGGCCTTCCGGACTGGAGTTGAACGAGGTGTTCGGGATCATCGTGACGCCCTTGCAGTTCCTGCCCGTGCCCCGGTGGGTGACGCGATCCGCTGGCGATTGCACCAGTGTCAACGTGCCCGGCAAGAGTTGCCGCTTCTTCCGGGGTTGATCGGGGTACAGCAGGCTTTGTCGTTCCTGGTCATGTCGTGGATGCGGCGGTGCTGGACAAGCAGCCAGAGATCGCTGGTTGTTGAAGTTCTTCCAGGCAGCCTGCGTGGTGTGGCAATCCGCTGCAACCGTTGCTGCTTGCACCGGAACTGCATTGATCTGCCTTCGATGGGGAAGTAGTTTCTAAGGTGTCGCAAATCTCGCACGCCACGGGTGTGCGTTGCCAGTGCCCAACCCGCAACCCTGAAGAAGGAGACGCATAATGGCACATCAACTCCCCGACCTGCCCTATGCATTCGACGCGCTCGAGCCGTATATCGACGCGCGCACGATGGAAATCCACCATGACAAACATCACGCTGCTTACACCGGCAAGCTGAACGACGCAGTCGCCGGTACCGAGCACGAATCGACGCCGGTCCCCGAGCTCCTGGCAAATTTCGACTCACTGCCCTCCGGCATCCAGGGCGCGGTCCGCAACAACGGCGGCGGCTATGTCAACCACAATCTGTTCTGGACGGTCATGGGACCGAATGCCGGTGGCGCGCCATCCGGCGCCCTCGCAGATGCGATCGACAGCGCCTGCGGCGGCTTCGACGCGTTCAAGAGTGATTTCGCCAACGCCGCGGCAACCCGCTTCGGCAGCGGCTGGGCCTGGCTCGAAGTGAGTGGCGGCAAGCTGGCAGTGACCAGCACGCCGAACCAGGATTCACCGTTGATGGCCGGCAACACCCCGATCCTGGGGCTGGACGTCTGGGAGCATGCCTACTACTTGAACTACCAGAATCGCCGGCCTGACTATATCGCGGCCTTCTGGAACGTCGTGAACTGGGACGCCGTGGCGGCCAATTTCGACGCTGCCACCTGAAAGTAACGAACCAGATCGCGTGTCCCGGCCCGGGACACGCGACTTGATTTTCTGCCCGCGCCCGATGTACATTATTGGGTGCCAGATGAGAAGTCGATCAATCGTTGCTCTCCCGCACTGCACCTGCATCGCAAGCTGAGTCATCACGGGCAAAACCGATGCGCTCAGCCCGCCTTTTCCCATACAGGATGAAATGGGTCGACGAACCGCATTCCGGAATCCCTGTCTTTTTTTAATCAGCTGCCTGATGCTCGCGCTGCCGGTCGTTGCACCGGTCAGATCGCAGCAGATGCGCTCCCTCCAGCAGTTCGAAACTGAGAAGCACGAAATCGAGGAGCTCGTCGAACGCCGGCTCAGGGAAAAGTTCGCCGACGACCTTGCCGCCGTCGAGAATCTCTCGAATCCTTTCAAGATCGGCGAACACATCACAATCTCGATACGACGCGGTTCGCAACGTCAAACTTTCTCCGGAATTTTCGGCGGCCTGGTCGGCAACAAATACGCCAAGCTCGACAGCCGCCATATTCTGCTCCAGGACCTGGACCCGGCAGATCGGGATCGATTGTATTGGAACAACGATCAGAATCGTCTCGACAAACTGATCAAAGAGCGGGTGACAGAACTCGAGGCGCGCATGGCGAAACACCGCCACAAGTTGCTTTACGAGGCGAATATCGAGCACCATTACAACACCGCTTTCTTCAAGGAAAACGTCATTGTGGGCAACAAGATCGGCAAGCGCCGTGTGTTCGGCGATCATACCAGGATCATCGTACAAACTGAAGACGGGGCCGATTCCAAACTGGTTGTTAAAACGTTGTCGAAAGAAATCGATTACGTCATACTGATCGACGGCATCGCGGTTGCCGCCATCATCAACACCGGCGACCTCAAAAGGCAGCGCACGTCGTTCAGCGTCCACCGCAATGACGTGTCCGAAGACTTCGCCGATCGCATGACTGAAGCGATCAGTGTCATTTGCCATCATCCCAAGATCGGCAGCTGGTCGCTGAAGGCAAACCCGCAGGTGCGCCGCAAAGCCCGCACCGTCCAGCGCAAGAGCGGGCCGAAACGTGTCATCCGGTCACAGGCGCAATTCGGCATCGGGATGGGGGCGAAGCCGCTGGAACTGGCCCGGGTGCAAATGACCAGGCGCGACAACTTCGCTGAGCACGTCGACAATGCGGTGGCTTATATGAAACCTGCCGCGGCAACGACGGCAGTTGCCGTCGAGTCGCTGATCGAATCAATCGACAGCGAAGAAGTGGATTACGGCGACATCTCTCTGACCGATACCGGGGTCTACGACCTGGGTGTAGAGCGGGGCAATGGTACGAGTCCTGAGGACGGCGTGGTGCCGACCGCCGCCGACGCCGACGACGACGAGTCGGAAACCCTGGATTTCGTGACTATCAGGAATCTGCTCGAGCCAGCCAAATATTCATGGCATGACCCCGCGAACATCGTAAGTCGCAGCCCGGTTCGCGCCAACTCGATTCTTTGCAACCTCGGCATGGATCATCCGAAAGCCATGCGGAGGCTCGGCCCAACGACGGTCGTGCGTCTGTCCGATTGGCTGGATGTCACTAAATCAGAGGCGGCCGGTAATCTCGAGGCGCTGGCCAGAGCCGAGTACCGTGTAGCGTTGACGCAGGAGGCCGAGCGGTACGCCTGCTACCTGCAATACCGCGGGACGCTCACCAACATCAAAGTATTCGGTGAGACACTGACGTTCGAATTGTCCTTCGGCACCGATGACAAGCCGTCAACATTTCACAACAGCCTC
>JASLZG010000172.1 GCA_030754995.1 Lentisphaeria bacterium
CTTGGTGGGGCCGTGGGTAATGAAAAACTGCGACCCATTGGTGTTCGGTCCGGAGTTTGCCATCGACACGATACCGGCGCCGGTGTGTTTCAGGGCCGGATGGAATTCGTCTTCGAATTTGTAGCCCGGGCCGCCGCGGCCGCTGCCCCGCGGATCGCCGGACTGGATCATGAAGCCATCGATGACGCGATGAAAGGTAATGCCGTCGTAGAACGGCCCGTCGTCTCGCCGGTTCGAGCGCTTCGTCCCCTCCGCCAGGCCGACGAAATTGGTAACCGTGAGCGGCGTCTGCCGGTAGTGGAGCCGCAGGATGATTTGGCCGCGGTTCGTGTTGATGACAGCATAGAGCCCGTCGGCAAGCTGGTCGTCGGCTTCGCCTGGTTCAGCCTTCTGGGCCCAGGCCGAGGACAGTGCCAGCATTGTGGAAAATGCCGCGGCCAATGAGATACCGGTCAGTCGCTTCACGGGGTTCCTCGTGGTTGTGGGTATCCGGCCGGGTGCTATTGGTTGGTCCCGAGCAGTTTATCGAAAGAGGCTTGATCGGCGATGAACTTCTCGGCGTCCTCGCCGACGCGCTTGATGACAATTTTCTTGAGCGTGTCGCCCTTGGCGATGGCGTCAACGACGTCCTGCCCGCTCACGACCTTGCCAAACACCGCGTGGCGGCCGTCGAGCCATGGCGTCGCCTTGTGGGTGATGAAGAATTGCGAGCCATTGGTGCCGGGGCCGGCGTTGGCCATGGAGAGAACGCCGGGGCCGGTGTGTTTCAGGGTCGGGTCGAATTCGTCGCGGAATTTGTAGCCGGGGCCACCGCGGCCGTTGCCGTTCGGGCAGCCGCCCTGGATCATGAAGTCGGCGATGACGCGATGGAATATGAGTCCGTCGTAGTACGGCTGGCCCGCGGGGCGGATCGATTTGATCTTGCCCTCTGCCAGGCCGACGAAATTGGTCACGGTCAGCGGCACCTTTTTGTAATGGAGTTCCAGGACGATGTCGCCTTTTGAGGTGCTTAGTGTAGCGTACAGCCCGGGGGCGGGCGCTTCGGCGCTCCCCGCCTCGGTGTTTTCGGCCTCGGCGTTGACCGCTTCGACCGGGGCCGGTTCGGGGTTAGGGGTGTCGGCGGCGGTTGCGGCGGTGCTCAAGGCAAACGCGGTGCAGATGGTGAGAGTGAGGGTTAGGTGTTTCATTGACTGGCTCCTTCTTGTTTGGTTGATGTGTCTCATGTCATTCCAGCGAAAGCTGGAATCCGGGATTCCTCAGCAGCATGTTTTTTATTTTGTTAGAGTTTTCAACTCGCTGCCGGCGGCGACTGCTCGGACCGTTTCTGCTGCTGAAACCGTTTGGCAACGGTCTTTTTCATGGCCTTGTCGCCGCTGCCGGCCGGGCAGACCTGGATGCACGTTCCGCCGCAAGGCACGCTGTTGTAATAACATTTGCCGCCCGTCATCGCGGCCCAGGGGTGGCTCTGGCCGGCGAACTCGAAGCGCCCCTGCTCTTGGAAGACACCATAGGGGCAAGTTTCGATGCACGCTCTGCAGCCTTTGTCGAAGGTGCACACCGGCTCTGTCAACGGTTCGTCATAGTGATCCATCTGCAGTTCAGTGATGACAACGTTCCACCTGACACGCGGCCCGAAAACCGGGTGCAATGCCAGATTGTTCGCCCCGAATGTCGCCAATCCCGCGGCGACCGCGGCATGCCGTAGCGAAAAAGGTGCCTCATATCGGGAGGGCGATTCGATGTCGGGTGCAAGCTCCGCGAGTTTCTCCCTGTCCAATGGCTGCGGATATTCCATCTGGGCATAGAGTCGAGCAGCGTTCAAACACGTTGTCGTCGAGCCGAGACTGCCCGGAGAGAAGAATGAATGATAGCCGTTGACCTCAAACGCCGTCGCCAGTTCACCAGCCATGCGGGCGAGACGGATGTTGGGAGAATCGAAGCATCCCTCATCATAAACTAACCATGCATTGAAGACGGTCGATCGCTTCTGCTCCCACACAAGGCTCGGCCAGTCCACGAGTGAACTGATCAGCTTCACTCCCATCACAATCACCGACTCTGCGTTCGGGATGATATCCGTCGCCCGATGACCCCCGGGAGCATCGGCAAAAGCCGTCGCCGGCGCAACGCCAGCTACCGTGGCCCCCCGGTCGAAGAGAAACTGCCTGACCTCTTTCGTGCTGACCTTGCCGGTCGATTCGTCAGGAGCGATTCCCCTGATCATCCGTTCGTCGATTGCCTCTGTCGACGTGCTCATTTCACAGCCTCATGTATTGGATTCGGCATGAACTGTACGGCTGTAACAGTACTGCCAAGCCCCCAAGATTATCGTGTCATTCCCGCCCCGGCGGGAATCCAGCATTTCAGACCGGGCTGGATGCACAGGTTCCACGTCACCGTCGAATGACAACCCACAATATCGAGCGTTATAGAGCGCTGGTTTGCAGAAAGCAAATCATCCGGTGTACGTCACACGCCTAATCGGAAGAACTGATTCGCATTGCCAAGCCAAACAGCCAGGCGTGGGCGATCTCCCTGGTCTCGTCCGGGTCGATCTAGTCAATCTCCACCATGCCCGATAGTGCATTGGCTAAGAACGCCTGACAAAATGACCTATTGTCACAAGGGCAGATCGACCGCCTGCGCCTCGGCGGCGCTGACGGCGACTGCCTCGGTGAATTCCATGTACTTGACGCCGTCTTCGAACTTCGTCAGCCGTATCGGTTCCAGCCCCCGTATGGCATTTATGAACTCTTCCTCGACACGCCAGTGGCCCTTTTTAGACGCTTCGATACTGATTTCGTTCAATTCCTTGTCGCCGCGCCGGCCGCCGTACAGTTTTTCAGCGCCGATATCGAGCAGCAGCGTGCCTTCGCTGCCGTAGAGCCATGCGGTGTTGGTGTCCCGGGTGAGTCCGGTGACGCCGCTGAAGACGAAATGCGCCTGGGCGCCGCAGTCCATTGTCGCGAGGATGTCGAGGTGGTCGGGTACGCGCACGGTTGCCATCTTGCCGCCGTCCTGGTGCTGGCGCTGGGGCACGAAGACGCGGCTCATTGCCATCACCCGGCTGGCGTGTCCGACCCAGCGTGCGAGGGCCTCGTACCAGATTCCCATGGCCATCGTATTGTAGCCGCTCATGTCAAAGTCCTGCCGCCAGTGGCGGACGGCGGCGCGGTCGACGAAGGTATCTGCGGTGCCGCGGATCTCGATCGAGTAGATGTCACCGAGATAGCCGTCGGCGATGAGGTCCTGAATGGTCTGATCCCAGGTCAGCGTGAAAGGTGACGGGACGATCTGGCTGGTCAGGTCGGGGAATTGCCGCGCGGTCTCGAGCATTTCGTGGGCTTCGTCGGCATTCATTGCCATGCGGGCTTCGCACAGCACATGCTTGTCGTTCTCCAGTGCGGCACAGCTCATCGTGGCGTGCATATACGGCCAGGTACCGATGACGATGGCATCGACATCTGCGTCATCGACGACTTCACGCCATTGTCCATGAACCTGTGGGATGGCGAAGCGGTCGGCGACGCGTTGCCCGGACTCGCGGGTGCGGTTGCAGACGCTGACGATTTCGATCCCGTCGAGCTCCTGCAGTTTCGGGATATGCATGTCGATGGTGTTGGTGCCGGCACCGATAATGCCGATCCGAATCAGATCCTGTGCCATGGTAGACTGTCCTGTGCGGAATTGAGTTGCCCGGCGGCAAATGAGTATCTTACGACTTGTAAGCGTGTTGGAGTGAATAGTTTAGCATGCCATGAGCGATTGTAAATGAGCCCCGAACGGAAACCCCCGGCACGTTGAAAGAAGACCAGATGACCCCCGTCTGCCGGCGTTGGCTAAGGACGACCGGTGCGGTATATTGCCGGGCTCAAGGGCGATTCTACCCGGCTATCTAACCAGCCGCCGCCGGCGTTTGCCTGGCGGTGTTGATTGTGGATGAACTGATGCAGGAAAATCACTTAGGCCTGTTGTGCGACGTGGGTGAGCTGAGCGCCCTGCTGGGCACCAGTGAGGACATCGAGACCTTTCTGCAGCGCATCGTCGAGGCGGTGGGTCGGCATATCGACGCCGAGGTCTGTACGATCTATGTCTACGAGGAAGCGATCGGCGAGCTCGTGCTCAAGGCGACCGTCGGCCTCAACCCGTCATCTATCGGGCGTATTCGTCTGCGCCTGGGCGAGGGCCTGGTCGGAACCGTTCTGGAGCGCGGCCAAATGGTGTGCGAGAAGGTGGCCAGCCAGAGTCCGGCCTACAAACATTTCGACGACATCAATGAAGAGTCGTTCGACGCCTTCCTGGCGGTGCCGATTCTCCGTGGTATCGAGAAAATCGGGGTCTTGGTGGTGCAGCGCCAGGTCGGGCGCCCGTTCAGCGAGAACGATGGCATGGCTTTGCGCGCCACGGCGTCGCAGCTCGCCAGCGCGATTGAGAACGCCCGGATCCTGATGGCGATGCGGACCCGCCGCAAAGAGCAGCGAGGGACCGATACAATTACCGGCCTGCAGATGATCAAGTGCCAGGTGGCGTCGGAAGGATTCATCGTGGCGCCCGCTTTTGTCTTCGATCGGGACAAGACCTTTCGCATCATGCGTGAGCACGATTTTGTGCGAACCTACAACCTGGAAGACTTCGAACGTGCCATGGCCGTGACGGAGCAGCAGATGAAAGCGCTGCAGACCCGCGTCGAAGAGCGCCTGTCGGGTGTGGCGGCGTTGATTTTCGACGCCCACCTGATGATGCTGAAGGATTCCGAATTCGCCGGCGCCATGGTTCGCCGTATCAAGCAGGGCGTCAATCCGCCGCGCGCCTTGATGGACGTTGCTTCTGAGTTCGTCGATGTTTTCTCCCACAGCGAAAATGCGTACATGCGCGAAAAGTCGAAGGACGTCGAGGACCTGGCGCTGCGCCTGTGCAACAATCTGGTTGGGGCAGAGCTGCAGTCGTCGACTGACTGTTCGGGCCGCATCGTCATCGCTCGCGAACTTTACCCGTCCGAGATGCTCATGCTATCGACGGAGAACGTCGGCGGTGTGATCCTCGTCAGTGGTGGTGCGACATCGCACATCGCAATCCTGGCGAATTCGCTTGGCATCCCGATGGTCATTGCCGACCGGCCGCGGCTGATGCGTTTGCGTGACAACGTCGAGATCCTTCTGGACGGGCATACCGGCGAGATCTACTTGAACCCGCCGGCCGACCTGGTGGAGCATCACAAGCGTGATGCCGCCGTTGACCTGGAAGGGCTTAAAGCCCGCATGCAGCCCGAGACGCGCACTGCGGACGACGTCCGTGTCCACCTCATGGCGAACGTCAATCTCCTGGTTGATGCGACGCTTGCCAACGATATGAAATCCGAGGGCGTCGGGCTGTATCGCACGGAGTTCCCGTTTCTTGTGCGCGCCGACTTCCCATCCGAGGAAGAGCAGTTCGCGGTGTACCAGAGGCTATTCCGGAAGGTCGCGGGCCAGCAGGTGAGCCTGCGTACCCTCGATATCGGGGGCGACAAAGTGCTGGCCTATTACGATAACCCGAAGGAAGCCAATCCGGCCCTCGGTATGCGTTCGATTCGCTTTGCGTTGGGACATCGCAACATTCTGCAGCAGCAAATCCGCGCGACGCTGCGAGCTGCGTTTGGCAGTGAGATCAGATTGCGCATCATGTTTCCGATGATCGCCTCGGTCGACGACTTTCGGGCGGCGCGGGATGTGGTGCGCGAATGCGCTGCCGCCCTGGAGCAGGAGGGTGTGCCGCACTACCAGGATCCGCAGATCGGTATCATGGTGGAGATCCCCTCGGTAATCGAGATTATTGACGAGCTCGCCACGGAAGCGGATTTCATGTGCATTGGCACCAACGATTTCATTCAATTCATGCTCGCCGTGGATCGTGGCAATGAGAAAGTGGCGCGCTATTTTCTGCCCCATCACCCGGCTGTATTGCGGGCGCTGAAACGCATTGCTGACGCTGCCCGGCGGCACAACACAGATGTCAGTGTGTGTGGTGAAATGGCGCATGAGATTCACTATGTGCCGTTTTTCCTGGGCATCGGTATCCGCACGCTCAGCCTGGCACCGCGGTATCTGCCGTCGGTCCAGCGGGCGATCTCGGAGCTTACCGTTGAGCAGGCGGAGGCCGAAGCTGCGGCGATGCTCGCGGAATCGACAGTAAGTGGCGTCGAGGCCCAGATGAAATGCAGTGTCTCGTTGGCCGCCACGGTTTAGCGCATGCAGAAAAAAACATTCAACATCCACTATTTCGCGATTCTCCGGGAGCAGCGCGGGTGCTCGGTGGAGACGCTCGAGAGTGCGGCGGTGACGGCGGCCGATTTGTATGCCGAGCTGCAGGCGGCGCATGGGTTCGAGCTCGGCACGGAATCACTGAAAGTCGCCATCAACGATGCGTTCTGCGACTGGGGCACACCGTTGCAGACGGGTGACGCCATCGTGTTCATCCCGCCGGTTGCCGGAGGCTGACAATGTTTGAACTTTCCGCGACCCCGCTCGAGGCCATTGACCTCAAGTCGCGCTTCGCCGATGTGCGTGCCGGCGGTTATGTCACCTTCGAAGGCTGGGTGCGCAATCACAATGAGGGCCGCGAGGTGCTGCGGTTGGAGTACGAGGCTTACGAGCAGTTGTGCCTGGAGGAAGCGTCGCGGATTATCGCTGAAGCCGAAGAACGCTTCGACATAATCCAGGCGGCATGTGCTCATCGCACCGGGACGCTGGAAATCGGCGACATGGCTGTGTGGGTCGGGGTCAGCGCTGAACATCGCGGACCAGCCTTCGACGCCTGCCGCTACGTCATAGACAATGTTAAAGTCCGCCTGCCGATCTGGAAGAAAGAGTATTACACCGACGGTGATTCCGACTGGGTCAACTGCGAACAATGCGCCGTGCATGGTCACGCGCACGGGGCTTGAGGCGGTTCTCGTCGTCCTCTCCTGTCGCAACCTGACTCATGATCCCATTGGTAATTTTCACGTCTTCATCACGCGTGGGATTACGGCGCAGGATTCACCCGTACCCCCGTTTTTCGAGCGCCTTCTCGTCCATTCCCATGAAGTGCCCGATCTCGTGAAACAGGGTAATTGCCACCTCACGCTCGAGCTCGGCCGGGGCTGGGAAATCCTGCTCCAGCGGTCCGCGGAAAAGATGGATCACGTTCGGCAACTCCATGTCCTGGGACTGGCGGTCCGGCAGCGGGATGCCGGTGAACAGGCCGTACAACAGTTCTGTTTTGTCGCCGAGCACTTCCTCGACCAGTTGCGGGTCCGGCCAGTCGAGCACGACGACGGCAATGTTCTCGCGCTGCATGACCTCGCGGAACTCCGCCGGGATGCGTTTCAGCGCACGTTTGACCAGTTGATCGAAGTCGGTTACTGCCATCAGGGGCCACGAAAAATGAAAATGCCGAAGATTTGCAACGGGATTTGCTCTCGGAAATCGTTGACGGCGTCGCCCACATCTTTGACCGTATCTTCCACTTCGACGCAGAGCGATTCGTCGTTGACCAGACGACTCAGCGAGCCCTTGCCGGTTCTCAGGGAAGCGCTGAACTTCCGCAGGTCTTCCATCGAGGCTGGCGTGTCAGCGTATAGTTCGTCGTCGGTGCGAAACATACAGGCCACCGAAAAGGGGGAAAATAACTGACCATCCCCCCCTCACACATACTATATTCAGGCTGACAGGCCTTGCAACGACGATCGACTGCCTGCCATGCCTGGAAACCGTTGTCACCCCATTCCTTTCGGTGACCGGCCACGATCCAGGGCGCGGTCAATTGTTTTGCATCGTCTCTCGCAGCGAGGCGCGGGAGCAGCTATCTTGATACCTCTGTTGTTTTGTATCGGACAAAGCCTGAAGAACGATGCAGCAGCGAGTTCGAATCCCTGGCATCTCGAGAATTTCGTGCCGACCCCCCGGGGATACGGCCGCTACCGGCAGTTGTTCGATGAACTGTTCGATCGACAGATCCCAGCGTGCGAACCTGACACCCCTTACGAAGGAAGACGATGAAAAATTTCACGATCAGCGACGGCGACACCATCCTTTTTATCGGCGACAGCATCACCGATTGTGGTCGTCGCGATACGCATATGCCGCTGGGTGACGGCTATGTCAGCATCTTTTCTGAACTGGTGACGGGCCGGTATCCCGAACGCGACATCCGTTACATCAACAAGGGTATCGGCGGCAATACTGTCGTCGACCTGCAGCGGCGCTGGCACGATGATGTGCTGCGGCAGCGGCCTGATAAGCTGGTGATCAAGGTAGGTATCAACGACCTGTACGGACACATGAACAATGTTCCCGACCTCGCCGTGCCGCCGGATCTATATGCTGCCGTGTTCGACGAGCTGCTGCAGTTGACACAGTCCGAGTTGGGCTGCCCGGTACTGTTGCTGACGCCCTTCTACATCTCGACCGACAAGGGCCGGCCGGGCCATCGCAAGACGGTACTGGACTTGCTTCCCGCCTATATCGGAACAGTCGAGCGCATGGCGGAGAAATACGACACCGGGCTGGTCAATCTGCAGGACATTTTTCAGCGGCACCTGGAGTTTCGCGACCCCGACTATTTCTGTCCTGAACCCGTGCATCCCAGCCGTCCGGGGCACCTGGTGATGGCGCTTGCACTATTCGACGCCTGTTCGGACGGCGGTCATTAGCGGCAAATTTTCCGCGGCACGGTCGTTCCCGGCGAAAGCCCGGCAAGGCCCCGTCTACTTGGTCGAGGGTGTCAGTGCCATGCCGCCGGTATGCCGTGCGATGCCATCGGGATTCCAGTCGAACCCCAGCCCCGGACGATCGGGAATCGCCAGCATGCCGTTGTCGTCCATAGTCAGCGGTTCCGCGAAGATATCCTCGATATACGGCGCCGGGGTGATGTACTCGACCCATGGCGCATTTGCTGCTGCCGCCACGAGCTGCAGATCAGCCGCCAGTCCGACGGCGGTGTTCCAGCCGTGCGGCACCATGACGATTGCGTGGTCATCAGCGTACTGGCCGATCCGGTGTTCCTCGCTCAGCCCGCCGACCTTGGTCACGTCGGGCTGAATATAATCGACAGCGCCGCGTTCGATCCATTCGATGAACGATTGTCGACGCGTCAGCACCTCGCAACTGCTGATCGGCACCGGCGACTGTTCCCGCAGTTTCACATAACCGTCGATATCGTCGGGGCGCAGTGCTTCTTCGAACCAGGTCACGTCGTAGTCGGCCAGCATCTTCGAGGTGTTGAGCGCCCACTTGTAACCGTGCGGCCAGAAGGCGTCGGAACCGCCGGCGTCGACCATCAGTTCCAAACCCGGACCGATGGTATCGCGGGCGGCTTTGACGATTGCCTCGTCGGTCCCCCGATCCTTGCGGCCGAACGGGCCCCAGCCAATCTTGAAGGCCCGGAAGCCACATGCCATGGCGGCCTGGAGTTGTTCGACCATCTCCGGAGTGTCGGTCATCAACAGCGAACCGTATGGCTTGACCTGTTCACGATAACGGCCGCCGAGCAGACGGCTGATCGGCTGTTCCGTGACTTTGCCGAAGATATCCCAGAGCGCAATGTCGATGCCGGAGATCGCATGCGTGACCGAACCGCCGCGCCCCTGCCAGAAGGTCTGCTGGTGCAGCGTTTCGCTGACCGCGGCCGGATCCAGGGCCGAGGCACCGTAGAGGAATGGACGGACGACGGCCAGGGCTCCTGCCACCAGTGCTTCCGAGGTGTAGGCACTGCCGAGGCCGGTGACCCCCTCGTCGGTGATGATCTCGACCAGCGTCATCAGGTTGCGCTCGCGGTCGCTGAACGCATCGTCCCAGCCGCCGTCGGGCGTTTCGCCGAAGAGCGGCAGCAATCGGATATCTTTTATTTTCATGAATGACTCCGGCTCGTGATGCAATTGTCGACCGTTGACGCGGCAACAACGCCACCGCGAAGACCGGATATTATATTGTCCATCAAACAAAACACACGGTGCGGACGGCTTATTCTTGACAGTCCATTATTCGCTTTTTCGCCGCGGCGCTTTGTCTGGCAGTTTCCAGCGCTACTTTAGCGCCCTCTTCGTTTTCTTGTTACCCATCGGCCATCCTACATGCGTATACCCCACAACTGGCAGAGAGAACCCGGCATCCGGCTCGCGCCTTCCCGTGAACTCGACAGCGGCAAGTTGCAGGGCCCGTGCGTCGTGCGCAAGCCGGACGGTGGTTTTCGTCTGTTCTACACTGCGGTAGGCCCCGGCAAACCATTTCCGAACTGCCAGGGCTACATCCTGAGTGCGGTCTCCGACGATGGCGTGAATTTCGAGAAGGAGCCGGGCTTTCGGCTGAC
>JASLZG010000173.1 GCA_030754995.1 Lentisphaeria bacterium
TGGACTTTGTAGACGGGCGTTTTGCCGGGGCAGCTTTCTTTTTCGTGGACTTTGCCATTTTGTTCCTCACATAGATCAGCCTGAGCAACCGTACCCAGGCATTGTATCTCGCTTGACCTTGACGAAATCGGACAGAATGCGCAAAAAAACGCATATTTGGTGGCACCCGTCACAGCAGGGACCGAAAATCGAGCATATAATATGCTTGGGCAAATGCTCGATTACAACCGTGAAGGGTATTTCTACATTTTTGTCGGACAACTATCGTTCAAACGCCATGAGCGGCTACGGTGTCGCATCTCCACGGCATGACCGACCTTGACAAATCGAATCAGCGGATCTGGTCCGTATCAGAAATCAACGCCGTCGTCCGCACGACGATCGAGCGGAGTTTTCAGCCGATCTGGGCCACCGGTGAAGTCAGCAATCTGACCATTCACCGTTCCGGACATGTCTATCTGACACTCAAGGACGCAGTCTCCCAAATCAGCGTGGTTTTCTTTTCCGGCGCCGGCGCTGCCCGCCACCTGAAGGTGAGTGAGGGCATGGAGATCGAGGTCTACGGACGGCCCACGGTGTACGAACCGCGCGGCATCTATCAGTTGTCGATCCGCGAGATGCGCCCCAAGGGGCTTGGTGCGTTACAGATGAAGTTTGAGGAGCTGAAGCGTCAGCTCCAGGCCGAAGGGCTGTTTGACGCGGCTCACAAGCAACCGCTGCCGATGCTGCCCGCCTGTGTCGGTGTTGTCACTTCGCCGGACGGCGCCGCGCTGCACGACTTCCTGAATATTATTGAGCGGCGGTTCTCCAGCATGCATGTGCGCGTTTACCCTGCCGCTGTGCAAGGCGAGGGGGCTGCCGCGGAGATTGTCGCGGGCATCGAGTTTTTTGGGCGGAACCGGTCCTGCGATGTCATCGTCGTCACTCGCGGAGGCGGCAGCCTGGAGGATCTCTGGGCGTTTAATGAAGAACGGGTCGCCCGGGCTGTCGCTGAATCGGTGATTCCGGTGATCAGCGCCGTCGGGCATGAGGTTGATTTCACGATCTGCGACTTCGTTGCCGACCTGCGTGTACCGACGCCTTCTGCTGCCGCCGAGCTGGTGGTTGGCAGGAAGGCAGAACTGCTGGAGCGCCTGTCCACGGCCCATCGCACTATGACCAACAGCCTGAACCTGCGGCTGTCGGGCCTGCGCAACCGGGTGCAGCGTCTGGCCGGGCACTATGTCTTTCGTGAGCCCATGAATCTGGTGCGGCGGCATCAGCAACGGGTCGACGAGCTGGCGGTGCGGCTTGAACGCCAACTCGAAAGCCGGGTAACCGCTGCCACGCATCGAGTCGAGCGGCTCAGGGTTCAGCTGGAGGCATTGAATCCTCGTGGCGTATTGTCTCGCGGCTATGCCATATTGATCGACAAATCCAGCGGCCGGGCCGTGCGGCAGCCTGATGACGTCCGGCCCGGAGCCGCAGTGCGCGGTTTGCTGGCCGACGGTGAAATTCCTCTGAAAGTCGATATGGTACAACCTGACAACTGAAGAACTCAAGGCCGACAAGCATCATGTCATCCAAAGACGAATTCGAATTGTTCGAAAACAACGACGACGGCGAGAAGGCGCCGGCAGACGCCGAGGAAAGCTCGGACCCGGCCGCCGGTGTCGAGGAACCTGCTGCTGCCCCGCCGGCAGACGGCGAGCTCACCTTCGAGACCGCCCTTGAGCAGCTCGAGGAGATCGTCGCGAAGATGGAAAGTGGCCAGCTCAGCCTCGAGGATTGCATGAACTATTTTGAAGACGGCACGCGCCTGGCGAAGTATTGCACTGCCAGGCTCGAGAAGACCGAGAAGAAGGTCGAGCTCCTGTTGAAGAAATCCGGCACGATCGAGTGGGCCCCCCTCGACGAGCAGTGACCCGCCACGGCCCCTCCCAACTCACAACCCCTTCCGCCCCAAGGCGATAGTACAGCCGGCCGTGAGCCATGGCTGGCCGGTGTTAAAAGGCGTTATTGCCCGGCTTTGTGGGGCGTTGGTGGCGTGCTGTATTTGCTGGCGATGGGACGTTATATTACGCCATGTCGTACGCCAAAGGCCAAAAGATCACATGCCCGAATTGCGGCGCTGACGCGTTCGTCAAATTAGAAACGATTATGGACGGCTGGACTAAAACCGGTGAGGCAGTTGTCTGCTCTGACTGCAATGGGGCACTGGATGATGCCGATTCTTCGCATGCCCCCGATACCGCCGGGCTGAGCAGTTTCCTCGGCACCGAGAAGCCGGTGCCGGTCCAGGTGATCGATGACAGCGGCAAAATCGGCTTCTGCCGTGATTGTGTGAGCTACGTCGAGCACCCGTTCGCCATACGATGTATGCTGCACAACCGCATCACCGAACCGATGGGCAGTTGCAGCGACTACGATGAACGTAAGGATGACACGTAGTGCTCCGACACTGCTCGATTCTGTTGGCCGTATTCGTTGTCGGTGGTTGCCAGACCACCCGTTCGCCGGCAGTTGCCGGGCAGTGGCGGATCGGCCATCAGGAACCGACGATCTACGCGGTCGAATATCATCCGTATGGCCCGGCGTTGACGCGCTCGCTGGCGGCGCCGCATCCGGATTTCAGCGGCTGGGGCCGTCCACGAATGCAGTCCGATTTGCGATCCCTCAAACGCCTTGGTATAAATGAGATACAGATCATTGCCGAGGCCGGGTGGTTGCTCGAGAAGAGCGAAATGGCAGCACGGATTCCCGTTTTTGTCCAGGAAACCGCGCGCCGCGCGCCACAACTTACAGTCGTCCTTGTGGCAGACCTGGAGCATCTGCAGCCCGATCAGCTGGAGGCGTTTCTCGAGTTTTGCATGACCCTGGAACTGCACATCTACCCGAACTACGTTGCGATTGACGGGACGCCGGTGATCGTGTTGCGGGGCGCCGGGGCGTTTCCGGATGCGAGACATCCGGGGCTGCGATTTGAATACCAGGCCTGGGAACAGCCGCCGGGCTTCGGACCCGGGGAACTGAATGCCGAGCGCACTGACATTCGAGTCACGGTGGGAGCCGTGTCAACGGCGGATGAATGGCGGGTCCCGCGGAAGAACGGCCGGACAATCGCCAAGGCAATCCGGGCCGCCCGACAATTGCTGCCGCGACGGCTGGTCATCCGCAGCTGGAACAACTTCGCGGACGGCAGCTTTCTGCAGCGAAATTCGCTGGATGGCAATGCGGCCTACGAGCATATCTCGAAGGCGCTGCGGGACGATGTCCAATGAATGTTCTGCCGACCGAACTCCCGGATGTGCTGCTGATCGAGCCCCAGGTGTTCGAGGATCCCCGTGGCTTTTTCTTCGAGTCTTACAGCTACCAACGCTACGCCGAGCACGGGATGACGACGGACTTTGTCCAGGACAACCATTCGCGTTCGGTCGCCGGCACGGTTCGCGGCCTGCATTACCAGTTGCAGCCCGGGCAGGTGAAGCTGGTGCGCGTTGTTGCGGGTGAGGTCTGGGATGTCGCGGTCGACATCCGCCTGGGGTCTCCCAGCTACGGGCAGCACACCGGTGTCATCCTGTCGGCGGCGAACAAGCGTCAGCTTTATATTCCGGCCGGTTTCGCCCATGGGTTCTGTGTTCTCAGTGACATTGCGGAGATCGAATACAAGGTCGATACCTCTTACGATCCGGATAAAGAACGCGGTATTTCTTTTGCCGACGAAACGCTGGCCATCGAGTGGCCGTGCGAGTCGCCGATCTTGTCAGACCGGGACGCTGCCCTGCCACCGCTGGCTGAGGCAGAAAACGATTTCGAATATTGACCCGCCCAACTATGCCACCTGCCGCGCCTGAGCCTCGCTGCCAACGCATCGTTCGTATGCAGCAGCAGCCCTGTGATTTGCTGGTCGTCGGGGGCGGCGTGACCGGCGCCGGCATTGCCCGGCAGGCAGCGTGGCTGGGGCACAAGACCGTGCTGGTCGAGCGCAGCGACTTCGCCGCCGGCACCAGCAGCCGCAGCACGAAGCTGCTGCATGGCGGTCTGCGTTACCTCGAACAGATGCAGTTTGGCTTGGTTTTTGAATCCGTGCGGGAACGCCTGGCCGGCATGCGCATGGCACCGCACCTGGCGCGGCCGCTGCCGTTTGTTTTTCCGCGCTATCACGGTGACAAGCCCGGCATGACCAGGCTCGGCCTCGGCCTGTGGATTTATGACGTCATGGCCGGGTTCCAGTCGATCAAGCGTCACCGCCGTTTGTCGCCGTCGGTCCTGCATGAGCGGCTGCCGCAGTTGCGCACCGACGGTCTGTGCGGTGCTTACGAGTATTATGATGCACAGACGGACGACGCCCGGTTGTGCCTGGAAATTATCATCGACGCCGCGGCACTTGGCGCCAACGTGCTCAACCGCATCGAGCTCGTCGACGCCTGTCGGGATGGTGAGAAGTGGGTGTGCGGAGTTCGCAATCTGCTCGATGGCGGGCGCCACGAACTTCACACCCGGCACATTGCCATCGCCACAGGCCCATGGCTCGGTGACACGGCGGCACTGTTTGGTGGCGGCAGTGGACCGGCGATGCGGCCGACGAAGGGGGTCCATGTCCATGTGCCCAGCGACAAGCTGCAACTCGACACGGCGATCGTGATGACGCATCCGGATGACGGTCGCGTAATGTTCGCGATCCCCACAGAGACCAGCGTCCTGGTCGGCACGACAGATACGGATCATGCCGGTGTCGGGGCGGAGCTCACGGTCACGGCGGCCGAGGTGGAGTATTTGCTGAACGCCCTGGCCCACTACTTTCCGGCTGCACAGGTCACACCGCAGGACGTACACTCGGCGTACGCCGGGCTGCGGCCGTTGCTCGACGGCGGCGGCAGCGGCAATACCAGCCAGATCTCGCGCGAACACCGGGTATTTGAACTGGCGCGGAACGTCCATGCGATTGGCGGCGGCAAGCTGACGACCTGGCGGGTCATGGCGAACGACCTGCTGCAGGCAAAAGGGCTGGCGGTCAATCGCGAACTCGGTTCGTACCGGGACCGGCCGCTGCCGGGAGGTCGCGGTATCGCGGACCGGGCGCAACTCGAGTTGAAGGCAGACACCCTCGTGCAGTCGCACAACCTGTCACACCGGGCGGCACGGACACTGGTGTACACCTATGGCGCGAACGCCGATGCGGTAGTGGCGGGAATTGCGGCGAACGCGGCGCCGGTTTCGGCGATTGGCGCGTTGGAGCTGCCGGCGGCGGCATTCGAATACGCGGTCACCGACGAATACGCGCTGTCGCTCGATGATTTGATGCGCCGCCGGTCGCGGCTCTACTATACAGAACCGGATCAAGGCCGGCAGGCTGCCGAGGCCGTGGCGAAAATCATTGCGCCACTTCTCGGGTGGAGCGGCGAAGACGTGCAAAGTGAGCTGCAGGCGTACACGGATATTTGCGATCGCTACCAACCGGTGTGACCGGCGGCGGGTCGTGCCAGCCAGGCGCTGCTCAGTTGCCTAAGGGAGTGTGGTCGCCGAAGCTATGGCCGTACGTGTAGCGCTCGTTCGGCAACACGAAGGTGCCGAGTTCGTAGATGCCGCTCCACAACCGGCTGACGGTGAACCAGCCGCCGCGGATCAGGCTGTTGGACGGGTTGCCGGTCCCGTGTATCTCGTTCGGGATAGCGGCCGGACAGGCCACGATATTGAAAATACCGCGTTCCGCCTTGGCCACCATGGCATCAACCGTGCCATCCAATGACAGGCCTTCATCTTCTCCGCGCTGATAGGAATATTCGCCGTCGAAATGCGTCCCGATCCCATGGTTGTCATGCGGGCTGGCGGTCCAGAAGCCGCCCAACTGATAGATGCCGACACCGGCGCGGCCGGCGCCGTGCGAGACGCCGCGAAAGATACCAACAACGGCGCCCACGCTGCGTGAGAGTGCCGGGCTCTCCACGGCGTTGATGCCGCGGTCGTAGCCCTTGCACACCTGCATCGGCAATTCAATCCAGCAAGTACCGATGTTCACCAGGCCGTGTGCCCCCTTTTCCATCATGCCGCTGCCGACTTCAGCGCGTGCTGTGGCATGCCAGGAAATTGCGACTGAGCAGAACACGATGGTGAGCAGGTTGCGCGTTGTCATGGTGTGGTACCCCTGTGGCTTGGTGTGGTGGCTGTTGTATACGTAGAGGCCTGTCGGCGCTGGCCATAACTTAACCATGCACATGTCCGATTCAACCGGCACCAAGGGGCGGCCTTGGCCATCATTTCAAACGCCTGTACTCGGTCATCAGCGGCTTGATCAGCTTGCGGCTGTTGCGACTGTCGATGCGCTTCCTGAAGACCGGTGCCAGCGCCACCAGCTGCTCGTACCGGGGCCGGCCGGCGCGGTCCATCACGCTCGCCTGGAAAGCGTACAGATCGGTCGCCGTCACGTCGTTGTATTTCGAATTGTACAGTTTGCCTCTCACGGCATTGTCGCACTGGATTTCCTCGCTGATTATTGCCTCGAGCACAATCTGCTCCGCGTCTCCCGTGCCTTTTCCGGTCAGGTATCTCTCGGCCAGTTCAGGCACCGGCCTCGACATCAGATACGACCGAACCAGGAGCGTCGTGGCGGACTCCGTCTTGAGTTTGTCGATGCCGCAGCCGAGCACCGTGAGCGAACCGCCGGTCTCAACATCGACACAGCGGAAGCCGACAGTCGGGTTGCCGGCGAACAGCGTCCGGTCGGGGCCGGTCAGTAACTTGTAGAACACACGGGATTTCGAGCGCTTGGGCAATCGGAACTTGGGCAACTGCCCGAACCCGGTTGACACAAGGGCGCCTTCGAGGAAGTGCCGGGTCGCCAGGGTGCCGCCGTTGGTCGTACCTTTGATGGTCACGCCGCGGTCATCGAGCAGCTCCATCGCCGCCGGATCAGTCTGCAACGAGCTGGCGATCAGTACATCGCCGCCGGCCGCCAGGATATTTCCAATACCATCGTGTGTTGCCAGATCGATGTTGCCGCCGACGATCGCAAAGCGGTGGCGGCTCAGGGCCTGAATGTCGATGGCGCCGTCGTAACGGCGTTCGAACAGGTCGACCTGGGCGCCGGCGTCGGTGAGGGCATCGACTACTGGTTTGAGATTGAACATGGCCAGGTCATGGACCGTAATGAGTACGGTCCCGGTCCCGGCGGAGCGGCGGCTGGCAAAGGTCCGCCTCGAGTTGCTGCGGGCCTGAACGATGTCACCCGAAACGGCGCGTACAGAGAGATCGAGGTGTGACAGAAACCGGGCCGGCGCCGGTGTGAAAGGAATTGCGAACCCGGCAGACTCACCACTGTCCAGCGGTTGAATCGTAATTGGCGCACCGTTTTTTTTGCCGTCAACCAGCAGGTGCAGTTCGATTGGGCCCGGCGGGCTGCCTTTTGAATTGTTGACGATGCGCCCGTGGATGGTGTTGTCGCCGGCGTTTGTGTAGACCCGCTGTGGAACTCGCAGCCTGTCGACCGTCATCGGGTAGCGCACGGTCCGTTCGAACCGCTCTTGGGCGAGAATAGTGTCGTGATAGTGCACCGTGACCACCGCGACAAACCGGTCGTGCGGCCGCGCCCGAGGGTCGACACGGGCGCTGACGACGTTGTCGATCCGCGTGACCGACTGCCCCGGCACGTCTTGGACGGTGCTGCCTGCCGCGATCGGTTTAACCGGCCCGGAGACAACCTGCATCGTCACACCGAGACTGCCGGCGGCCTGCGAGGCAAGGCCATGGTTGCGCAGCGACACCGAGGCGGTGAAAGTCTCGCCGATACCGAAATACCCGTCGCGGTTGTTTTCTTGCAAACGGATCTCGACGTCCTTGAAATCGGGGTGGTTGCGAAAAAACGCGGCGCGGTCGTTGAAGCCATTGCGGCGTTGGATTTTGCCGGCGCCGGAGATCAGGTCCTTGTATCCCCGCTCAAAACCGGCGCGCCGGTGTGCCAGGGCGTCGCCGGCCCGGTGTCCGTTGCGATAGGTGCCGGCGTCCGTGTCGGGATTGTCATGGGCACGCTGCCTGGCCGCCTGGTGCGCTTGCGCGTAGACATCGTTATAGGTCTTGTTCCAGGAGCGTTCGCGCCAGTAGTCGAAGGCCTCGTCACGAGCTTGGGCATGATCGCGGCCGTAGCGTTCGGGATCGGCATACTGCTCGTACACCTCGTCGGCGACAATTTGCAGAATGTCGCTGAACGTCTCGTCGAAAGTTTCATCATAGGCCTCGGCTGCGGCGACAAAGTAGGCGTCTCGATATGCCTTTTCGAAGTGCCGCTGCAACGGCCCGTACGGGTAACGCACCGCGTCGGGGTCGAAATATTTGAAGGCCCAGTTTTGGTTGCGGCCCAGCGGCACGTCGATGGCAACGCTCTCGATTTTGCCGGCAAGCGTGTTTACCCGATCCTTGCCGGCTGCCAATTCCGCATATTTGTCATGGCCGCGAATCTGTGACGCTTTACCGGTGCGACGCTTGTGTTTGGTCACGTTGTAGGTCGGGGCGCTGAATAATGGCTTCTGCGGGCGGGCCGACGTGGCCTGGGTCCACGCGGGTGCAAGGCCGGCGAATGGCGTCTCGAACGAAGGCGCACCGCTGTTGTCGAGGACGTGCTCGGCCAGTGCGGCGTTGTAGAATTCATCCTCGGCAGCTTTGACACCGCGCGGGTACTCGAAGTGTTGCGCCTCCGCCGTGGCATGGTTCTCGCCACCGGCGTATGCCTGGCGATAGGCCTGGTGCCCGGTGTCCGGTGCGGCCGCTGCAGCCTTGAGGCCGTCGTCAAAGCCGCGACTTGTCAGTCCGGTGGCACGACCGTCGTTTTTTCCGTCTTGGCTGGCCTTGCCCTGTGCCTCCTCCCGGCCTTCCTCGATGCCGTTTTTTTTGCCGACTGTCGCGCCCTGTTGGCGGGCGTGGGCGACCCCGTCGTTCTCGCCGCGTTCGCGGCCGACCTCTGCGCCGAGACGTTCAGCCTGGGTGGCGGCGTGGTTGACGGCCAGGTCCCGGCCTTCCCTGGCGCCATCGCCGCCGTGCCTGGCGGCGGCGCCTTCGATGTGGTGCAGGGCCCGACGGTAATTGTCCCGCGCGTCGCGCAGTTGCCGTTGCAGGTCATTGACGATGGCGCCCTGTTCATCGCACTGCAGCTGCCAGTGGCGCTGGCGCCTTGAGCCCTCGTCGATCTGTGGCGCCAGGTCCCGCACGGCGCCTTCACAGGCATCGACTCGGGCGCCTATCCGGTTGAACTCGCTCCGGCACTGTTGGAGTGACTGGCGGTGCGTATTGGCCACACCGTTGGCGCGGCCGGCTTCGGCATCGACGGCGGAGATCCGGGTGTTGCACTTCTCGATCTGCGCCTCCAGAAGTTGCAGTTCCCCGGTGAACGCGGCTTTTCTGGCGATCAGCTTGTCGATCGTGTGGGCCAGGTCTTGTGCCTGCTTTTCGAATGCCTGCAGCTGGTGCTGGAAGCGGGCGCAGTCGGTGTCGTCATGCACCGCGTTGTCATCACGATGACTGGCGGCGTGGGCGGCGGCCTCGGCGGATTCGTCTTGCACCTGTTGGAGCTTCTTCCGGACATGCGCGAGGCGGGCGTCAAGCCGGCCGACCTGGGCCCGATGTTTGTTGGCCGTGTCGGCCGCGGTGGCGAGTTGCCGGCGCAGTTCGGCCAGCTGGTTGTCGGCGTCCTGGTTGGCCGCGTGCGCGTTGTTGAATTCGCGCTCGTACTCGGCGATGTGGCGTTGCTGCTTGCCGGCTTCTTCATCGAGTTGACGGATTTCAGCCTGCAGTGCCCGGCGCCTGGCAGTGATTTTTTCGAGGATCTGCTGTCTTTCGGCGAGCTTGCGCTGCGCCTTGACGTGTTGTGCCTGGGCATCCTGCAGCCGTGCCCTGGCAGCGGGGACGTCGAAGTCGCCGGTGCTGCCGGGATAATGTTCCGCGGCGGCAACGAGGGACGCGAAGCAGGTCGCAAAGAGTATGAGTTGTTGTAGTGTATAGTTCATTTCCAGCCTTTCCGTTTATGCTTGCTGTCGTGTGCTTTGACGGCACCCACCGGACATTTATTCTCGTAATTCTATTCCGCGTATACTATGGCTTCAATCGTCAATACATCACGCATCGCAGTGGTCGGGCTCGGACAGCTGGGCGGCTCGCTGGCGATGCGCCTGAAGGAGCTGGACGCCCGCAGTGTCTACGGCGTTGCGCGGCGTACGGCATCGCTGGAACAGGCGCTGAAAGGCGACCTGATCGAGGCGGGCAGCACGGACGCTGCAGAAGTGCTGCCGGTGGTCGACATCACCTTCATCTGCCTGCCGGTGCCGGCGACGATCGAGTTCGTCAAAGCCAAC
>JASLZG010000174.1 GCA_030754995.1 Lentisphaeria bacterium
CCAGTTGCTTTATCAGCAGGGGCACGCGGCCGTGTGTCATCTTGTCGCGGGAGAACGTCAGGCCCGCGTCGCTTACTTCGAGCTTCCCCTCGATCGAGGCGTAAAAGGTGAGTTTGTTTTTCAACAGATGCTTGACGGTGAACTTTATGTGGTCTGGCGGCAACAGTTCGACGTAGAATCCCTGGGGCACCAGCGCCCCGCCCGCACCCGATTCGATCGCTTCCTGGCGCCGCTGTAAAACAGATTCCGCCGACATGTCGAGGACAAACTCCGCCAATCCGTTGAGCTCGGACGTGGTGAAGGTTTCCGATGCCGTCTGGCCTCCGACGATGAAACTGACCCTTCTCCTCATGGCCTTCGCATTTTCCGGGCTCAAGGCCGTGACCGTTGGCAACGGCGGTGCTATGTATATGCCGGCAGCCAACGCCGCAACCGCCAGCAACGCAACCAGTCCGATGATATTGCGCAAGATCGCTCCGGCGTTCACGGCGTTCTTCGCGGTTTTCTTGATGTCGGCGGGGCGAAGCTCGTCCATGTCAAGCTTATCGCCGCAGGAACGGCAGAAAATGGCACCCAAATGGTTTTCCGACTGGCACTTTGGACAATTAATCATTTTGTGATCTCCCAGTTGGCGCCGAAGGCACCCATGAAAATCGCTTTAACGCGCATGCCGCGTGCCATATTACTCTGCGGTTTTTTTCTTGCCGGGGCTGTCGCCGCCATCCGGGCTGCTTTTGCCGCTGTCTTTTTTCGGCTTGCTGTCGCCCGAGCCCTTGTCTTCACCCGAGCTCGTACTGTCGTCACCAGACGATTTCTTTTCGCTTTGGGCGCCCTTCTTGTAGCTGTCGCTGCGGTAGTCGGTCGTGTAAAAGCCGCTGCCCTTGAAGATTACGCCGGCGCCGGCGCCGATCAACCGCTTGATTTTACACCTGCATTCCGGGCACCTGGTCAGTGGCTTGTCCGTCATTTTCTGGACGGCTTCGAACTGGTGCTTACACTTGGTGCATTTGTATTCGTACGTCGGCATGCGTCGACTCCTGCAACTCGGGCGGCTCAGCCCTGTTCGAACAGGGCGCGGATTTCCGTGCCGATTTTTTCGACCGGATGTTCGGCCAGCGCGGCACGGCGTGCCAGCAGATTCGGGCAACCGTTCTTGAATTCGGCGATCCACTTTTCGGCGAACCTGCCGTCTTCGATGGCCTTGAGCGCCTCTTTCATGTTTTCCTTGACCTGCGGCGTGATGATTTTCGGGCCGGTCTCGTATTCCCCCCACTCCGCGGTGTTGGAGATTACCGAGTTCATCTTTTCGATGCCGCCTTCGTAAATCAGGTCGACGATCAGCTTGACTTCGTGCAGCACTTCGAAGTACGCCATCTCGTCCGGGTATCCGGCTTCGGTAAGGACCTCGAAACCGTACTTGATCAGGTCGACGGTACCGCCGCACAGCACCGTCTGCTCGCCGAACAGGTCCTCGTAGCATTCCTGCGCGAAGGTACACTCGAGCACCCCGGCACGGGTGAAGCCCATCGACTTGGCCATGGCCAGTGCGATCGTGCGGGCGTTGCCCGATGCGTCCTGCTCGACCGCGACCAGGCCCGGCACGCCGAAGCCTGCCAGGTAAGCCTTGCGCTCTTCCGTCGCCGGACTCTTCGGCGCTACCATGATGACATCGACATCGTCACCCGGGACGATCTGCTTGAAGACAATATTGAAACCGTGCGAGCACGACAACACCTTGTTCGGTGACAGGTTCGGCTTGATATGCTCGTCATACACCCAGCCGTGATGCTCGTCGGGCAGCAAAATATGGATGACGTCCGATTTCGCCGTCGCCTCTGCAACATTGCACACCTCCAGGCCGTCGTCCTTGGCCCGGTGGTTGACCGCGTCGCGGGTCGTGCCGACGATCACGTTGACGCCGGAATCACGCATGCACAGCGCCTGCGCCGTGCCCTGGCTGCCGTACCCGATCACGGCGACTATCTTGCCGTCAAGTTGGCCCAGATCGGCATCGTTGTCGTGAAGTATATTGACCATTTTGTACTCCTCGTTGTGGTAGTTGTAGCCACTGCCCGAAGCGCCAATAAACCGCAACGGCGGGCGGTAAAGAAGTCGAAGAAACGCCTGGAAAACCTCCAAGTCTCAAGTCGATAAGCATAGCGCGGCAACGGGCATTTTGCAATTGCGCCGGGCTCGCCGTCGACCGTCGCCGCTTCAAGCCGGCGCAGAGTTGCGTTTGCAACTGTTCAACCAGGATTGCCGGGACCATGTCATGGCGCTCACCGACCGGGAGATGAGCGATGCCGGCGGCTCCGTTTCTCCGTAGCGGCCCGTTGTTTTCCATTCAATGCGGGAGCCCGCCAGCCGCATCTCCACTGCCAGCTATTTTCCCAGGAGCTCGTCCAGGGCGGTCCAGGGCAGCGTCACGCAGTTGAGCCGCATGGGAAAGTCACGGACAGTGGTAAGGCAGGCGAGTTCGCCGAGCCCCGCGGCGTCCGGCGGTTCTTTTGCGGTGAGTGCGGTCATCAGCTCGGCGGCAACTGCCCGGGCGGCGCCGGCATCCTTATCCCGCAGGGCGCAGCACATCAAGGACGCGGAGGCGATGCTCAGGGCGCAGCCGTGGCCGTCGAACCGCAGGTCGCAAATGCGGTTGTCCGCCGGATCCATGGCAAGGCGAATGGCGTCGCCGCACAATGGATTCTTGCGTTCGACAGTGGGCCCACCACCGAGTTCCCCGAAGTGTCGCGGGTTGCGATGGTGATCGAGCAGGATGTCCTGGTACAAGTCTCCCACGAGTGCGCTACAGGTCCATGCCGAGTTCGAGCTTGACCGCTTCGCTGACGTTGTCGAGGGACCACGGCGGGTCCCAGACCACCTCGACATTGGTTGTCCTGACGCCCGGGATGGAGTTCAGGATATAGTTGACTTCGGCCACCAGCTGCGGGCCATAGGGACAGCTTGGTGAAGTCAGCGTCATGTCGACGTTGACATTGCCATGGTCGTTCTTGACCTCGTAGATCAGGCCGAGATCGACAATGCTTATCCCGACGTCCGGGTCTTCAACGACGCGGATCAGTTCGAGAATCTCGTCCGGTTCCAAATCGCAGGTGTCGCCGTCGCCGGCCACCGGTGTCACATTCTCCTTGGTCAACATAATTGCCTCTCCGGTCTTTACAGCGTTTTGTCCAGGGCTTCCCAGCTCTCGTAGTTGTTCTGCAAGATGACCGCTTTTTGCTGGAATGACGCGATCGACAGGCTGCAGATCAACCGTGTGAGCTGGTCCTGAAAATGATAAACCGGCTCCTGGATGTTGCAACTGTTCTCCTGCTCGCAGGTGTGGGAATCGCAGGAGCAGCGGGCCAGTTGCATGGGGCCGTCGAGCACCTCGATGACTTCGCCCAGGCCGATGTCGGCGAGCTGGCGTCGAAGGCGGTAACCGCCTTTAACCCCCTGGATCGACGAGATCAGTTGCGCCTTGGTCAATGCCTGCAGCACCTTGCCGAGCAACTCCTGCGGCAGGTGGCACTGCTCTGCCATTTCCCGCGCCGTCGTCACCGCACCGGGCGCCAGCTCGGCCATATGGATCAATGAGATCAGTCCGTATTCGACTTTGCGTGGCAATTTGATCATTGTACCTATTCCGTCGTTACAGGTCCTTGTGTGTTTATCGCACTGTGCACGGCGTGCCAGGCCAGTGTGGCGCACTTCACGCGCACCGGGAATTCGCAGACGCCGGACAGCACGACGAGTTTGTCGAGCTTGTCCGTGTCGAGTGCGTCCAGTTTCCTCTTGCCGGTCAGCATGTCATGAATCTCGGCAAACATCGCTTCGGCCTGCTCCCGGCCCATGCCCTGCAGCGCCTCGGTCATCATCGATGCGGACGCCTTCGAAATCGCACAGCCATGGCCTTCGAAACGGATCTCCTCGATCACATCGTCGTTCAGTCGCACGTAAACGGTGAAGCGGTCGCCGCACAGCGGGTTATAGCCTTCCGCCTGGTGCGTCGGTGGCGGTGTCATCGGCCCGAAGTTGCGCGGTGACTTGTTGTGGTCGAGAATGACTTCCTGGTATAGCTCAGCGAGATCAAGCATCAGCCGAATATCCTCACTACTTCGGGAATCGCGGCGGTCAGCCGATCGATGTCCGCGGTCGTGTTGTAGATGCCGAAGGAGACACGGGCGGTCGAAGCCAGTCCGAGACGCTCCATCAGCGGTTGTGCACAGTGATGGCCGGCCCGAATGGCAATGCCCTGCAGGTCGACGACGGTGCCGATGTCGTGCGGGTGCACGTTGTCAATTAGAAAGGACAGGGCGCCGACCCGCTGCTGCGGTGCGCCGACAATCGTCACGCCGTCGACCGCCGCCAGTGCGGACTCCGCATATTCCATCAGGGCGGCCTCGAGCGGGATGAACTCCGGCAGGTGTGTCTGCAGGAAATCCACCGCGGTTCCGAGGCCGACTGCCCCCGCAATGTTCGGCGTGCCCGCTTCAAACTTGTACGGCAACTCGTTGTAGGTCGTGCCTTCGAAGCGTACCGAGCTGATCATGTCTCCACCGCCCTGGTATGGCGGCATGGCATCGAGCAGTCGACGCTTGCCGTACAGCACCCCGATACCCGTGGGCCCGTACACCTTGTGGCCGGAGAAGGCGTAGAAATCGCAGTCCAGTGCCTGCACATCAACCGGCATGTGCGGTATCGCCTGGGCGCCGTCGACCAGCACCGGTGTGCCGTTGCCGTGTGCCAGGTCGATGATCTCGTGAATCGGGTTGACTGTGCCCAGTGCATTGCACACGTGTCCGACAGCGACCAGCCGCGTGCGTTTGTTCAGCAGGCCGCGGTAGGCGTCGAGGTCGAGGTCGCCGTCATCCGATATCGGAATGACTCGTAGAATCGCACCGCTGCGTTCGCAGAGCAATTGCCAGGGCACGATGTTCGAATGATGCTCCAGCGTCGAAATGACGATCTCGTCACCGCTGCCGACGGCGTTGGCGCCGTAGCTGCTTGCCACCAGGTTGATCGCCTCGGTCGTGCCGCTGGTGAAAAGGATTTCCGCGGGCTCCGCGGCATTGACAAACGCCCGCACCTTGTCACGCACCGCCTCGCAGGCGGCGGTGGCGCGCTGGCTGAGCGCGTGGACACCGCGGTGCACATTGCTGTTGTCATGCTCGTAGTAGGCTGCTATCGCGTTGATGACGCACCACGGCTTCTGTGTGGTTGCCGCATTGTCGAGATACACCAGGGGCTTGCCGTGGACGGTCTGCGCCAGCGTCGGGAACTGCTCACGAATGGCGGGCAGTTTGGCCGCGGCGGTTGTCGGTATGCTGGCTGGTGCGTTCATCAGAGTTGCCGGTAGCGGCCGATGAGAAGTTGCTCGATAGTGTCGCGGACAGGTTGTGATTCGATGTCGGTCACTGCTTCGCAGGCGAAGGCGTAGGTCAGAATGCCGCGGGCGGTCTCGGCGTCAATGCCGCGCGAGCGCAGGTAGAACAGGCCGGCCTCGTCGAGTTGTCCGACCGTCGCGCCGTGGGTGCAGCGCACATCGTCGGCGTGGATTTCCAACTCGGGCTTGGTGTTGACGCGGGCGTCGTCGGAAAGCAGCAGCGCCCGGTTGGTCTGCAGCGCGTCGGTTTTCTGGGCGTCTTGCCGGACATGGATTCTGCCGTTGAAAACGCCGCGGGCCTTGTCGTCGAGGATGCCCTTGTAGATCTCGGAACTGTTGCAGTTCGGGTGGGCGTGCTCGATGCAGGTGTGGTTGTCGACGAGCTGCCGGCCGTGGCCGAGGTACAGCCCGTTGAGTGTGCACTCGATATTTTCGTCATCGAGCTGCGCCTTGATTGTGTTGCGCGTGATCGCCCCGCCGGTGGTGATCGCGTGCGATTTGAAACGGCTGTCGCGGGCTGCATGCACGTGCATCGCCGCAATGTGATACGCCGTCTCGCTCTCGAGCTGCATCTTCGTGTGGTCGATGACGGCGTTCTCAGCCAGGATGATTTCGGTCACCGCATTGGTGAGGTAGCAGGCGTCGCCCGGGCCGACGTAATTCTCGGTGACGGTGAAATTGCCGTTGCGGCCAACGACAATGAGTGTGCGCGGCTGCGTCACCGCATTGGCGGTCGCGCCGGTCGAGACGTACCAGAGGTTCACGGTGACACGCTCGTCGATGTCGTCGCCCAGGAAAATCGCGGCGCCGTCCCGGATGAACCCGGTGTTCAGCGCCGTGAACGGATTGCCGTTGACCGCGGCACCGGTGCCCAGGTGCGGCTGCAAAAGTTCCGGTGTCGCCGCGAGAATGTCTGCGAGCCCGCCGAGACGGACGCCGGCCGGCAGGGCGCCGATGGCGGACTGGTCCGGTGTGAAAACGCCGTCGACAAACACCAGGTGATGGCCGGGCCAATCGCTGCCGCCGCTGCCTTGCAGCAGGCCGGCGACGTCGGCGCCGGCGGGCACTGCCGGAGTGAAGGCGGTCTGGCGAATGGGGGAGACATCGGTGAAACGCCAATCCTCATCGCGCGTCGTCGGAAACCCAAGCTCCGCGAACCGTGCGATGCCCGCATTGCGGAGTTCGCCAAGCCAGTCGGGACCGCCTGCAGCCTTGAGAAATTCCGGATGTTGCTCGGTGAAACTCATCGTCGATTGACAGTTTTACGCATCGCTGTTCTTGAGCCAGTCGTAGCCGTGTTCTTCCAGTTCCAGCGCCAAGTCCTTGACGCCGGAGCGGACGATCCTGCCGTCGTAAAGCACGTGCACGAAGTCGGGCTCGATGTAATCGAGCAGGCGCTGGTAGTGGGTCACTATGACGACGGCGTTGTTGTCGTTGCGGAACTGCGCGACCCCTTTCGCGACGATCTTGACCGCGTCGATGTCCAGCCCGGAATCGGCCTCGTCAAGGATCGCCAGTTTCGGGTTGAGCACCATCATCTGGAACACTTCGTTGCGCTTCTTTTCGCCGCCGGAAAACCCTTCGTTGACCGGACGATTGATCAGGCTTTCGTCGAGGTCGAGCAGCTTCATGCTGGACTTGAACATCTTGAGGAAATCGATCGCATCGAGCTCGTCCTCGTTGCGGTGCTTGCGGATGGCATTGACTGCCGCCTTGAGCAGGTAGGTATTGCTGACGCCCGGGATCTCGACCGGATACTGAAACGCCAGGAACACGCCCTCGCGGGCGCGTTCTTCAGGTGCGAGCGTGAGCAGGTCCTTGCCGTCGAAGGCAACGGAACCGCCGGTGACCTTAAAGGATTCGTGTCCGGCCAGGACCTGGGCCAGGGTGCTCTTGCCGGAACCGTTCGGCCCCATGATGGCGTGCACCTCACCGGGCCTGACGGAAAGGTTCACTCCCTTGAGAATGGGCGTGCAGTCGACTTCGGCATGAAGATCTTTGACTTCAAGCATGTTTTCAGGTTTCGGGTTTCAGTGTTAACAAGGTATCGGGTGTCAGCAACTTTCGACTCTCTCGACCTCACAAGTTTTATCGCCCCTCTTCATCGATTCTCTCCGGCGGTTGACGCCCGGGTGCGATCACGGGTTTGTTTCAGCCGACGTTGCCTTCGAGGCTGATGCCGAGGAGCTTGCGGGCTTCGACGGCGAATTCCATTGGCAGCTCGCGGAAAACTTCCTTGCAGAATCCGTTGATGAGCATCGAGGCAGCGTCCTCCTCGGAGAGGCCGCGCTGGCGCAGATAGAACAGCTGGTCCTCGCCGATCTTGGAGGTCGTCGCTTCGTGCTCGACCTGGCCGGTCGGACCGGCAACCTCGATGTGCGGGAAAGTGTGGGCGCCGCATTTGTCGCCGATCAGCATGGAATCGCACTGCGAATAATTGCGCGCGTTGGTTGCACCGGGCGCCACCCGGACAAGGCCACGGTACGAGTTCTGGCCTTGGCCCGCCGAGATCCCCTTCGAAATGATCGTGCTGCGGGTGTTCCTGCCGAGGTGCACCATCTTCGTGCCGGTGTCCGCCTGCTGATGGTTGTTGGTCAGCGCCACAGAATAGAATTCACCGACGGCGTTGTCGCCGCGCAGGATGACGCTCGGATACTTCCAGGTGATCGCCGAGCCGGTTTCGACCTGGGTCCACGAGATCTTTGCGGATTCATCGGCCCGGCCGCGCTTGGTGACGAAATTGTAAATGCCGCCCTTGCCTTCCTTGTTGCCCGGATACCAGTTCTGTACGGTGGAGTACTTGATCTGCGCGTCCTTGTGGGCGACCAGCTCGACGACGGCGGCGTGCAGTTGGTTTTCGTCGCGCACCGGTGCGGTGCAGCCTTCGAGGTAACTGACCTGGGCGCCCTCGTCGGCGATGATCAGGGTGCGCTCGAACTGCCCGGTCTCGGCCGCGTTGATTCGGAAGTAGGTGGACAGCTCCATTGGGCAGCGGACGCCTTTCGGGATATAGCAGAAGGACCCGTCGCTGAACACGGCCGAGTTGAGCGACGCGTAAAAATTGTCACGATACGGCACCACCGAGCCGAGGTACTTCTCGATCAGCTCCGGATATTCGTGGACGGCCTCCGAGAACGAACCGAAGATCACCCCGGCGTCCTTCAGGGTTTCCTTGAAGGTCGTGGCGACAGACACACTGTCGAAGACCGCGTCGACCGCGACACCGGCCAGCATCTTCTGCTCCTGCAGCGGGATGCCGAGCTTTTCATAGGTTTCGAGGATTTCCGGGTCGACCTCGTCGAGGCTGGTGAGCTTTTCCTTCTGCTTCGGCGCCGAGTAGTAGATGATCTCCTGGAAATCAATCGGCGCATAGTGGACGTGCGGCCACTGCGGTTCTTCCAGGGTCTGCCAGTGCGCAAAGGAGTTGAGCCGGAAGTTCAGCAGGAATTCCGGCTCGTTCTTCTTGGCCGAGATGAAGCGGATGATCTCTTCGTTGAGACCTTTCGGCGCGGCGTCCGCCTCGATATCGGTGACGAACCCCCACCGGTACTCCTGCTCGATCGACCTGGCGATGAGCTCGTCCGATTCGCTGACCACTTCGGGTGCCTGGATTGCGTTGTCCTGTGCCATGCTAAAATGCGACTGTAAGAGTCTGATTTTGCATCAAAAAAAAGGGCGCCGCCCAAGGCGCACTCAGTTAATACAGATAAAATAGGATTTAATATGTCCTATTTCAAGCAGGGGCCGAAACAAAGTCCGCCCGGCCCCGGCAAGCAGCCACGGATACCGGCAAGGCCCGACGACGGGTTGTGAGGTCGGGTGACCGCCGGGTGCGAGCCGTTTCCGCAGCAGGAGTGCACTCTGCAAATGGCCGGCGGCACCTCACGTCGGTCAGCCCATTTTCGCTACTTTCTCCTGTAACGATGGATAACGCTCGTCGATTTCTGGTAGGCGACCAGGGCCTTTCCCTCGAAGGGCAGGTCCTCGGTTTCGGTGAGAGGGCCGGTCACATACCCGGGATTGCGAAAAGTCTGGTAGAGGCTGCGCACCTTGTTTCGCGGCGACACCGACGAGCCGAACCAGCGGCTGCCGGGCGAGCGGTGGCTCCGGTCTTCGAAAAGGCTGTCGGGCACCGGGGTTCTCCAGCACCTCCCGGGGCAGCGTGCGGTCGAGGAAATCGGGGTCACGGTAGGTGCCCTGTCCAGGCAGGACATCGAAGTAGTCGAAGCCCTCCGGATAGCAGTGCAGGTGCCATTTGCCAACGATGGCCGTGTTGTAACCGGCGTCTCTCATGAGGCTCGCCAGGTTCTCACGGCGGTTGGGGTTCCAGCGGTCGTCGATGGTGCGGACACCGTTAACATGCCCATACTGCCCGGTCATCACGCTTGCCCGTGCCGGGGTGCAGATGGAGTTGGTGCTGTAGAAACAGTCCATCCGCAATCCTTCGCGCCCGATCCGGTCCAGGTCCGGGGTCCGGAATGCCGGCGCCAGCCGTGAACCGTAACAGCTGATCGCTTCAGCCGAGTGGTCGTCGGACATGATGTACGAGAATGTTGGGACGTGCCTGGCTCATGCCACGCCTGCCGCGACAGAATTGTTCGTCACTTCGACCGGTAAAAAGCCTTGTAGCCCTTGTACGCCATGTACGTGTCGAGCTTGCTGGCCACTTCCCACGGGGCGTGCATGCTCAACAGGCCGACACCGCAGTCGACCACTTCCATCTCGTAGCGCGCCAGCATGTAGGCGATCGTGCCGCCGCCGCCCTGGTCGACCTTGCCGATCTCGCCGGTCTGCCAGAGCACCCCGGCGCTATCGAAGATCCGCCGGCACTCGGCCATGAACTCGGCCGACGCGTCGTTGCTGCCGCTCTTGCCGCGGGAGCCGACGTATTTGGTCAGCACCAGGCCGCGGTTCAGCCGCGCCATGT
>JASLZG010000175.1:0-9998 GCA_030754995.1 Lentisphaeria bacterium
CCAGCGTCAATCGAATTGGCATACTCCTCTCCTAACCGTGTTCAGTTATCTCGATTCGCCTCGTAACAACCAATCCCAGCAATGGTTATGACATGGACGGTTGACGGGATTTGAAATTATGATAACGAGGACTCCAGTAGAATTCAACATCGTCCACGAACCAAAGCAACACCGTGCGAGCTTCAAAGTGGAGGCAATTAGTGGCTTGCCTGACGAGTAGGGTTCGTGGCCAGTCTTTCATCAATTGTACCAGCTGACCAAAAGAATCCACCATGGTTGTATGCAAACAAGAATAATTTTCGTCTGCCTCGGAAATATCTGCCGGTCACCTGCCGCCGAAGGCGTCATGCAGCATAAAGTCGACGCTGCAGGCCTGCAGGACCGCGTCAAGCTCGACTCCGCCGGCACCATCGCCTATCACGCCGGTGACCGCGCCGACAGCAGGATGCGCCGCACGGCCAGGCGCCGCGGCTACAATCTTACCAGCATCTCCCGCTGCCTGACGCAGAAGGACCTCGGGACATTCGATTACATCGTCACCATGGACGACACCAACTACGACGACATCGCCAGCCTCATCGAACGCCACGGCCAAACTGGAGAACTCGTCAAGTTCACTGATTTCTGCCGGCACCACGACGTTTCCGAAGTGCCCGATCCGTACTACGGCGGCGACGACGGCTTCGAGCTTGTGCTTGATATCCTCGAGGACGGCTGCGACGGCCTGCTCAACAAGGTCCGGGAACTGCACTGAGAAGGTCAAGAGAGGCCCGACGCGATTCTGTACCGCGGAATTCCGGGCCCGGCGGGAATGCAACTCTTCCGTTTGCCTGCTTCGCGCCATTGCCTGAACACCGAACAGTGAACCTACACGGCGCACAGCAGCAACGGTACGAACAGCACGCCGTCGACGACATAATCGTAGTACCATTGCCGTGCCCTGGCGATCGGGAAACACACGGCAGCCGCGGCCAGGTAGCCTACGGTGCCCAGCGCCACGTGGAGCTGCCAGGCAGTCGCTGCGGCGGTCAGCAGGAACACCGCGGCCAGCGCCGCCACCGTGCCCGGGCCGCCGCACAGCACCGCCAGGGTGACGACCCTGCGGTCGCGGTCGCCGCGCAAGTCGCGCAGGTCACAGACGATGACATTTGCCAGCAAAATTCCCGAGACCCAAACTGTCGCGGCACCGAATCCGGCCGGCAACCCTGGCAGCAGCAGCAGCGGCGTGCCCATCAAGGCAACCGTGATGGCGAGCGCCGGGAAAAAGGTCTTCACCACCGGCACATCCTTGATCCGCACCGGCAGCAACGGCAGGCGCACAGAGTAGCCGACACAGGCAACGGTACCGGCACCAATCACGGCGGCAACCTGCCAGGCACCGAGCAGCAGCGGTCCGGCAACCAGCAACAGCGCCGCGGCCGCCATCAGCGCGCGCCGGCTGTCGGCGAATGCCGCGTCGCGTTGGACACGGCCGGGGATGTTGGTCAGATCAGCGGGATCGGCGACGGCGCGATCGAGGTTGTAGACCAGCAGGCCGCCGGCGAACCACAGCAACGGCAGCAGTGGGTGCAGCGATACACCGAGAAGGTGCCAGACCGTCCAGCCGAATACCGTAATACCGGTCGCCGGAACGAAGTTGAGTGCTGCCGCCGCGGTGCAAGGGGCCGTCGCCACAGCGGGCGGCGCGGCGAGAAGGTACGGCTGCCCGGCATGCCTGTCGGCGGTGCTCACTGTTTGGAGTCCGCCGCCAGCCCATGGTTTTCGGTGAGCAGATCAATGGCAAGGTTTTGCAGGCGCTTGCGGTGCTTCTGCCGATGCCGCATGATCAGCAGCACATCGACAACGGCAACCAGGCACAACGCCAGGGCCAGCAGCACGCACTTGATCCAGTAGAGAACGAACTGCGCGGTCGGCAGGTCACCGAACTGGGCATACATGATGCCGCCAAAGAGGTGGGCCAGCAGAATCAGCATCAGCATGCCGCCGATCATCCGCACGAACAACTGCATGCCATGGACGATCGTGCGTTTCTTGTGCCACTTCTGAATCTCGATCGCCATGAGGATGATGATGCCAAGCACGCCAAGCACCACGGCCGTCGCCAGCATGTTCTGAATCTGTTCCGGAGTGAACATGGCGCTGTCTTTGGTAACATGCGGGCAATGTCATTCTGCCCTTAGTGCACGTCGCTGGTTTTCACCACCCGTTTGTTGACTTTCTGCACCTGGATGCACTCGACCGGGCAGACGTCGGCGCAGGCGCCGCAGCGGATGCACTCGTTCTGGTCGATATACAGCAGGTTGTAATCCATGGCGTCGGTCGAGCGGACGTAGCCGGTGATGCGGCCGTCATCGTCGTAGGTCATCTCCTTGACCTTCACGATGCAGTTGTCCACCGGCTTGACGCGCAGGCAGCCGTCACAGTAAATGCATAGGTCGTTGTCGATCTCGAATTTGAAATGACACAGGTAACAGCGCTTTGCCTCTTCACCGGCGGCGTCCTCGAGATAGCCGGTCTCGACTTCGGCGGTCAGTTGGCGTTCGCTCACCGGGATGGTCGGCATGGCCTGCAATGGGATGTCGTCCATCTCGCGCTTGCGGCCGGTGGCGCCGGCGTCCTCGATCAGCGCAACGTCGGTGAGTCGGCTTTCACCGGCAAGCTGTTTGTCGACGACTCGGGCACAGGCCTTGGCGTGGCCGATCGCGTTGATCAGGGTGGATGCGCCCAGGGCAAAGTCGCCGGCGATGAAGATCTTCTCGACATCGGTCACGTGCGCCTCGCCACTGACCAGCCACCGGTCATCGCCGACCAGGTCCGGGCGGAAATCGTCGTCGATGAAGTCGGTATCGGGGTTCTGGCCAGTCGCCAGCAGCACCCAGTCGGCCGGGATTTCGAATTCGCTGCCTTCGATATTGACCGGGCGGCGACGGCCGTTTTCATCGGGTGCACCCAGCTCGGTGCGAATGAAGCGGATGGCTTTCACCCGGCCCTGGTCGTCGCCGACATAGCCCACCGGGCTGACCATCGTCTCCATGGTGATGTTCTCTTGCTCAATCTCTTCCAGCTCGCCGGGCGTCACCAGCATTTCATTGGTCGAACGCCGATAATAAACACCGACCTTCTCAGCACCCAGGCGAAACGCGGTGCGGGAGCAGTCCATGGCCGTGAAGCCACCACCGATGACGACAACGTGGCCGTGCATCTGCTCCGGCTCGAACTCATTGGTTTCCAGCAGGAAATCGAGCCCGTGCCGGATGCCCTTCAACTCGGCGCCCGGCAGATCGGGAATGTTCGGACGCAGGGTGCCTGCCGCCAGGACGACGGCGTCGTTGTCCGCGGTCAATTGGCTGATCGAAATGTCTTTGCCGATCTCGGTGCTGCAGACGATTTCGACGTCGCAGGCCGCGATCTGGGCGATCTCGCGGTCGATCAACCGGCGCGGCAGGCGGAACTCGGGAATCCCCTGGTTCAGCATGCCGCCGGGGTTCGAGTGTTTTTCGTAAACCGTCACCCGGTGGCCGTACAACGCCAGGTTGCGCGCAACGGTCAGCCCGGACACGCCGGACCCGACAACGGCAATTTTCTTGCCGGAGTCGGAGAAAATCTTCGGCATGACGACGGGGTCCTGGTTGCTGAGATCACCGGCGGACCGCTTCGAAAAGCAAATCGCCACGGAGTCGCCGTTACCTTCCCAACCATGGCGGCATGCCGGCTCGCACGGCCGGGAGCACACGCGCCCGAGAATCGCCGGGAATACGTTGTCTTCCAAATTGACCTTGTACGCCTGGTCGTAGTCGCCGCGGGAAATCGCCGCCAGGTATTCAGGGACGTCGGTCGCCGCCGGGCAGGCCGCCTGGCACGGTATGTTCTTTTCCAGCCAGTCGAAATCTCTCGGCTGATTAGCATGGCCCAATGGCCGCGACAGCGCCGCGTTCGCGGCGCTGTCGGGTTCGACTGGAATCAAAATTTCACTCATCCTTAGTGCTCCTGGCCGTGTTTCGTCTACGTCATCTTCAATATAACGCGATTTCGCCGCCAAACCATCCGGTCGCGACGGCCGTTGATGACTGCGGACAACGGCCGAATTGGCACAGGAATACGGCTCGGGCAATTGAAATACCGGGACAATTCGATTTGCTCCGATAACCGCCGACACCGTTCCTCCGCGGGCCGGCTGCCGCCACCCGCGGCGAACCATCCTCCACCGCCACGCCGGGAGGTTTGACGGTGTCTGTAACTCGTTGTATACTATACGTTTCTCGAAACAGACAGCGTCCCTCCCCCTCTCCTGTGACGTACCACAGTTCATGAACAAGACCTTCGGCAAGCAATATCATATCTGGACCATCGGCTGCCAGATGAACGAGGCGGATTCCCGCAAGCTCGGCGCCCAACTCGAGACGCTGGGATACGGACCGACCCCGGACCCGGATGAAGCCGATGTTGTCGTGCTCAACACCTGCGTTGTGCGGCAACAGGCGGAGAACAAGATCTACGGCCGGCTCGGCTCGCTCAAGACCATCAAGCAACGGCGTCCCGACCTGGTGCTCGGGCTGATGGGGTGCCTGGTCGGCGTCAAGGAATCGCCGGCACTGCAGGAGAAGTTTCCGTTCGTCGATGTCTTCATGTCGCCGTCTGACGGCGGCCCGCTGCTCGATTACCTGCAGGAACATGATCTTTGCGAAGCGGTGCTGCTGCAGGAGCAGTCGACCCGCAGCCTGCGGGATGCCATTCAGGATGCCGGGAACGTCCTGCCGCTCGACCAGCGCGGCGCCGCGATCACCGCGCACGTGCCCGTTGTGCTCGGCTGCTCACACGCCTGCTCCTTCTGCATCATTCCGTACCGGCGCGGTGGCGAACGCAGTCGACCATCGGCCGATGTGCTGCGCGAGATCGAGTCGCTGGCCGGCCAGGGTATCCGCGAAGTCATGCTGCTCGGGCAAATCGTCGACCGCTATGGCCTCGATCTTGACGAGGGCATCGGGCTGGCCGGCCTGCTGGCGCGGGCCAACAAGATCGACGGCATTCACCGTATCCGTTTTCTGACCAGCCATCCGAACTGGATGAATGATAAGCTGCTCGACGCCGTCGCCGAGCTCGACAAGGTCTGCCCGCACCTTGAAGTTCCGGTGCAGTCCGGCAACGACGAGGTGCTCGCCAACATGCGACGCGGCTATACCAGCGATGATTATTACCGGCTCGTCGACCGCATCCGTGCCCGCCTGCCGCAGGCCGCCCTCAATACCGACATCATCGTCGGATTCTCCGGCGAGACCGACGAGCAGTTCATGGACACGTACCGCATGATGCAGCGCCTACAGTTTGACAAGGTCCACATTTCCACGTACTCGCCGCGGCCGAAGACGGTGGCCGTGCGCAAGATGACGGACAACGTGACAATGGCCGAGAAGACGCGGCGCCGCCAAATGCTCGACGACCTGCAGAAAGAGGTCCTTACCGCGAAAAACGCCCGGTACCAGAACACGTTGGTCGAGGTGCTGGTCGAGAAACCGGAGAAGGAACGCTGGTTCGGCCGCACCCCGGATAATCGGCTGGTCTATTTCGAGGGCGGCGAAGATCTGGTCGGGCAGCTCGTGCCGGTGCAGATCGACTGGGTCGGCCCCTATTCTTTGATCGGGCGGAAACGGCAGCACGCCAATGCCGAACTGCTCGCTGTCTGATGATCTGTTCGGCAGCCGAATTGCGGCGGGCCGATTTTCACGATTCGATAATGTGAGGAACGAATGCTGTCGCTGATTGTTTCCCTACTCGCCGCCGTGCTCGCGGCGGCGGCGCTGGCCAGTGTCACCGCACCGGGCTGGGGCATCTTTCTCGGGGTCGCCGTCTTCCTCGGTCTGATGATTCTGCTGAGCCGTTACTTTGGCAAGCGCCTGCAGGCGGTCGCGATGACGGTACAGGATCGGATCACCGAGGCCCAGGCCGAAGCCCAGCGCCTGATCGGCCGTTTCCAGACCAAGCCGTCCTCGCAGAAGGTGATGCAGGCCCAGGTGGAGAAAGTCATGGAAACCGGCGTCATCGACGCCCTCGAAATACTCGAAACCGCGCAGTCGTTGTACAAATGGAACATCCTGGCGGAGCGCCAGATCAATACCTTGAAGATGCAGCTCAACTTCCAGATCAAGCGCTTCGACAAAGCCGACACGCTGATGACCAAAATCCTCGTGCTCGAACCGTTGACACTGGCCATGAAAATGACACGCCAGTACCATAACGAAGATTTCGCGGCGTTGGAGAAAAGCTTCAAGAAAGGCGTCAAGAAGTTCAAGTACGACAAGGCGCTGCTGATCTATTCACTCTACGCGTGGATATTGATCAAGCGCAAGAAAATCGACGAGGCCCTGCAAATCCTGACCCGTGCCAAGGACAAGACCGACAGCGATCTGATCACCCGCAACTGGGAACACGTCGCCAACAACAAGATTCACCTGTTCTCGAATGCCGGCATCGGCGAGCAATGGTACGCCCTGCATCTCGAGCAGCCGCCAAAGCAGAAAGCCAGCAAAGGACAGATGAAAAAGCACCCGATGGCGCCGAAAGGCCGCCGCAAATATTTCTGAACTGCCACCGCAGATTCCCGAGGAACTGACATGCGAGTTCTAGTCACCGGCATGATCGCCGGAATGGATGACGAATCCTACATCAACCAGGTTCTGCAGATGGGGCAGGACCAGGGACTCGAGATCAGCTATCACAATCTGATCAGCGCCCTGGAAAGCACCGGCGGCAAGAAGCTTGACCGGCTGCTGGGTACCACGAACTACCTGTTCGAAGTCCTGCGCGAACGCGAATACCGCAAGATCGGCTTCGAGCTCGAAGCGAATAAGGTGACCAACGCGATTGTCCGCGCGCCGTCCACGATCGAGTGGAAGCACGTCAATATCAAGCTCAAGGATCACAAGGAGATCGCGCACTTCATACGGCCCGACGTTGTCGTCACCCTGATCGACGCAGAGTGGTTCATTCAGGAGCGCATGCACGATGCCCAGAAGCGCGACGAGTTCTTCCAGCGCGTCAAGCAACACAACTTCAGCATCCGCGAGATCCTCTCCTGGATGGACGAGGAAGTCAGCCTGTCAGAGGATTGGGCCGCGCATTTGAATGTGCGGCACTATGTCATTCCGATCGGCCAGAATCCGGACAGTCTGTTCAAGCTCGTGAAGCACGAACGCGTCCCGTCCTTCTACGTCTCGTACTCGATGACGCACTCGGACCCGCAGGCGCGTGTCGTGGTGGACGAGACGATCGCGCGGCTCAACAAATACGGCCTGGTCATCGACCCGCAGGCCATCGAGATCGGTTCGAACTTCGATAACCAGCGCGACAAGGAAGTGACCTTTTCCTACACCGTGCACCGGGATCTGCACTGGTTCGTCGGCAAGGTCGACGCCGTCGTTGCCATTCATCCGTATGCTCAGCGCCCGCCGATGTCAACCGGCATGATGGACGAACTCGGGCACGCCCGCGACTATCACAAGCGGCGCTACATGATCTACCCGCCGACGAACCTCAGCCCGTTCACGACCGACAGCTACATCGAGCAGGGCCACATCTTCATGAACGTCGAGGAATTCTTCCTGTGCCTCGAAGCCGAAGGCTTCAAGCCGCTCGGTGCATAGAACGCTTTCAGGCCTGGGTGCCGGCGATTCGATCCGTCTTGCAGCGGCCCGTGGCAGGCCTAATAGCTGCTGCCGGGATAGGCATGGCCGCCGTGCCAGAAGTCGAAGCCGGAAGTGCCCGGCCCAAACGTCAGTTCCGGCCAGCTCGTCTTGTCCTCGACGTGGCTGTCGACAAACAGGAAGTTGCCGCTGCCGCCGACATGCCGCATGGCCGGCAGCGGCGGCGCCGGAGCGTCCGGCAACCCGTCGGCATACGTCGAGCCTTTGCGACTGATGGCGGCCACCACCGGGTCCAGGTCTGGAATGTTGAAGTAGTTGCTGCCGGAAGCATCAGCCATCAGCAGCTTCGACGACGGGTCCTTGATCCGCTGCCGGTTGACCTGCGTCCAATGCGGCAGCGCTTTGCCGGGGGGCGACATGAGGTTCGAAGTAATGTGCTGGTTCATCCCGTAGTAGGTGCCGCGCCAGTAGTCCCGGGCCGGGAACGCACCGATGTAGGACACGAACTCCTGGCTCGGGCAGGCGAAAAAGCCCTCCGGCTCGACGCCCGGATCGACCGTGACACCGTCGATCTCGCCGATCCGCTGAACCCAGCCGTTCTCGTAGGCCGGCAGGAAGTCGCCGTTGTCGTGGGTGTACATATGGATCAGTTCACCCAGCTTCTTCTGATTGGCGGCGCAGGTCTTGAGCTTCGCCTTCTGCGCCCCGTTGAACAGTGCCGGGATGCCGACGACCACGACGGTCGCGACAACCGTGATCACGACCACCAGTTCAACCAGGGTGAATCGACGCGACACTGATATCTGGTGTGTCAGAATCATGCAGTGATGTATATTAAAGTGGTTTTTATCTAACCGTTTCATCAATATACCTGCCGCCAGGTGCAGAACCAGTCAAGCCATGCACGACATCCTGCCGAAACTAGCTGAATGGCTCGGGGCCGACGAGCCGTGCGCCCTGGCCACAGTCATCGAAACCTGGGGGTCGGCGCCGCGCGGCGTCGGCTCGGTCATGGGCGTCAATCGGGAGATGCAGGTCGCCGGCTCGGTCAGCGGCGGCTGCATCGAGGGCGCCGTCATCGAGGAAGCGCTGCAGGTCATGGATAGCGGTATTCCTCGCGAGATCGGCTATGGCGTCACCCACGAAACCGCCTGGTCAGTCGGCCTGACATGCGGCGGCAAGGTCCGCGTCTTCGTCGAACCGCATCCGGCGCGCTCCGCCGATCCTGCCGCCCGCGAACTGTGGCAGGCACTCGCGGCCGCGTTGAACGCGAAGCAGCCAAAGATCCTCGTCACCCGTCTCGAAGCGGACTTTGCCCACCTGCTTGTCGACCCGCACGACGGTGTCGTCGGCGACTTCGGCAGCGACACCGGCGCCGTCGCGGAGTCCGCCCGCACGGCCTACCGCGAACGGCGCAGCGGCGTGCAGGAGTTCAATGGGCGGCGACTGTTCTTCCAGGTCTTCGCCCGGCGCGACCATTTGCTGATCGTCGGTGCGGCCCACACCACCGTGCATTTGGTGGCACTGGCACACGAAGTCGGTTTCGAAACCACCGTCATCGACCCGCGCGAGGTGTTCGCCGATGAAAAACGCTTCCCGGTCCCGCCCGACCAGCTGACCTGCGAATGGCCAGAAACCGTGCTGGCCGGCATCGATCTCAACGAGGACACCTACTCTGTTTTGCTGACGCATGATCCGAAGATCGACGACCCGGCGATGCACATCCTGCTGCGCAGCCCGGTGTCATACATCGGCGCGATCGGCAGCAAAAAAACCCAGGCCGCACGGGAGGCGCGCCTGGCAGACGCCGGCTTTACCGAGGCTGAAATCGGCCGCATCAGCGGTCCGGCAGGCCTGCCGCTGGGCGGCCGTGCCCCGGCGGAGATCGCCCTGAGCATCATTGCCGAAGTGGTGCAGGCAAAGTATGGCAGGTAAGGGCACACCCCACGCGAAGATTTCGGCCATCGTTCTGGCGGCCGGAAAGTCGAGCCGCATGGGCGACTTCAAACTGCTGCTGCCGCTGGGTGACCGCACAGTCATCGGCACAACCGTGGCGAACGTCGTGGGCGCCGCATTCACCGAGACGATCGTCGTGACCGGACACCGGCACGCCGACGTTGCGGCGATCCTGCCGGTCAATGTGCGGGCCGTTCACAACGCGGCGTTTGCCGAAGGCATGGCAACCTCGCTGCGGGCCGGCGTGAACGCTGCCCGCCGCGACGCCGACGCCTACCTCGTCTGCCTCGGGGACATGCCGATGGTGAAAACGGCCACGCTGCTGGCGATCGCCCGGGCCGCCGCCGGCAGCAGCACGATCATCGTACCGAATCACGACAACCGTGACGGCAATCCGGTGCTGTT
>JASLZG010000175.1:10008-10279 GCA_030754995.1 Lentisphaeria bacterium
ACGAGCTCCTGCAGTTGACCGGCGACGCCGGCGCCAGGCGAGTTGTCGACGCCCACACCGGCAACGTTGTTCGTGTCGATATCGACGAGCCATAAATTTTTCAGGACATCGATACAACGGTTGACTACGAAGATGTGCTGGGGCAGTGAGGATTCCCGCTTCCTCATCATTTTCCCCGGCGGCGCGTGGCCCGGCGCCGAGGGCAACTGGCATATCCCGGTGGATGCCATGGTCTTCGAGCCGGAAACAGATTCGACCGGGCGCCGCATCG
>JASLZG010000176.1 GCA_030754995.1 Lentisphaeria bacterium
GGCTTCGTCGGCTGGCGCGGCTTCGTCGACTGGCGCGGCTTCGTCGGCTGGCGCGGCTTCGTCGGCTGGCGCGGCTTCGTCGGCTGGCGCGGCTTGTGCCGCCACAGTAAACGTGCAGACGGCGAGCGACAGAACGATCAGCAGCATTCCACAGGACGAAATTACCTGACCAGGTTTAATCCACGAAAAATTCATTACTCCCTCTCCTCAATTAACGCCCATACCTCGACGCAATGCTCCGCGCACAGCGTCGATTTGTATTCGAGCTTTTGTTGTTCATCGTCCAAAATCCCGTCGTGCCCACGGACCGGGATGGAAAAATCTGGGACCGGCGCCGGGCGATGGCTTGCTGCCACAAAACCGCTTGATTCGTGTGACGTACAGGGCAGACGGCGGCAACACTGGCCGGACGTGTCTGTTTCGATGCCAGCCTCATATCCGGCATGGCATCCGGCACCCTCTCGACGGCGAAATTCGCGGCGCTGATGGCGGCGGATTTCATGAATTCGCGCCCCCTACGAACACCGCCGACAACCCGACCGCGCACTTGATCACGACGACACTATGTGAGGCCCGGCGACGATTGAGGCGGAATTCACTTTGTTTAATGTACCCTGCCCCGCAGAAAAGACTACTGTGGCGACCGCGGGGTTGCTATGGGTCATTTGAAACGGCGTGCCGTCGGGCAAATCTACAGCTGACAAACAAGTCGAAGGGCTTTGATTGTACAGGGCGTGCGCCTTCCATAACGGCAGCGGGCAGGGAACTGGAACCCCGATACAATCGCCTCCCCCACCGCCGACCACCCTGGCTTTCGCGCATTGAAAAAAGAACATAGGCGCAGTAGAATCTACCCTCGTCATCTTCACTGCCTGGCCGATTCATGAGGAGTTTATGCATGTCCGGACATAATAAATGGTCAACGATCAAGCACAAAAAGGGTCGTACCGACGCCAAGCGCGGCAAAATATTCTCGCGCCTGGCTAAAGAACTGATCCAGGCCACCCGCGATGGCGGCAAGGATCCGTTGGCAAACGCCAGGCTGCGTACCGCGATCGCTTCGGCGAAAGCCGTCAACATGCCCAACGACAACATCGACCGTGCCATCAAGAAGGGTGCCGGCGAGCTTGGCGCTGCGGTCCTCGAGGAGCTCAGCTACGAGGCCTATGCCAGCGGCGGCGTTGCGATCATGGTCGACTGCCTGTCCGACAATCGCAACCGCACTGCTGCCGAAGTCCGCCACATGATCACCAAAGCCAACGGCAACCTGGCCAGCAACGGCGCTGTCGCGTGGATGTTTCATCGCAAGGCCCGCTTCGTTATCGAGGGCGAAAAAGCCGATGAGGACACGCTCATGGAACTGTGCTTCGGCGCCGAAGTCGATGTTGAGGAAATTACTGCCGACGAGGATATCGCCGAAATCCTGGCGCCGCCGGAATCGTTCAACGACCTGGCGATGGCGCTCGAGGCCGACGGCATCGTGCCGGCTGATTCCGGCATCGTGCGCATTCCGGAGAATCAGGTGCAGATCACCGACACCTCCGTGGCCAAGCAGGTCGTGCGGCTGCTCGACAATCTCGAGGATTGCGACGACGTGCAGGGCGTTGTCTCCAATGCCGACTTCGACGATGCCGTGCTCGAGGCACTTGCGGCAGACGAGTGACGCAACTGCCGCAACAAACCACCACGCTCCTGGGCATCGACACCGCTCTGCGCTCCACCGGCTATGGGGTCATCGCGATGACTGGCCGGAAGTTCGCCGCCGTCGACTGCGGTATCATCCGCAACACCAGACAGGCGCCGCTCAGTGATTGCCTGCGGCGCCACGGCAGCGGCGTCGAGGAACTCGTCGAAAGGTTCAAACCCGATGTCGCCTCGATCGAGGGCAGCTTTTACTTTAAGAACGCCAAGACCGCCATGCTCCTCGGCATGGCGCGTGGTGCTGTTGTCAGCATACTGGCACGACATGGAATACCGTGCTACGAGTATGCACCGCGAAAAGCCAGAAAAATTGTTGTCGGCAGCGGCAGTGCCACGAAAATGCAAATCGCCGAGTTCATGGCGCGCACACTCAATCTCGATGTCGCCGATATTCCGGACGACGCCACCGACGCGATGGCCATGGCCATCTGTCACGGCATCACCATGCAAACCGGCGGCGGCCTCTATCTGCCGGAACCAATCTGAACCATCCAATCCCGCGCCAAACGCCCACCGACTGAACGACTGAATAATGAGCAACGACACAAACACCCCCCCAGACGACGCGCCGATCGTCGATATCAACGACCAGATCGCCCAGCGTCTGGACAATCTCGCAGCCTGGCGCGGCGAAGGCACCGATCCATACGGCGCCATCTTTCCCGACCGCACACTCTCCGTCGATGCCAAAGCGCTGTACAACGAAGACGACCCGGAAGCTGAGCCGTCGGTCACGGTTGCCGGCCGCATCGTGCTGTTCCGGGTCATGGGCAAAGCGGTGTTCGCGCAACTGCGCGACGGCGCCGGGTTGATCCAGGTTTACGCCCAGAAAAACGTCCTCGGCGACGAGCTTTTCGCCGCCTTCAAACGGCTCGACTTCGGCGACATCGTCGGCGTTACGGGCGGTGTTTTCAAGACACGCACCGGCGAGATCACCGCCAAGGTGCAGTCGTACACGTTACTTTCAAAGGCCCTGCGGCCGCTGCCCGCCAAGCACGAGGGCCTGGTCGATGTCGAGCAGCGCTATCGCCAGCGCTACCTCGACCTGATCGGTAACGACGAGGCTGCAGCAGTGTTCCGCAAGCGCATCGACATCGTCCGCGAAGTTCGCAGTTTTCTCGAGGACCGCGGCTACCTCGAGGTCGAGACGCCAATGCTGCAGGTGGTCGCCGGCGGCGCCGCGGCACGTCCGTTCGAGACTTATTACAACGCGCTGAGCTGCCCGATGTTCATGCGCATCGCACCGGAACTGTACCTCAAGCGCCTGCTCGTCGGCGGTTTCGAAAAAGTGTTCGAACTCAATCGCAACTTCCGCAATGAAGGCCTCGACCGGCGGCACAATCCCGAGTTCACGATGCTCGAACTATACGAGGCCTACGGCGACTGCCGCACCATGATGGAACTGGTCGAGGCGCTCATTACAACTGTCGCGCAGAATGTCAATGGTTCGCTGCAGGTCCGGCTGAATGAAGAGACTACCCTCGACTTCACGCCACCCTTCCGCCGGGTGGCGTACCGGGACCTGGTCTGTGAACGCATGGGCAACGACTGGTACGACGTGTCGGGCGCCGAGCGCCTGGGCCGGGCACAGGCACTCGACCTCGAGGTTGACGCCGGCATGAGCGACGTCGCGGTGACGCACGAGATCTACGAGAAGGTCATCGAGCATGAGCTCATCCAGCCGACGTTCGTCACGCGCCTGCCGCGGCACCTGGTGCCGCTGGCCAAGACCTGTGACGACGACGACACGCTGGTGGATGTTTATGAGCTCGAGATCAACGGCCTCGAAATATCACCCGGCTACTCCGAACTCAACGACCCGGTCGAGCAGCGCAAGCGTTTCCAGGAGCAAATCGACACGGCCGATGGCAATCCCGAAGTCTCAAAGATCATCGACGAGGATTTCCTCACCGCCCTCGAACACGGCATGCCGCCGGCCGGCGGACTCGGGCTTGGCATCGACCGCCTGGTCATGCTGCTCACCGCCGCGGAGTCAATTCGCGACGTCATACTCTTCCCGCACTTGCGCCCGAAGAAATGAGCCGCTGGCCCACCTTGATCAATCGACGCCGAGATCAAGGCCATCGGGCCAAGATGGGGCTGTTCCCTACTGACCGGCGATCAACCCCTTGACGTGGGTGATGCACGCCGTGTCGCTTGCCGACCCCGGCGTGTTGTCGTCGATGATCGTCGCGCCACTGATGATCTGCACAGCCAGTTCATCGCCGATCTTTTCCAGCTCTGCCACGCTCGTCGGCGGCGAGGTCAGCAGGTCGTTGCACATCTGGCCGATCACCTGGTCCGCGAGTTCGGCACACGTCGTGCCGCCGGAACCCGGCGTGCTGAAAAACAGTTCGTCATAGACCAGCGTCGCCTGCGCGCTGGCCTGTGCGAAGGCGAAGCCGTCGAGGTAGGCGCTGATCGCGATCGCATCGACCGTGAACCCGCCCTGAAGCGGCACGGCGAAAGCTCCCGGCGGGTTATAGATGTCCAGCGGCACAGTTTCAGCCAGCGGCGTCAGGGTACCGTCCGGGGCGATCGAATCGACCGTGCCGGTCATGATGGAGGTGACGCCATCGTACATGAACTCGATGCGCAACGGCGTATCCGGCGGCAGCGTGAAGGCGAAAGACGAAAATACGATGTTATTGAAAGCACTCGTGCCGACCTGCGCGCCAAGTACCGACGGCGACACGAACGGCCCACCGAAAAAAGCTGATTCATTCGGGAAATAATTGAACTCGACCATATCGAACGTGTCGTTATCGAAGTCCGAAAAGTCCCCCGACCGGTCGAGCCCCGTCGTCGTCGAGTTGATCAGGCCGAAAGCGATCTGCGCAAAGCCGTCGGGGTCTGCGAAGAAGCCGGCGCTCCGTATGGTCAGCACCGCGCCGAAACTGAATGAATCCGTTTCGGCCACCGTCACGCCGAGCGGTGCCGTGAGTCGCGTGGACGGCTTGAGTGTGTCGTACTCCACCTCGAGGGAACCGGCCGGGTCACCGGTGAAGGCCGGTGCGTTCGACAGGTGCGTGAACTGTGCAGCGCCGGGTCCCTCCAGGGTGAAACTGCCGCCGTCGCCGACGAAGGGCGATGCATTGAAGGTCTCGGCCAGGGTTGCGGCGAAAGCCGTCGAGACGGCAATTGTCGCGGCAACGGCAATTAACGCGAGCGTGTGGCTCCGTGTGTGACTTGTGCGCATGATGGATGCTCCGTTTGTGTTGGCATTCAGGATTTTGAACTCATCGGCCGTCGATGCCGGCAACGGTCCCGTCGTCACCGAACAGGTTGCCCGCCGGCGCTTCACAGCCGTAGTTGTTTGGTGTGCTGTCGAATGATTCCCCCTGCATCCGCTGCAGGGCGATATGTCCGTCAATGAACAGGACGTTCGCGGCCGTTTCATGGCGGAAATGTGCGTAGCCGCTCTTGGCTGGTCCCGGCGGTTCGCCCCAGGCGGGAAACAGCACGTAGTGGCCTTCGTTGAAGCGGTTGGCGAAATCGAAATGAATGGCGTCGGTAAACGAAAATACGGTCGAGGCGCGGTTGACGTACTTGTTTTCGCGCTTATCCGCCAGCCGCAGATTGTAGCCGTAGGTGGCGACGCGGCCGGCGAATTTCTCATAGAACGTCGATGCGCCATACGGGAAAAGCGGACACTGCAGCCGGTCTTCGAACGAATTGACGAAGGGCGTCAGCAGTGCCTGCGCCCTGTCGATCGGCCGGTTGGAGCCGGCTCCCGGGCCACCGGGCTCGAAACCGAACCACCACTGGCGGCCGCTGGCAATGTCTGTGAAGTACGGAAAGTAATAATCGTCGTACGTATCGACATACTGCCGCACGCCAATCCCGATCTGTCGCAGGTTGGACGTGCACAACGCCCGCTGGCTGATGCGTTTCGCCTGGTTCAGCGCCGGCAGCAGCATCCCCGCGAGAATCGCAATAATCGCCACAACCACGAGCAGCTCGATCAATGTGAAGCGTTTCTTCATGACCTGGACACAAAAAATGCCGAACCCCGCAAATCACGGCATTCGGCATCAAACCACATTGACTCAAGCCAAAAGCCCCTGACGCGGAGACTTCAGTATGTTCAGGGTAATCTGACTCACGGGCTCGAGGCCCGATTACAGCGGCGCGACCGTCCCGGATTCTCACCGGGTTCCCCTGCCACAAATCAAGTATAAAGTGCGAATAAAAAAAATCCACACCGCGGCACGAAAACCGCGAAATTCCCGTCAGCCCCTGGTGCGGCCATTCCGGCCAATATTCATCCGTTGCCTTTTATCCATTTTCAACCGCCTGGATGCAAGCGCCGGCGGGCCGTTGCCGGACCTCTTATTTTCATCTATCGCACCATTCCCCGCAGCGTCGTCAGGTTCTCCTCGTCCTCTTCCATGCTTTTCCCCTTGGGCGTCTCGATCACCATCGGCAGGTGTTCGAAGCGTTGGTCGTTGACGATGAACCCGAAAGCGTCACGGCCGATCTCGCCGGCGCCGATGTGTTCGTGCCGATCCTTGCGGCTGCCGAACTCCGCCTTGCTGTCGTTCAGGTGCAGGGCCAGCAACCGGTCGAAGCCCAGCGTGTCGCAAAATTCCGCGATCGTCTTTTCGTAGCCCGTCTCGTCGCGGATATCGTAGCCGGCGGCGAACACGTGGCAGGTATCGAAACAGACACCAAGCCGCTCGTCCGCGTCAACCGCCTCGTACAGTCGGGCGATGTGCTCGAATTCGCCGCAGATCGAACTGCCCTGGCCTGCCATGGTCTCAAGGGCGATGCGGACACCGCTATTCGCCGTCGCATCGATCACCAGCCGCAGATTGTCCGCCGCCACCTGCAAGCCCACGTCCGTCTGCAGCCCCTTTGGACTGCCGGGATGCAGCACGATGAACGGCAGCCCGAGCCTGGCGGCGCGGTCGATTTCGTCGATCAGGCTGATCACCGATTTCTCGCGGGTTTCGTCAACTTCGGAACAAACATTGATCAGGTACGAGGCATGGACAAAGACCGGATCGATTGAAGAGTCGGCACGACGGGCGATGAATGCCTCGGCATCCTCATCGGCGATCGGGGCTGCCGCCCACTGCCGATTGCTCTTTGTAAAAATCTGGATCGTGTCGCAGCCAACCGCTTCGCCGCGGTCGATGGCCAGATGAAAGCCGCCGGATATGCTCATATGGGCGCCGAATTTGGGCATCATCTCCTCCTTTGAAGAAGTGTGACTATATCGCAACCATTCGGCAGGTTAAAGTGTTCCATGTTAACTGACACCTGACAGCCGACACCGCTCAACGTGCCTGACATACAACGAACCATGGGACTTACCGGCGCCACCCTGGTCGGCGTCAGCGCCATTGTCGGCGGCGGCATCCTGACGTTGGCCGGTGTGGCTTTCGTCGAAACCGGACCGAGTGCGGTTATCGCTTTCGCGCTGAACGGCGTGATCGCGCTGATCACCGCCCTGAGTTTCGCCGAGCTCGCCGCGTCGTTTCCGGAGTCCGGCGGCACCTACGCCTTTGCCCGCAAGATCCTCCGGCTCGAAGCTGCCTTCCTGGTCGGCTGGGTTGTGTGGTTCGCCTCGATCGTCGCCGGCGTGCTCTACGCCCTGGGCTTTGCAGCATTTGCGGTCTTCGCTATCGTCGAATTGATTCGCGAACTCGGTCACACGCCGGCGGCATGGCTCACCTCCGGCTTGATCCCGACGATCGCGGCAATCATACCGGTCGGCGTCTATACGCTGACACTGGTCCGCAAGTCCGGCGCCAGCCGGACCGCGACAATCGGCCACCTGGTCATCTTTGTCATCCTCATCATCGGCGGCATCTGGGTCTTCATCAAGGACACGCCGACGGATGTGGCGTCGACCCTGACGCCGTTTTTTGCTCACGGTGCCAGCGGCTTGATCTCAGCCATGGGCTATTCCTTCATCGCGCTGCAGGGATTCGATCTGATCGCCGCGGTCGGCGGTGAGATCAAGGATCCGGAACGGGTCATTCCGAAATCCATGATACTCTCGCTGGCAATCGCACTGGTCATCTACATCCCTCTGCTGCTGATCGTCACGACAGTCGGCCTCAATCCTGGCGAAAACATCTCGGCAGTCAGCGCCGAGAATCCCGAAACAGTGATCGCTATTACGGTACATAATTATCTCGGCAAACCCGGCTTCTGGATGGTAATGGCCGCGGCGATTATGGCGACGCTCTCGGCGTTGTGCGCCAACCTCTTTGCCGCCTCACGGGTAGCACTGGCGATGGCACGCGACCGGACGCTGTCGCGGCAATTGAGCGGCATTTCGACCACGCGCGGCACCCCGAGTCCGGCAATAATCGCCAGCGCCGTGATGATGGTCCTCCTGTTGCTGGTCCTTCCCGATGTCGCCTCCGCCGGCGCCGCATCGAGCCTGATTTTTCTGATGTCGTTTGCCCTGGCCCACTGGATCTGCATCCTGGCGCATCGCCGTGGCGGCATCGATCCCAGCAAATTCAAAATTCCGTTCTTCCCGGTCCTGCCAATCATTGGCATCATCGCCTGCCTGTCCCTGGCCGTATTCCAGGGCATGGCCGTGCCGGCCGCCGGAAAGGTGGCGCTCGTCTGGCTGATATTGGGCGGCGGTATGTACTGGGTGCTGTTTGCGCGCCAGGCGCGGGTCTACGATGCTTCTGCAGAAGCGATCAATCCGCAACTCATGCAATTGCGCGGGCGCAACCCCCTGGTCCTCGTACCAATTGCCAACCCCGCAAACGCAGAATCGATGGTGACCGTTGCCGATGCCATGGCGCCGCCCAATTTCGGGCGCGTGCTGCTGCTCAACGTCGTCAGCCTGGCGGATTCGAACGAACCCAACGTCCAGCCTCCGGAACTGGCCGATGCCCAAAAAGTTCTGGCCAAGTCGCTGACCGCATCATTCGCACACGGACTGGCACCCGAGGCACTGACAACTGTCGCGGCCAACCCGTGGGAAGAAATTCAACGCGTGGCGCGCGTTCATCGCTGCGAGAGCCTGCTGATGGGTTTCAGCAATATCACCGAGCACGTGATGAACAAGAAAGTCGAGGAACTGATCGGCCGCGTGGCCTGCGACGTCGTCGTACTGCGGGCGCCGAACGGCTGGAAACTGACCGACGCGCGCCGCGTGCTCGTACCGGTGGGGGGCCGCAGCGGGCATCGGGTGCTGCGGGCAAGGCTGCTCGGCAGCCTGCAACGCACCGGCCTGCGGTCGGTGACGTTCCTGCAGGTCGTCAGGCCAGATGTGAGCGATCAGGCCCGCGCCGAAATGGAAAAGGAACTCCGCCAATTTGCCAGCGACGAGTCCCCTGAAAACCTCACCACCGTCGTCGAATCCAGCAGCGACGTCATTGCCGCGATCAAGAGCCGGTCACAGGCCGCCGACCTGATCATTCTCGGCCTGCAGCGCCAGGACTCCAACCACCGGGTCTTCGGCGACTTTGCCCTCGCAGTAGCGCGCCAAACCACCTGCGCACTCATCATGATCAGCCAGAAGGATTAAGAAAAAAGACAACGCAACCGCGCCAGCTTCCCCCTATTCCGGCGTCACATATGCCGCCGTGATGCCGCCGTCGACGTTGAAGGTGGCGCCGGTAACGTAGGACGAGCGGTCGGACGCCAGATACAGCGCGGCCTGCGCCATCTCGGCAGCAAGGCCGAAGCGGCCCAGCGGCACATGCACCAGGCGCCTTTGCTTCTTCTCGTCGGTGTCGAGGTAATCCATCAGCATCTTTGTCTGCAGCGGCCCGGGGCACAAGGCGTTGACGCGAATATTCTGCCGTGCATGAATGACCGCAAGTTCCCGGGTCATGGCAAGCACCCCGCCCTTGCTGGCAGTGTACGCCAACTGCGGCGTCGCGGCACCGAGCTGCGCCACGAACGAGGCGGTGTTGATCACCACGCCGCCGCCGGCCCGCTGCAATGCGGCAATACCGTACTTGCAGCCGAAAAAGACCCCCTTGAGATTGATCGCCATCGTCAGGTCCCAGATTTCTTCGGTTGTCTCCGCGGCACCGCCATCCCCGGGATGCATGATCCCGGCGTTGTTGAAGAGGATGTCGAGCCGTCCGTAGGTCGCCTCCGCTGCCGCAACCATGCGTTCACAATCGGCCGCTTGCGAGACGTCGGCGTGGAGGCTGATGGCGCGGCCGCCGGCCTGCTCGATCAGCGCCGTCGTTTCCCCGGCACCGGCGTCGGCGATATCGGCAACGACGACGGCTGCACCTTCGGCGGCGAAGAGCAGAGCCGTTTCCCGGCCGATGCCCGAGGCACCGCCCGTGACCACGGCGACCTTGTCGGCGAATTCCCCCATTGCAACCTCCGGCTCGGTATTTCGTATCGCCCGCCAAGGTACTCCAAAGCGGCGCAGCAATCGAGACAAGCCTTGCCCGCC
>JASLZG010000177.1:0-6763 GCA_030754995.1 Lentisphaeria bacterium
TTCGCCCGCCACAAAGCGCCTGGAAGGCAGCCACCACGAGGGCAGTCACCATGAAGGGAGTCACAAGGATGAGTGAGCCGGCGCTGCCAATCAATCCCCGTGAACTCGGATTGCTGGACAGGTTGATCCACTTCTGTCTGCGCAACCGGCTGGTCGTCGTCCTGGCCGTCGCCTTCACCGTTGTGTGGGGCGTCGTCGTCGCGCCGTTCGACTGGCAGATCGACTGGTTGCCACGCCAGCCGGTCGCGGTGGATGCGATTCCCGATATCGGCGAGAATCAGCAGATCGTTTTCACCGAGTGGCGGGGACGCTCGCCGCAGGACGTCGAGGCCCAGGTGACCCAGCCGCTGACCGGCGCCATGCTCGGCATGCCGGGCGTCAAGACGGTGCGCAGCTATTCGATGTTCGGGTTCTCATCGATCTATGTCATTTTCAAGGAGGACATCGACTTCTACTGGTCTCGGTCGCGAATCCTCGAGAAACTCAACAGCCTGCCGCGAGACACCCTGCCGCCGGACGTGCAACCGACGCTCGGCCCGGACGCAACGGCACTCGGCCAGGTTTTCTGGTACACGCTCGAGGGGCGCGATGAGGCCGGCAACGTTACCGGCGGCTGGGATCCGCACGAATTGCGATCGATCCAGGACTGGGATGTCCGCTACAACCTCCTGTCGGCCGACGGTATCGCCGAGGTCGCATCGGTCGGCGGCTACGTGCAGGAATACCAGATCGACGTCGACCCCGACGCCATGCGCGCCCACGGCGTCACCCTCGACCAGATCTTCGCCGCGGTCAAGACCTCGAACGTCGATGTCGGCGCCCGGACGATCGAAGTCAACAAGGTTGAGTATGTCATTCGCGGTATCGGGTTCATCAACGACATCGACGACCTCGAAGAGACGATGATCAAGGCGAACGACAACGTCCCGATCTTCATCCGCAATGTCGCCAACGTGACATTGGGGCCGGCATGGCGCCGCGGCGCGCTCGACAAGGGCGGTGCCGAAGTCGTCGGCGGCGTTGCGGTAGTGCGCTATGGCGGCAATCCCCTGGCGGCGATCAGGGCGCTGAAAGAGAAGATCGCCGAAATCTCGCCCGGATTGCCGGCCAAGGTCATCATCGACTACAGCAAGGTGAGTGTGCAGGTAGTTCGACAGTTTGCTGAGGACCGCCAATTCCGTGCCTTTGACCGCGGCCACCTCGACCATCCGGCATGGCTCGGCTGGGTCGCCTCGGCCCCGCCCGCGGAGCGTCCGGACTGGTTGACTGTCAGCCAGGTAGAGATCGTCCCGTTCTATGACCGCACCGGTCTGATCTACGAAACCCTGGGCACCCTCAGGACGGCACTGAGCCAGCAGATCCTGGTGACGATCATTGTCATCATCATCATGGTGATGCACCTGCGAAGCTCGGCGGTGATCGCCGGCACATTGCCATTGGCGGTGCTGATGTGTTTCATCGCGATGAAATCCTTCGGTGTCGACGCCAATGTCGTGGCGCTGTCCGGCATCGCGATCGCCATCGGGACGATTGTCGACATGGGCGTGATCATGTGCGAGAACATCCTGCGCCACCTCGACTCGGCACCGGCCGATGAGGATCGCCTGCAGGTCGTGTTCCGCGCCAGTCGCGAAGTGGCGGGCGCGGTGGTGACCGCGATTGCCACGACGATCATCGGGTTCCTGCCGGTGTTCACGATGATCGGGGCCGAGGGCAAGCTGTTCCGGCCGCTGGCCTTCACCAAGACCTTCGCACTGTTTGCCTCGGTCATCGTGGCGCTGGCCGTCGTGCCGGTGTTGGCCCACTGGTTTTTTACGTTCCGCATCAGTTCGCGCCGGCGACGCGACGCGGCACTTTGGAGCCTCGTCGCAGCCGGGGCGGCATGTTGGGTTTTCTGGGTCTGGTGGCTCGGCGCCATCGTTGTCGGCATCGCCGCGTGGCATCTGCTGGCGCCAACGCTGCCGAATGCCCTGGCGGTGCGGTTGCCCAAACTGTCCAACCTGCTGCTGGCCGTGCTCTTTGCCATTCTATTGACCCGGTACTGGCTGCCGTTGGGACCGGCCGCCGGGTTCTTCGCCAATGCCGTCGTCGTGATCGGGCCGATTGCCGGGCTTTTGACTTTCTTCCTGTTGTTCGCCAGGTACTACGAACACCTGTTGGAATTCCTGCTGCGTTTCAAGACGGTGTCGCTGTTTGTGCCGCTGCTTCTGCTTGTGCTTGGCGTCCTGATTTGTCTCGGAATGCGCCGGGAGTTCATGCCCGATCTCGATGAGGGCTCTTATCTCTACATGCCCAGCACGATGCAGCACGCCTCCATTGGCGAGGCACTGGATGTCCTCCAGAAACAGGATAAAGCCTTTGCCGCGATTCCCGAGATCGCCGTGGCGGTCGGCAAGATCGGCCGCGCCGAATCAGCGCTCGACCCGGCGCCGATCTCGATGGTCGAAACGGTCGTCAACTACAAACCCCAGTATCTCGTCGATCGTCACGGCAAACGGTTGCGCTTCAAGTTTGACGCCGGGGCGGCAGATTTTTTCCGTAATGAGCTCAACGAACCGGTCATTGCACCGGACGGCTTGCCGTACAAGGTGCGTGGCGTTTTCGAGCGTGATCAAGACGGCCGGTTGATCAGTGATTCCAGGGGCATGCCGTTTCGCGTCTGGCGACCGGCACTCGACCCGGCCCTGAATGGTGGGCGCGCGGCCTGGCCCGGCATTCGCAATCCCGACGACATTTGGGAGGCGATCACCGCGGCCGGCGAAATCCCCGGCACGACAGCGGCCCCGAAACTGCAGCCTATTGCCGCCCGCCTGGTGATGCTGCAAACCGGGATGCGGGCCCCGATGGGGGTGAAGATCAAGGGGCCGGACCTGGCAACCATCGAGGCTGTCGGCCTTGAACTGGAGCGCTTGCTCAAGGAGGTGCCGGGGGTGGAGCCGGATGCGGTCATCGCCGACCGTATCGTTGGCAAACCGTATATCGAGATCGAGATCGATCGCGATGCCATCGCCCGATACGGCATCCGGGTCGGTACGGTGCAGGACATTATCGAGATCGCCGTCGGCGGGCGCCAGATCACGACGACTGTCGAGGGGCGGCAGCGCTACCCGGTGCGGGTGCGTTACCAGCGCGAACTGCGCGACTCGATCGAGGACCTGGGCCAGGTCCTCGTCCCCGGGCCTGGCGGACAGCAGATCCCCCTGCTGCAATTATCGGAAATTCGCTACGTGCGGGGGCTGCAGACGATCAAGAGCGAAGGGATGTTCCTCGTCGGACACGTACTGCTTGACAAGCGGCCCGGTTTCGCCGAGGTCGATGTGGTCGAGAGCTGCAAGGCATACCTGCAAAGTAAAATCGACAACGGCCAACTGACGATTCCCCAGGGCGTTTCGTACACCTTCGCCGGGACCTACGAAAGCCAGGTGCGCGCCGGCAAAACGCTGCGGATCGTGTTGCCACTGGCGCTGTTCATCATTTTCATGATCCTCTATGTGAAGTTCAAGTCGGTGTCGGTGACGCTGGTGGTGTTCAGCAGTATCCTCGTCGCCTGGGCCGGTGGTTTTATCCTGCTTTGGCTCTACGGACAACCGGGCTTCATGGACTTTGAACTGTTCGGCACCAACGCCCGCGATTTTTTCCAGGTGTCGCCGGTGAACATGAGTGTCGCTGTGTGGGTTGGTTTCCTGGCGTTGTTCGGCATCGCCTCGGACGATGGCGTGGTCATGACGACCTACCTCGAGCAAACCTTCGCCGGCGGCACGGCGGACTCGATCGCCGGTATTCGATCGGCCGTTGTCGAAGGTGCCAGGCGTCGCATTCGCCCGTGCCTGATGACCACCGCCACGACCATTCTCGCCCTGTTGCCCGTGCTCACCTCGACCGGGCGCGGCGCCGAAATCATGGTACCCATGGCCATCCCGTGTTTCGGCGGCATGCTCATTGAACTGCTGACGATGTTCGTTGTGCCGGTGCTTTACTGCCTGATCCAGGAGACGCGTTTTCGTCTCTCCCGGCTTGCCGCCGAATGAATGACCGTGCAAGTTACTGGGAATTCAAGGCGGGGACTGCCCGCAACTTGACTTGTAATCGTCCTACAAACCCGGCGGCAATTTGCTGCCCGAAAAAACTGGAGACAAACAATGAAGACCCGAACCTGCACAAGATTAGCCGTTGTGGTGTCCACGGCCATGATGATCACCGGTTGCGGCGGCAGCAAAGAGGCGTCCGCCTCGACTGCCCCTGCAAATAATGCCCCGACGACTGCCGAGGCGATGAACTATGAAGTGGGTTGCGGCAGTTGCATTTTTGACATGGCCGGCTTCGAGGGCTGTGCGGCCGCGGTAATGGTCGACGGCAAAGCCTACCAGATCGAGGGGGTGGAAATCCCCGCCCACAAGATTGGCCTGTGCAAGGCCGGTTCCTGGGCCAACATGGCTGGTGAAGTGAAGGACGACACATTCATCGCGACCTCCTTTGCCTTGACGGGATCTGACGATGATGCCGATGCCGAGCAGGAAGGTGACAAGCAGGAAGGCAGCCACCAGGAAGATGCCGATGGTGGTGCCCAGGGCCATGAAGGTCACGACCATGGCCATGAAGGCCACGGCCACTGATCCAGCCGGGTCCCTGACCGATGGCATATTTTTTCTGCTGAGGTACTAAGAAATATCCGTGTTCGGACGTCTTCATTGGTGAATGGCTCGCCAGCTACCTGGTGCAAGCCCACAATGGAGGCGTCATGAACGTTCGATACTTGTCACTCGCAGTTTTCTTCCTGGCCCTGGCCGCCCGGCCGGCACACCTGGAATCCGACCACGGCACAGTCGCCGAACCCCGGCCCGAGCCACCGGTCCACATCCCGCGCCCCATACCGGAGCCGGTCGATCAACCACCCCTGGCCCGCCTCGTCGACCGGCTGGTAATCGGTGCGGCCCAGCATTATGGGTCGCTTACGGTGTATCCGCTGCAACTGCGCTGGCGGCATCTGACACACCCGCGCCTGCAGACGCTGGATGCCGCCCTCGGCAACGGTTGGCTGGAAATCCGCGAACGCGAGGCGGCCTCGGTCAATGTACTGCGGGTGCGCAACGTCTCCGATCACCACCTTTTCCTGATGGCCGGCGAAATGATCCTCGGCGGCAAACAAAACCGCACGATCGCTGCCGACGTTGTCGTGCCGCCGCGTTCGGGGTTTATCGACATTGAAGTATACTGTGTCGAACAGGGACGTTGGGACGCCGGTGTCGGCTTCAACTCCTCCAGTGCCGTCGCCGCCGGCAGCGTCCGCAAACTGGCGGCGGCGGCGGCCGATCAGCGAAGCGTGTGGAACGACATCGACCGGCAACTGTCCGCTGCCGAGGTCGAGGCGACCAACAGCGATTACGATGAACTCTACAAGGCGCCGGAGGTTGAACGGCGGATGCGCGAAGCGGTTGAACGCCTGCGCCTGCCGCGGCAGCGCACAGTCGGCGTGGTTGCCGTGGTGCATGGCCGGATTGTCGGGGCCGATATTTTCTCGCGGGCAAACCTGTTTGAGGCGCTGTGGCCGAAGCTTTGCCGATCCTATGTCACCGATGTCACGGTGCCGGTCCCGCAAATGCGGCGAGACCAGTGGCAAGGTCCCCCGGACATCCGCGGTTACCTGGATCAGTTGCGGAATTCGCAGTTCCGTGACCGGGGCACCCCGGGTCTCGGGCGCAGCTGGCAGATGCTCCACGGCATGGGCGGCAGCGTGCTCGAGTGGCAGGGGAGCATCGTCCACGCCTCTTCGTTCGGTCGCTGAACCGGTAAATGACGGCAACTGTCCCGGTAACAGCTGGCAAAACTTCCACTCTCAACCTTAACCATCAACCGCTTCACCTTTCACCGCTTCACCCCATGAGAAATCAAATGAAACAGAATCACCGGCTTTTCCTGCTGTCGACCATTCTCGTAACCGTCTTCGGCTCCGGCCTCGGGATCAAGGTTTGGGCGAAAACCCCACCGGCCCACGCCACCGCCAAATCACTTGGCGGCGACACCCGCTACCTGGGACACGTGAGCACGGACAAACCGATCTATCGTGCCGGCGAGAAGGTCTATGTGCGCACCGTTGTACTTGATGCGCACACGCATAAACCGACAACCGCTGCCGCGGACTGCACCTTTGTGATTACCGGGCCCAAGGGCGATCGGATCACCAGCGGCCATGCCAAGATTGTCGACAGCGTCGCGGCCTATGAATGGCTGGTCCCGGACGGGCAGCCCGGTGGCCAGTACACGATCGAGGTGCGGGGCAACGGGGTGGCGATGCCGGCCGGCAAACGTCAATTTGAGATTCGTGCCTACCGGGCGCCGCGGCTCAATACCCAGATCGAGTTTGTGCGCGACGGCTACGGCCCGGGCGACGACGTCGTCGCCATCCTCGAAGCCGGCCGCGCCGAGGGTGGCGTGCCGGCCGGCGCCGCCGTCGACATTATCGCCACGGTCGACGGTATCGACGTGTACCAGGGCGCCGGCGAGATCGACGCCAGGGGATATTGCGAAGCCAGGTTCGGATTGCCGAACCGCATCGAGACCGGCGACGGCACGTTGACCTTTGTCGTGCGGGACGGGGGCGTTGTCGAGACCGCGGCCAAGACGATTCCGATCTTGCTGCAGACCCTCGATATAAGCATCTACCCGGAAGGCGGCGACCTGGTGACCGGGCTCAACAACCATGTCTATCTCGAAGCGCGCACACCGGCGCGGAAGCCGGCGGACATCGCCGGCACCGTGCTCGATT
>JASLZG010000177.1:6773-10053 GCA_030754995.1 Lentisphaeria bacterium
GGGGACGCTTCGCCTTCATGCCGCGGGCCGGCGAATCGTATCGGCTGCGCATCGACGAACCTGCCGGTATCGACCGGACCTTTGAGCTGCCGGAGGCGATCTCCCGCGGCGTTGCACTGCATGCGGTTCATGAGCTCTTCGATCATCGCTGGCCGGTTGTCCTGGAAGTCGCATCGACGATCGAGCAGGAACTGGACGTCCGCTTGTACAAGCGCGAGAAAGAACTGGCAGGAACAACGGTGACCGCCGGCCCGACGGCGGCGGAGATACGTCTGGATGTACCGCCCGGGATCGATGGAGTGTTGACGGCGACTGTTTTCAATGCCGCCGGCAGGCCGATCGCCGAGCGCCTGATCTTTCGGCAGCCGGAGAAGGCGATCAAGGTCTCCATCGAGGCAGACCGCAAACGCTATGTGCCCGGCGACAAGGTCGAGTTGACCGTGCGTACCACAGGTGCCGACGGTAACCCGGTGGGCGCCGTTGTCGGCATGACCGTCACCGATGAGACGGTGCTGGAAATGATCGACCGGCGGGAACAGGCGCCCCGCCTGCCGGTCATGGTTTTCCTGGACAACGACGTGCGTGACCTGGCCGATGCCCATGTCTATCTCGACAGCCGCAATGCGGATTCGCCGCGGGCGGTCGACCTGCTGCTCGGCACCCAGGGCTGGCGCCGTTTTGCCGTGACCGATTTTGACTCTTTCATCAGCAACCATGGCGATGACGCCCGTCGCGTTCTGGCCCAGGCACCGCCAATGGCCCGGGGGAGAAACATGTCGATGTTGTTCGAGAGCGCCAAGTTCGCGGTGCGCCACCTGGAAGCGGAGGTCGCGTTCAACATGGCAATGCCGAACGATGATGAAATGGCCGAAGAGGCAATGGCGGAACCGGTGGCGGCACCGGTGCCGCAGATGAAACAAGCAGCACCACCAGCACCGCTTGCCGTGGCGGCGCGCCTGCTGGACGCCAAAAGGGTGCGCAAGCAGGAGGACCGAAGAGGGCGGGGCGGGCGCTTTGCAGGTAAAGATTTCGATCAGCACCTCGACCGTATTGCGTTTAACGGCAACTACGTCACGATCCGCCAGTACGCCCACCCGCACCGGCCGCAACGCCGGCCGGATCAGCGCACTGACTTCACGGAAACCCTCTACTGGCACGCCGGCATCCGTACCGCTGCCGCGACCGGTGAGGTGAAAGTGCAATTCGCCCTGAGCGATTCAGTCACCAGTTTCACGGTTGCCGCCGATGCCTTCGACAGCGACGGAGTGATCGGCTCGGGGACAATCGCCATCGAGTCGGTGCGCCCGTTCTACATCGAGCCGAAACTGCCGCTCGAGGTCACTGCCGGTGACCATATCCGCCTGCCGGTTGCCGTTGTCAACGGCACCAGCACGCCGCTGGGTGGGGTCCGCCTGGCGACCAGTGTCGACCCGAAGATCCGAATCGACGACCTGGCAGTTGTCGATCTCGAGGCCGGGGACCGCGGTCGTGGCATCATTGAGTTGCCGGTTGACGGGCGTGGCGACATCAGCCTGACGCTCACGGGCACGGCCGATGCCTACCGCGACCAGGTGACACGTCACATCCAGGTGGTGCCGCGCGGGTTCCCGGTGCAGATTGCCCAGGGCGGCACACTCGAACCGGACTCGGCCTGTGTCGTCACCGTCACGATTCCCGAGAGCGTGGTGCCCGGCAGCGTCAGCACCGCGATCGCCGTCTACCCGGCGCCGTTGGCCAACCTCACCGATGCAGTGGCCGCATTGCTGCGTGAGCCGCATGGCTGTTTCGAGCAGACCAGCTCGACAAATTACCCGGTAGTCATGGCCCAGCAGTATTTCGAGACCCATGCCGGCATCGACCCGCAGCTCGTGAGCAAGGGGCGGGCACTGCTCGACAAGGGCTATAAACGGCTGACCGGTTTCGAATGCAGTTCAAACGGTTACGAGTGGTTCGGCCAGGCGCCGGCGCACGAAGCGCTCAGTGCGTACGGGCTGCTGCAGTTCACCGACATGGCCGAGGTTTACGCGGTGGACGCCTCGATGGTCGGCCGCACGACGGACTGGGTGTTGGCCACGCGCGATGGCGACGGCGGTTTCAAGCGGCAGCGCCGGGCCCTGCACACCTGGATCCAGGATCGCGATTGTTCGGATGCCTACATTACCTGGTCACTCCTGCAGAGCGGCACGCCGCCGGCGAAGTTGCGGGCCGAGATCGACAGCATCCTGAAACGCGCCCAGGCCGGCAGCAACAGCTATGTCACGGCGCTCGGCGCCAACATCGCACTGGCGAGCGGCAACAGCGCCGTCAAGCTGCTGGACACTCTGGCGCGGGCGCAGGCCGAATCGGGCGTTGTCGATGACGCCACCACATCGATCGTCGGCAGCAGTGGCATCTCGCTGCAGGTCGAGACGACGGCGCTCGCCGTGCTGGCATGGCTGCAGGACGAGCGCTACACCGGCAGCGTCGAGAGCGGTATTCGCTGGATCTCGGAGAGCTGCAAGGCGGGGCGCTACGGCTCCACCCAGTCGACGGTGCTGGCGCTGCGGGCGATCATGGCCTATGACAAGGCCCGCGCCGGCGCCCGCAAGCCGGGGGTCGTTTCACTCTATGTCGACGGCCGGCGCTGCGGCACCCCCGTGCAGTTCGACAGTGACACGCAGACGACGATTGAATTGACCGATGTCGGTGAACTGATGTCGCCCGGCAAACACACCATTGAACTCCGGCTGGCCGCCGGTTCGAGCATGCCGTGCAGCGTTGCGGTGCAGATGAACTCGACGAAACCGGACTCCAGCAAGGCGTGCCTGCTCGAAGTGTCCGCCGCACTGAATCACCGGAAAATCCGCGAAGGTGAACTGGTGAATGCGCAGGTTGCGGTACGCAACCGCAGTAAGGAGGCGGTGCCGAATCCGGTTGCCATAATCGGCATTCCGGGTGGGCTGGAGGTGCGCCATGATCAACTCAAGGAGCTGGTCGATGCGGAGCGCATCGCGGCCTACGAAGTCATCGGTCGTGACGTGGTGCTGTATTGGCGGTCGCTGCCGGCGCAGCAGACGGTCGAGCTGCCGCTGGACCTGGTTGCTGCGGTGCCCGGCCGTTACACCGGCCCGGCAAGCCGGGCATACCTCTATTATGGTGACGAGCACAAACAGTGGATCGATCCGCTGACCATCGAGATCGCGCCGCGGCAGGGCTGACCGAGACCGAAAGCCAGGTGCCGGAAGTTTGATGCGCCCAGCGTTTCACGATAAGGGACATGGCAGCCGCGTAGAAAAACACG
>JASLZG010000178.1 GCA_030754995.1 Lentisphaeria bacterium
CGCGCCAGGCCGGCGTCAAGTCCAACGACGTTGTACGTGAAGACGAGCGTTGGGTATGGCTCAATCCGTACCCGATCAAGGACGAGATGCTCAATTTCTTTACGCACTTTCACCGGCCGCGGATCTATCTGATCGACGCCGATTTCCTCGAAGGCGGGCTGCTGATGTATCATCGTGATGATCAGCGGACACTGCGGAAGGAGTGGATCAAGCCGACGATGAAGAACCTCAACCTCATCTGGAAAGGGCCGGTCTATCTGCTGAGTCACGACACGCTGTACGGCTATTCCGCGAATCGGTTTCAAGAAAAAGCCGTCAAGGTCCCGCGCTTTCTCCGCGTGGTCGAGCGGCTGCGTGAGTCGGAAAAACCGTTTACACTTTAACCACTTTGCTCCGGGCGCCGGCGGTGTCCGGAACTGCAACCTGAAACCGGAAAATGGAAACAGAAACTCTCGATCTGCGTCAGTTGCTGGGCTGTCAACGCAAGCACTCGCTCAGTTTTTCCGCCTTTGTCGAACAGTTCATGGAGTGTCCCGAGGAGCACCTGCAGACCTCGGCGACGCTGATCTCGAACGCGGTCAAGTATTTCGGTTTCGACATCGTCGTGCGCGGCGGCGAGCCGGTGCTGAGCTACAACATCTTCAAGGACCCCTTCTCCAACGGCGTCAATGCGGTGTACGGGCAGGAGTTCTGCATCAAGCACATCGTCGAGGTCATTGAATCTTTCGAGAAGGAATCGAGCCCGAAGCGCGGCATCGTGCTGGTCGGGCCCCCGGCCTCCGGCAAGACCAACGTGGTCGACCTGATCTCCCAGGCGCTGGAGAACTATACGAAGGAAAAGAACGTCAAGCTGTACTCCTTCTGCTTCCGTTTCGAAGGCGATAACGGCAAGATCGTGGAGCTGCGTCCCGCTTTCATGCCAAACCCGATCCTGCTGTTCCCGATCATCCTGCAACAGGAGGACGGGACCCTCACCAAGCCGCGCAAGGAGCTGTTCGACTTCATCAACGCACCGGGGCGGGCCTACAAGAAGGTCGAAATCCCGACATACTTCCAGCATGCCAATCTCGACAAGCGCAACCTCGACATCCTCGAGTCCCTGATGCACAGCCCGCGCAACAAGGGCAAGACCCTGTTCGAGATCATCGAGGAATACGTGCGGATCGAAGAGATCGAGTTTTCCAACGCCCAGGCCAAGGGCATCGCCAATATCGACAACATGCAGGCGCTCCGCGTGCAACAGCGCGAGGTGCGTCTAGGCGCCGACGAGATGGAGGTCCTCTTCGAACACCTGCCCAGCAAGGTCCTGATGGAGTACCTCGGCGCCATGGTCTCGTCGAATCGCGGCATCCTGCACATTCACGACGCTTTCGACATCGATGGCAGCCTGGTCGAGGATGCCTACAAGCCCCTGCTCATGCTGCTCGGCAGTGGACGCATCTCGCTGCAGTCGACCCAGGCATCACTGGACAATACCGTGATCATGACGGCCAATCTCGAAGAGATGAACGTGCTCGAGAAGCGACTCTCGGCGCTCAAGCTGCTCGACCGTATCGACAAAGTGCCGGTTAACTATCTGCTCGACGCGGTTTCCGAGATGGACATCCTGCGTCGCGACATGCGCAACATGCGCCAGACCTACGACGTCGATCCCAACCTCATCCGTATCGCCGCCTACTACTCCGTCATGACGCGGCTGCTGCCACCGACGGCCGAGTCGCTGCCGGATGCCTGGCCTGACGAGAAGTCGAAGCTGTACGGCCAGGTGACACCGGAGCAGAAGCTCTTCATGTACGCCGCCTACAGCGACGACCCGGTCAACTCGATCCGCAATCTGCCGCACTGGCATCCGTTCCGCAACGAGTGCCTGCAGGCCGGCATCAACATCTTCGAGCCGGACTATTACAAGCAATACATCGCCCGCCACCCCGATGCGGTGTCGCTGGAGGACTGCGGTCTCTTTTCCAATGCGCAACTCAAACTGGTCGATGATGAGTTCATGCGTACGATGCGTGGTGAGTATTATCCGGACGAGGGCCGCACGGGACTGTCGATCCGGCAGTTGCAGAATATCATGCGCAGCACGATCGCACATTCCGACGGACGCAAGGTGACGGTGAGCGTTTTTCTCCATCAGCTCGAGCGCATCATCACCGAGGGCCCGGGGGTGCATCACTGGCTGTCACTCAACGGCCACAACAAGAAGGGCCGCCCGCCGGTGTCGCCGCGGCTGATCGACATCGTGCCGCTGGAGGAAGGAGAAGGTGATTTCGGCGATTACGATGGCCTGGTGAAGGTCGTGCGAGCGCTGTACTACATGTTGATCGCCAAAGAGATCACCGTCGCTACCGTGGACCGCGACCCGAAGCGGATCGAGATAGACCTGCGCAAGTACCTGCAGCATACGTTGCTGGCGCGCGCCCGTGAGAACCATGCGTTTGCCCACATCATCGTGCCCAAGTACACCTTCGTTGACCCGGACACCGGCGAGACTGTCGACCAGGCCAACGACAACTTCATGCTCTCGATTGAAAAAGTGATGAAGCCGAAAGGCGACCACGAAGCACTGCGCCACGAGCTGGCTCAGAAATTCCTCGACCTGCAGGACGCCGGCGAGCTGCACATACCGGACGGCAAGTCAGTGGTGTCCTCGGAGGACGACAATCTGCTGCACTGTTTTTCGAAGGAGTACACGACGTTGTTGTCCCACCGCAAGGCGGTCGAGGGCATCAGCCCGGAGACATTGTGTGACGCCTTTTTCCACAAGCGCAATGACCCGAAGAAATACCGACAGTACGGCGAGGAGATCATCGAACTGGTGGAGACGATCATCAAGAACCTCACCAGCCGCTTCGGCTATTCCAGGGACATCGCGCTGGACACCGTGGTCTTCGCGCTGCGGCACAACGTCGTCGACTTTGCCAAGATGATTCTGTAGGGCAGCGGAAGCCTGCCCGTGAAATATTCTCGTGGCACAGTGCACTCCCGCCGATGAACCCGAACGTCACCGTTCCGCTGGCAGGTCCCCCTCCCAGGAGCGGCGGAATCCCGGCGCGCACAGGCAGCGCCGCAGGGGCACTTCAATGGCGCGGCCAGGAGAAGAACATGCCGGCGCTACGGCTTCCACAGATAAAAGAAGCCGGGGCCGTCCGGTGCCAGGGCGCCGAGGTCGAGGTTGACGAGATTGATCTGCGGTGCGGCGTTGCGCAACTGTGAGTAGAGGTTCGAATCGACGGCGTGGCCACGGATATAAGTGACGACACTGGCGTCGTCCAGACCGGCCTGGCGCATCACGGCCCGGATGACATTCGGCAGATAGTCGATATCGTCGATCAACCCCAGCTCCAGCGCCTGGCTCGCCGTATAGATCCTGCCATCGGCAACCGGCGCCAATGCCGCCCGGTCCGCGTAGGCGGGCCGGGCATCGACGACGACGTCGAGAAACCGCCCGTACATCTCGTCGATCATCTTCTGATAAATCGCGATCATCTCGGGCGACATCTCAACCAGCGGGTGACTCGATGACTTCATTCCGCCGGACTGCAGGATGACCTCGTGGTAGCCGACCTTGTCCGCCAGTCCCGTCAATTTGGGGAATCGCGCGATGACGCCGATACTGCCAGTCACGGTTGTCGGATGGGCGAACACCCGATCCCCGGCCATCGCAATGTAGCAGCCGCCGGAACAGGCCAATCCCATCATCGCCGTATATACCGGCAGGCCGGTGCGTGCCTTGAAGCGTACCAGCTCCTGATGGATGATGTCCGACGCGGTGACCTCGCCGCCGGGGCTGTCAATGCGCAGCACCACGGCTTTGACGTGCCGGTCTTGTTCGATCTGGTTGAGGACTGCCGTGACCATTTCCGGCGTGCAGTCCGCATCGACAAGGAAGCTGCCGATGGTTTCGGAGGTGATGATGCCGCTGATGTCGACGACGGCGACTTTGGCCCGGGTGCGGCCGGCGGCCGGCTGCAGTTCGTATTGGCGCAGTTCCTCGTCGAACAGGAACGACAAGTCGACAGTGGCACAGCCGCTGATGAAGAGGGGCAACAGGAGAAGTATGGCTCGGACTGCGCGGTACGGCGTCAAATCACATCGCGCCACTGTGGTCACGAACGGTCCCGGAGGTCTGCGTGGCGCGCCATTTTCTGGCGGCGGCGTAGAGGGCACGCGCGGTGTCGAAGGCTGTTTCGGCCTGCTTGACGCGGGCGGTGTTCAGGGCCACCTGGTGGTCCCAGTTACTGAAGGCCTGCCGGGCGGCCTTGAGCGTTGCCTGGGCAATGAGTAGTTGCCGATCGATCTTTTTGCCGTGGCGCTTGGTCTCCAGGACCATCTTGGCCCACTCACTACGTTCCTTTTCGGTGGAGATCCACTTGGCGTGCTCCGCTATCGCATAGGACCGCGACACTGCCTGCTCCGCCTGCTCCTGCAGCTTGAAGACGGCTTTCTCTTTCCTGACCATCATCTCCCGGGCTTTCGACCGTTCGCGCTTCACCAGGTCGAAGGACGACTTGGCCAGCTTGACGAGTTCGCGGGCGGCTTCGCGCTCACCCTTGTACTTCGCCACTACCATGCCCGGGCGCATGCCGGCTGGCGGCTGGAAGTCGACGTCCGGAACGTTGCGCCGGCTGCCGGTGAACGGTCGGGCGAGGGCGCTGAAAAAACCGCCGAGAGCGGAGGGGGCGCGTGGGCGCGCCGACGGCGTCATGGCGGTCTCGGCTTCGGCAACGGCCTCGGTTGCGACCGGTTGCTGCTGCTTAAACACGAGTTCCCGCGTCGTCGGTACCCGGGCCGCGGCGAGCTCGGCGTTCTTTCCCGCCAGTTCACGGGCCAGCTTGTCACCGGCTTCCTTGGTCTGGTGCATGGCTTTGATCAGCGCGGCGCGCTGTGCCTTGGTGCCCTGGATGGCGGTGGCGGCCTTTACGAGCTTTGCGAGGCGCACCTGAATGTCGTCATACTCCGCACGAATGCCCGCGATCTCCACCGTCACTGCATCGATCCGCGCGTGATCGATCACACGCAGCGGCTCGATCGCGAACGGCATCACGGCGGCCGGTTCGACAACCTCGGGTTCAAGCACCGCGGTCGTGGCAACCGGTTTGGCAACGGTCGATGCGTCGACTGTCGGATGGATCTGCGGCACCGGCGACGGGTGTGGCCGGCTGGCAAGCATCCGGGTGTGCGCATGCAGGTTTGCCCGGACCATCTGGTAACGGGTATCGGCCTTCGATTTGAGGAGTGTGTATGCCTCTTCGGCGCTCTCGATGGCTGCCTGGAGACGGTCAACATTGCGGGTCGCCGAGGAGAGCTTGCTGCTGCCCCTGGCGCGGGTGAGTGCACCTTTCGCCAGGACGGACGTGAAAAATGATTCGCTTTCCCGGCGCAACGACTCCGCCAGCTCCATGCGGAGCTCACGCAGCATTGATGCGTGTTTCGCCACATCAACAGCGGCGGTTTTGGCGGCTTCCAGGTCTTGCTCGGAGTGGTGGGCGGAGGCGATGCCGGAACTGGCGACGACAACGACCCCGCTGAGAATGAGGCTCTTCAGAGTTGCCATGAGTTCCTCCATTGTGGCTGCAAGCCGGTGTTGCCCCCAATATATGGTGAACTGCGCCGTTGTCCAATCCTTAAAAGCAAATATGACCTCCTGCGTTGCTGATATGGCGTCCGGCGCCACTTCGCGACGCCGGGAAATCACCCTGTGGCAGGTGCGCGACGGCCGATTTTTGTTGCCGTTCGCCACGGTAATTGACTGAAATCGCGCCGGGCCGCCTTCAGCGCCGGCTATTCAAAGGGCGGTCGCGAAAAGTCGGGTGCAGACTTCGGTGCCGTTACGATCGCCAGCCCCCCTATCTCCACATTCGGTGATGCCTGGAGCTTGAACACCGTTGTCCAGACGTCACCTGCAGCGGCGAGAAACGCCGGCAGCGTGCCGTCGCCGAAATGGCGTTGATCCGATTGAACAGGGATTCGATTGCCCGGGATCGAGCCAATGCCGTGCAGTGATACTTTCATGTCACTCGATACGGGCTCGTTGAATCGAATCGCCACCTCGTAAACCCTCCCCTGCGGCTCTGACTTTTCTGAGATGACCCTCGCCTCGAGTTGCGGCCGGCCCCGCACCTCGATCGCGGCGCCGAGCTCGGCCCAGCGGGAATCGTCAATCCGCCTGAAGACAGCCCCACGTTCAGCGTGTGGTGTTGGCGATCGTTCGTAGATGAGCCAATTCCGGTCGCGTGCCACCATCGTTTGAACGCTGTACGCGGCAGAACTGCCCAGGCGCCAGCGATACGTCTCGAACCCGGGGCGCTCGGTGATCTCGTCGTCGAGGTCGAGCACGACGAGGTCCTGCGGGGTGTCTTCAGAGAGGACGAGATACGTGTCGTTGGTAAACACCAGGTGGGCGCCGAGGCGTGGCGTGGCGGAGACCGCACGCCCATCGAGGCGGACGCGCAGTTCTTCGATCGAATCCTCGTAACCGGGTGCGTGGATCAGGAACTGGCTGTTGTTCTTGCCGAGATAACCGAGGCCGAAAAAGAAATGCGCCAGCAACGTTGCAACGACGACCCCGGCGCACAGCGCCGCCGCGCCTGGCAATCGGGGCATACCGCAGCCCAGCGCCCGGCACCACCGATTGGATTCGCCGGCGGTCAATCCCACAATTGTCGCCGTGAGCAGGAGCATGACGACCTCACACTGGTACTGCAACACGATATTCGCCTGCTGCCTGCTGCCTTGCAGGCAAACAAACATCAGTGTCGGAACCGCGGCGACCAGGTATACGGGTTTGGCAAACACCGCGACAAAGACAGGGAGCAGCAGCAGCAAAATGAAGTAGATGTTGTGCGGCCGGAAGAGCGCACTGAAAAAGGCGCCGGGCTCGAGGAACGGCGACAGCGCAATCGCCCCCATGCTGTCGCCGAGATGGTGGTAGCGGCTGGTGAACTCATACTCCTGCAAGCCCGAGATCCCGGGAATGACGAGCAACATGACAACCAGGAAATAAACGGCGCTGGCCACCGCCAGCACAAGGCCCAGGCGGCGGCGGCCGAGCAGGAAGTACACGACACCCAGGCCACCAAAGAACACCGGCACCGTTTCCTTGATCGCCAAAGTGAGAACGAAGACGATCCCGAGAAGGATCGTATTGAGCCGCCGCCGGCCGCCCTTCTCGAGCGAGCCGCGGCGCTCGCAAAGCAGGACGAACACGGCGATCAGCGGCATCGTCAGGTGCAGCGGATGGAAGCCATAGTAGATCGACATCGTCATCTGGGACAGGGACGGGTAAAACAACGCGCCGGCAACCACGGCGACCGCGACGGGGCGACGGAGCTGCAGACGGCGCGCGAACGCATAGAGAATCAGAACGCCGCCGTGCAGTGCCAATGCGTTCATCAGGAAGTACGGCGCGGCGGTGCGGAATACGGCGAGCATGGGGGCGAGCAGGAGGACCATGCCCGGGATGAAATGATGCCCCATATAGTTGCGGCCGAGCTCGTTCGAATGGAACCAGCGGCCGTTAATCGTGTTGTCGACGACGTTCAGGTAGATCGCCCAGTCGGAATAGTTGAGATACAGGCTGCCCAGGGCACGCAACTGCAGCACCGTGAAATAACTGACGACGCCGAGCGCCAGCACGATGAAGAGTGACGGATGCAGCCATGGCAGATCACGCTGGGCGGGAAGATTCGCCGTGACGCGGACGACACAGATTGCGACAACCGCTGAAAAGACAATCGGTGACAGCATCGACGGGGCGAAAAAACTGAAGGGCAGGAGGACAAGCAGCGGCGCCAGCGCCCGTTGCCCGACAAACGGTGCTGCTGCAGATTGCCGCCGCAGACATTCATCCGCCGCGTAGACCAGCAGCAATCCGATAACGGCATAGAGCCACAGCGGTACCGATGGCGCCTCCTCCGGAATCACCCGGTACCCGACAACATCGATTGTGCGGATGCCGATGCAGTTTGCGTAGACCGCATGTCCGAGGATACAGCCGAGGACAATATTTATCAGGTGACGCAGCATTTGGGCAGGCGATGTCGTGTCGGCCGGGGCCGGGTTTCAAGTACGCTTCAGGCAAAGATGGACAACGATGTCCACCGATTTGAGGCTGTCCGTAATATCGACGGTCGCCCGCTGAGTTGCCATCACGCTTGACATGCCGGGCGCCGACCGGATATTTCGCCCATGCATGCGAATGTCCTGATCGTTACCGGCAGTTCCGGGCTCATCGGATCGGAAGCGGTCCGGCACCTGGCGCCGCAGTTCGATATTGTTGTCGGCCTGGACAACGATATGCGCCGTTATTTTTTCGGCGACGAAGCGTCGACGGATTGGAACCGGCAACTGCTCGAGCGGGCGGTTCCAAACTTTCGGCACGAAACGGTCGACATCCGTGACGACGAGGCGCTGCGCCGGGTTTTCGACCAGTACGGTGCCGACATCGCAGCGGTCATCCACACCGCGGCACAACCATCGCATGACTGGGCGGCGCGCGAGCCCGGGACCGATTTCACCGTCAACGCCAACGGCACCCTCAACCTGCTGGAACAGACGCGGCGCGCGTGCCCCGAGGCGGCGTTCGTATTCACCTCCACGAACAAGGTGTATGGCGACCGGCCGAACTCCCTGCCGCTGGTAGAGCTTGACAGCCGCTGGGAGATCGACCCGGGCCATCCGTTCGCCAAGGGCATCGACGAGACCATGAGTGTCGACGACTGCACCCACAGCCTGTTCGGCGTATCGAAGCTGGCAGCGGATATGCTGGTGCAGGAGTACGGCCGCTATTTCGGGATGAAAACGGCCGTCTTCCGCGGCGGCTGCCTGACCGGCCCCGGCCACTCCGGTGCCGAGCTCCACGGTTTCCTGGCGTACCTGATGGCCTGCGTGATCTCCGGCCGCGAATACCGGGTTTTCGGCTACCAGGGCAAACAGGTGCGGGACAATATCCACGCCGCGGATTTGGTCACCGCGTTTGCCCATGTCATCCGCGACCCGCGCGCCGGCGGCGCCGTATACAACATCGGCGGTGGCCGTCATTCAAACATTTCGATGCTGGAAGCAATCGGCAAGATGGAGGCGCTGGCGGGCTGCAAGGCGAATTACGTGTATGTCGACGAAGCGCGCAACGGCGACCATATCTGGTACATTTCCGACAACTCCAGGTTCCGGCAGCATTATCCCGGGTGGAAGCAGGAGTACGACATCGACATGATCCTCGAGGACATGTACGCCGGAATCAGGCAACGCCTCGATTGAGGAGCAAAATGACGTTCAACCACATCCTGATCACCGGTGGGGCGGGGTTCGTCGGCTCCAGCCTCGGCGTGCGCCTGCGGGCCGTGTTTCCCGAGGTGCGGGTGACGGCGTTCGACAACCTGATGCGGCGCGGCAGCGAGCTGAATCTCGAGCGCTTGCAGGCGGCGAACGTGACCTTCGTACGCGGCGACATCCGGGCACCGTCGGAGCTTGACACAGTTGGCCCGTTCGACTTGATGATCGAGTGCTCGGCCGAACCGTCCGTACAGGCGGGGCTCGATGATCCGAAGGAATTGGTCGACATCAATTTCAACGGCGCCGTAAACTGCCTGGAAGCGGCCCGGAAACACAAGGCCGCGGTGCTGTTTGTCAGTACGAGCCGCGTCTACCCGATCGAACCGATCAACGCCCTGCCCTGGCGCGAGACCGATTCACGATACGAGTGGACCGGCGTCAGCGGGATCGCAGAATCATTCCCGATGGACGGGCGCCGCTCCATCTACGGGACGACAAAGCTGGCAGCAGAACTGTTGATCGCCGAGTATGTGCACCATTTCGAGATGCCCTGCCTGATCAATCGGTGCGGTGTGCTGGCTGGCCCATGGCAAATGGGAAGAGTGGATCAGGGCGTCGTGACGTTGTGGGTTGCGCGCCACCGATTCCAGCACGAATTGGCCTACATCGGCTGGGGCGGCATTGGCAAGCAGGTGCGCGACATTCTCCACGTCGACGATCTGTTCGAGCTGCTCGAATTACAGTT
>JASLZG010000179.1 GCA_030754995.1 Lentisphaeria bacterium
GACTTTCACACTGCCAGTGTGACGCTCTAGCCAACTGAGCTAATGCCCCGAAATAAGTAGCGTAGTATAGGCGTAACTGAAGACGAATCAAACCGGCTAGTTTTTCCTGCCGAAAAGCCGGGCGAAAAAACCGGGCTTCTTATTGTCCTTCTGGATGCCCAATGACAACGCCTCGAGATAGGTGCGGTCGACGACGGCGCCGCGGGTCTTCTTGCCAAGATCGTCCACCAGGTTCTCCGCCACTTCCAGGGTCAGGTCGCGCTGCTTGGAAATAACAAAAACCGTCTTGCCGATGGCGAAGGAATCGCCTGTTTTCATCTTGATCTTCTTGCCCTTGATGCGTTTGTTACGCACCTTGACGCCATTTGTGCTGCCCATGTCCTCGAGCATAAAACCCTTTCTCAACACCGACAATTTGCAGTGGTACCGCGAGGCGCGCTCGTCCAAAACCATGACATCGCAATCCGGCGCGCGGCCAAGCATGTACGCTGCCTTGACGAGTTCCGTCTCGAAGCCCTTGTCATTACCGTGGGTGCAAACCAACCACGCCATAGCATTTCCTCTTTACCCGGGAATCCCGGGCCTTTCTTCGTCAGCCGCGACGCGACAAGTAGCGCGGAGAACAACGACGACGATCTGAAATATCATAACCGCAAACGCGGCAAATTGCAAAATTGAAAAAAAATGGGCCGGCCACGGGCAAAATAAATCAAAGCAGTCAATCAAACACCCCGAGGTGATGGCGTTGTCAAAGGATTTGGGGGAGCGGGTCGCGGCCAGGCGCCCGGCAACCGCACGATACCGGCGACTGGCTACGAGCGCTGAACCGTTGACCGGCGCAATTTTCCACCGCGGTGTGCCGGGTTGCAGAACGACGCGCCCCATCCAGCCGCCTGTCTTGATTATACCACCACCACCACTATTTTCAATCGCATGTCACTGTCCACGACAATCCGCCCGGGGCGCTGGCTGCCGGCGCTCCTGCTGCTGTTCGCGGTCGCACCGATGCCGGCGCGCGCGGCCAAGCCGCCGGTACGGCTCACCGAGCTGCCCGGCGACGTGCAGCGGCTGGTCGATCGGATCGTCGCGATCGACAACCAGGTCCGACCGGATTTCGAGGCCTACCACCGGACCCTCGACCGCACGAAGGAACCGCAGCTGAGCGGCATGCTGGCCAAGCGTGCCGGACTGCATAAAGCCCTCACGGCAGTAGTCTCCCGACGCGTCGCGGTTCGCAAGGAAGCCATCGCCAAGCTGCAGGCGAAGATGGACAAGATGGGCGAAGTCTACGACCGGCTCGACTCTGAGAGGGCCGTCAAGGACATGCGGGCGCGGCTCGATGTACTGGAGGAATACGTCGACGTCCATCGCGACTGCAACGAGTTTCTCGAAACCACCCTGAAGGATCTCGAAACACTCGCGGCCGAACGCGCCTATGGCGGCATTGACGAACTGGTGGGCGAACTGCCGGTTGCCGAAACGGGGGAATGGGCCGGCACGCACCTGGTCTACGATGGCGACGCCTATCTTGCAACCATGGACAGGAGCGGCAGGATGCAGGTGCAGATCAAGGATCCCCGGGAGAAGGACACGTTCCTGACGCCGGCAATCCACTTTGCGCGGCTGGAGATTATCGGCGGCGAGCGGCGCACGGAGCCGCAGAAACTGCTGGGCTACCTGGAATGCCCGGCGGCCGCCGTGCAACAGCCGCGCCGCCTCGTCCTGGGCGGCCTGGTCGAGGGCAATGTCGAGTTTCGCATCGTCTATCAGTTCGAGCGGGAAGGCATAACTGTCGCCACGGGGTACGCCGACCCGTTGGGCATCGAACACCCCGCACGCCTGGCTTTCGATACCGCTGTCGGGCCGATCGACGGGGACGATGCCATGGACGAGGCACAGAAGAAAAAGGCCTACGGTAAATACTACCTGAAACTGAAAACCGGGGGCGAACGGCTGAAGATGCCGTTCACCGAAGAAAAGGTGGAGCGCGAAATCGATTCGGTCGACATCGCCGGCCCCTGGAAGTCCCGGAAAGTCCGGATCAAAGTGAAAGGCATCGACAACAAGGACCTGGACGGCTGGCAGCGCACGGCATTTACCCTCAAGGTGGTGGAGTTCAAGAGCGTTGCCGACGGATTCACCATCTCCTACACGACCGGCAACAACAAGATCAAAGGCATCCGAACCAGCATATCCCTGAGGATTCAATGAAGCAACGTTTCCTGTCAATCCGGCAGTACCTGCTGCCGGCACTCATCCCCCTGCTCCTGTGCAGTTGCGGACGCGAGCCCGTCTTTTTGAAAAGCCCCGCCGGGCAGCCGGGCGACGGCGTGCCCCAGATTCTTCACCTCGGCAACGGCGCCGAGCCGAAGGCGCTGGATCCGCACGTCGTCACAGGGGTCACGGAACACAACATCATCTCGGCGCTGCTCGAGGGACTGGTCACGGAAAACCCCAAGACCCTGGAGCCGCAACCCGGCGCGGCGGAAAGCTGGACGGTGTCGGATGACGGTACGGTCTATACGTTCCTGCTGCGGTCAAACGGCAAATGGTCAAACGGCGATGCGGTCACCGCGCCTGACTTTGTTTTCTCGTTTGAACGCATGTTGTCGCCGGGGCTGTCCGCGGAGTACGCGGAGATGCTGTTCGTGATGAAGAACGCCGCGGCCTTTCACGAGGGCCGGGTCACGGATTTTTCACAGGTGGGGGTGCGTGCGGTCAACGACCATACCCTGGAGATCACGCTCAATGCCGGGACGCCGTATTTCCTGTCGATGCTGAATCACTATTCCTGGTACCCTGTACACCCGCCGACGATCCTCAAGCACGGCAAAATGGACGAGCGCCACACGCCGTGGACGCGGCCGGGGAATTATGTCGGCAACGGTGTATTTGTGCTCGACACCTGGGAGGTGAACAAGGAAATCGTGGTGAAGAAGAACCCGCTGCATTGGGACGCGAAGATCGTGCGGCTGGAAGCGATCCACTTCCGCGCGATCGAGAAGGCGCTGACCGAAGAGCGGGCGTTCCGGGCCGGCGACCTGCACGTGACCAGCACGGTGCCGCTGGACAAGATCGAGAAATACCAGCAGAACTCACCGGAGCTGCTGATGGTGTCGCCGTATATCGGAACCTACTATTACCTGTTCAACGTGGAGCAGCCGCCGCTCGACGACGGGCGGGTTCGCAAGGCACTGTCGATGTCGATCGACCGGGCGGCGATCTGTACGCACGTGCTCAAGGCGGGGCAACTGCCGGCCTATCATTTTGTGCCGCCGGATACGGGTGGGTATACATCGCAGGCGCGCGTCACTTATGACATCGCGGCGGCGAAGAAGCTGCTGGCGGCGGCCGGGTACCCGGACGGCAAGGGGTTCCCAGGGTTTGAGTTGTTGTACAACACCAACGAATCGCACCGCAAGATCGCCGAAGTCATCCAGCAGATGTGGCAGAAGAACCTCAACATCAATGTCGTGCTCAAGAACCAGGAGTGGAAGGTTTATCTCGACTCGACGCAGCAGGGTGACTTTCAAGTGGCGCGCGCCGGCTGGATCGGCGACTACGTCGATCCGAATACATTCCTGGACCTGTGGATCACCGGTGGCGGCAACAACCGCACCCGCTGGTCGAACGGCGACTATGACAACTTCATCGCCAGCGCCGCCTCGACGTCGGATGCGGCGGTTCGTTTCGAGGCGTTTCAGAAGGCGGAGACGATCCTGCTCGACGAGCTGCCGATCATGCCGATTTATCTCTACGTCAGCCTGTCGCTCATCCAGCCCGGCGTCAGGGGCTGGTATCCGACCCTGCTCGATCACCACCCGTACAAGTACGTGTACCTGGAGTAGCCCGTTGTCCGTTGCGTGAATTGTAATGCGTACGGCGGGACGCTGCGAACAACTGACAACCGGCAAGCCGAATGCTCCGTTTTATCCGTTCACGACTGCTGGAAGCGATTCCGGTCCTGTTTATCATCGCGACGCTGACCTTCGTGATGATTCGGCTGGCGCCGGGCGGGCCGTTCAGTGACGAGCGCAATGTCTCGCCCGCCACCCTTGCGAAGCTTGAGGCTCATTATCACCTCGATCAACCGCTGCCGGTGCAGTACCTGACCTGGTGGCGCAAGACGCTGACGGGTGACCTCGGGCCGTCGATGCGATACGGCGCCCATTCCGTCAACGAGATCATCGGCCACACCCTGCCGGTGTCACTGGAGCTGGGGATCCTGGCGATCACCTTCGCACTGGTCATCGGGCTCGGCGCCGGTATCGTTGCCGGGCTCAAGCCGAACACCGTGACCGACTACGCGCCCATGTCGCTGGCGATGATCGGGATCTGTATACCGACGTTTGTGATCGGCCCGCTGCTGTTGCTGCTGTTCGCACTGCGCTGGCAGATTTTCAGTGTGTCCGGATGGGATACGGCAACGGACCGGATCCTGCCGGCAGTGACGCTGGGGGCGCCGTATGGCGCCTACATCGCCCGGCTGACACGGGCGGGAATGCTTGAAGTACTCAACCAGGATTTTATCCGTACCGCCCGTGCCAAGGGCGTTTCCGAGTTCCGGGTCATCTACAAACACGCGCTCAAGGGCGGGCTGCTGCCGGTGATCGCTTTTCTCGGGCCGGCGACGGCCGGGTTGCTGAGTGGTTCGTTTGTGGTCGAAGAGATCTTCGACATCCCCGGGCTCGGCCAGCATTTCGTGAACGCTGCATTCAACCGTGACTACACGATGATCATGGGCACGGTACTGCTGTATGCGGTCATGATTGTCGTCTTCAATCTGCTGGTGGACATCGTCCAGGCAGCCCTGAACCCGAGGCTGCGACTGGAATGAGCCTGCAGCTTTCAACCTTGTGTGCGGGAACACGGCAGCCGGGCGGCATTGTCCGGCCCGGCATCGGCACCGGCCGGCACTTCACCATTCGACATGACGCGACGGCAAGCCCCGTCCCGGCACCCGGCACCTGACAATGGACCAGATCGACAAGAGCACATCGTTGTGGTCGGATGCGCTGCGGCGGCTTTGCCGCAACCGCCTGGCGTTGTTTGGTGCGGTCTTCTTGCTGTTGATCCTGCTGCTTTCGGCGTTTGCGCCATGGTTGACGCCGTACGAATATTTCGAGCAGGACCTGGTCCTCGGTGCCATCGGGCCCTGCCGCGAGCATTGGTTCGGGACCGACACGCTCGGGCGCGACCTGTTCACCCGCGTCTCCTACGGTGGGCGTATCTCATTGCTGGTCGGGGCGTGTGCCACTTCGGTGTCGCTGACGATCGGCGTGCTGTGGGGAACCATCTCGGGTTACTCCGGTGGCCATGTCGACCGCGTGATGATGCGGGTTGTCGACATCATGTACGCACTGCCGTTCACCATTTTCGTGATCCTGCTGATGGTCTGTTTCGACGACGTCGAGGTGCGGTGGATCGATCCGCAACTGTTCACCCTGCTGCTCTTGTTCGTGGCGATCGGCGCCGTCGAATGGCTGACCATGGCGCGCATCGTCCGCGGCCAGGTGCTGACGCTCAAGCAGCAGGCGTTCATTGAGGCGGCAGTGACCCTGGGACTGTCGAGGCGGCGGATCATTCTGCGCCACCTGGTACCCAATGTTCTCGGTCCGATCATCGTCTACACCACCTTGACCATACCCAGCGTGATGCTGCTGGAGGCGTTTCTCAGCTTTCTCGGGCTCGGGGTGCAGCCGCCGATGAGCTCATGGGGGCTGTTGATCAACGAAGGGGCGGACGCCATGGAGGAATACCCGTGGATGTTGATTTTCCCCGGGCTCTTCCTGTCCGCCGCCCTGTTCTCCCTGAATTTCCTCGGTGACGGACTGCGCGACGCCCTGGACCCAAAGTCTGCCCGTGAACAATGATGGTGCCGCAACCCGGACAATTCTCAATCGCCACCGACACCTGACACCCGACACCTGAACCGCCTCTTGCTTCTCACCATCGACAATCTGCACACCACCTTCAGCACCCACCGCGGCACGGTGCACGCCGTCAACGGCCTGTCCTTGTCTGTGGCGCCGGGGGAAACCCTGGGCATCGTCGGGGAATCCGGCTCCGGCAAGTCGGTGACCTGTTACTCGGCGCTGGGGCTGCTGCCGCCGACGGCGACGACCACGGGGCACGCCTGGTTTGACGGCGTTGACCTGCTGAACTGCCGTGCCGTCGACCGGCGCCGGCTGCTGGGCAACCGCATCGCGATGATTTTCCAGGACCCGATGACCTCGCTCAATCCGTATTTGCGCGTTGGTGACCAGCTCATCGAGCCGTTGCGTCTGCACCGGGACATTTCGCGGCCGGCCGCTGAAGCGCGTGCCGCCGAGGCGTTGCGCGAGACCGGCATCCACGACGCCGAACGCCGGCTGCGCCAATACCCGCACGAGTTCTCCGGCGGCATGCAGCAGCGTGTGATGATCGCCATGGCGCTGATCACCGAGCCCGCTCTGCTGATCGCCGACGAACCGACGACGGCGCTCGACGTCACCGTGCAGGCGCAGATCCTGGCGCTCATTCGCAATCTTCAGGCGACACGCGACATGGGTGTCGTCTTCATCACCCACGACCTCGGGATCGTCGCCGGGATGTGCGACCGGGTCGTCGTCATGTACGCCGGGCACATCGTGGAAACCGGCCCGACGCCGGCGCTTTTCGAGACCCCGAGGCACCCTTATACCGGCGGCCTGCACAAGTCACTGCCGGCCATCCAGCAGCGCGGCGCCCCCCTCTACACCATCCCCGGCAACCCGCCGGACATGACGGAGCAGACCAGCGGCTGCCCGTTCCTGCCGCGCTGTGCCCGGGCGGCGGCGGAGTGCGGCGCCGCCCCGATGCACCTGGAGCCGGTGGGGCAGGATCAATGGACCGCCTGTATTCGCCGGCAGTGCCCCTAAAACTTTTCCCGCCTCAATGCCCCATTGCACCGCAATCGCCGTACCCGGCGCAAATCACCGGCGCCGGGTTCGTGCAACGAACATCCACACCCGTGGATCACGGGTGAACGACCATCAGGTCTGCGACTGTGTGCCCACTTCCCTGCCGGCGAAGAGCAGGAGCGCCAGCAGGTAAAGCATCGCCACGAAGACAACGGCGTACACCGCGCCGCAGGCGATGTAACTCGCCGGGATCGATTCCTTGGCGGCCAGGGCGTCCGCCATGAAGAATTTCTGCCAGTTCGGCAGCATCGCGTGGAGCGCGTTCGCCACGGTTTCCTTGACCCGATAGATGCCGGTGCCAACTGTCTGCATCCACGCCGCCGGGTCGCGGGCGTCGGCATGGGTGACCTTGTTGACGACCGCCCGGCTGATGATCGCAGCCAGGCCCAGCCCAAAGATCGTGTTGATATGCCACTTCCTCACCTGCGGCTGCCGCCGCAGGCTGAAATGCTTGAGGCTCAGCAACCACAGCCCGAAGCCGATCGGGATGAGGATGTAGAACCACGAGTGCATCATGCGGATCGAGTCGACAACGGTCATCGCGACGATTTTTTCGTAGAGGTAGTCGGAGACCAGGCCGCACATGAAAATGACCAGGCAGATACTGAGGTTGCTGAGCAGGTTGAACTGCGTCGACAGCGCTGTAGCGAGGGCGCACATCGCCCAGACCGCAAACAGCACCAGCACACAGGCGGCCACCAGGTCCCAGCTGTACCCGGTATGTTCGCCCCATTTTATCTGGTACTTGAACGGGGGCGACCAGTACACAACGACAGCGAGAAAAGAAAAGATCACAACCAGCGCCTTGACGGCGGAGGCGGGAAAGGTGATACGCTTGGTAAAGTTGCGGTAGGCGCCGACGGCACAGGCCAGGACGATGCCGAACCAATGACAACACCAAACCCAGGTATCGAGCTCGAACTGGTCAACGGCAACGCGCACCGCGAACAGCGTCGCGATCGAGGTCAGGAAAACGAAAATCGTCAACGCCGCGATGATGCCCAGCATCTTGGCGATGATAAAAGGGCCGCGCCCGATCGGCTTGGCAAGCACCAGCAGGACGGTGCCGGTTTCGATCTCCCGATAGATCGCGTGGCTGGCGCAGAGCACGGCGGTCATCAGGCCGAACAGCATAATCGTCGCCAGCGAGCCGTCGGTCACCATCTTTTCCTGCTGCCGGAAGACAAACAGCGACAGCCACGGGTACCACCCGATGATGCTCATCGCGCTGAGCAGCAGGACGATATAGATCGGATGCCGCAGGCATTCCCGAAACGTATTCCGCGCAATATGAAAAATGACCCGTAACACGCGATGACTAACCAGGCCGAGATGGGTTGTTGGTTCGACGGATCCGGCGGATCACCGATCAGGCGGCACAGATCACTCGTTTTCCCAAGAGTTGCCCTTGGTCTCGTACTTCTTGAAGATCTCCGCCTTGTCTTTCGGTACAACCCGTTCTTCGCCTTTCGGGTTGATCATGACCGAGGGCTTCGGCCGGTCCCTTTCCTCGAGCTGCTTGAGCAGCACCAGGTAGTCAAAGGTCAGTTTGCGAATCCTCATGACTTCCTCCACGGAAAGGGCGATCTGGTCCCAGTCTCTGCTGTTGACCACCCAGGTCGTCGCCACGTTCTTCAACTCGTCGATATATTCCGGGGGCGCATAGTTCTTGTCACCGAGGAACAGCACCTTCTTCGGTTGCAGGAACGCCACAAAGTCCGTGAAGTCGTCCGGGTCGAGCTCGTACGCCTGCAGGTCCGGGCCGAGGAAATACATCGTGGTCTCTTCACTGCCGGTCGGCAGCAACAGGACCGGCTGGTTGGTGCGCATCTGGATGAGCTCCGCCAGCATCCGCGATTTGACGAAGTTGCCGGTGACAATCAGCGTCTTGATGCGTTTCGGATTTTTCGGATTGAGAAAACTGAACGGACCGGCGCTGGCCAACGGCGCAACGGCAGTGAACAGAAAAGCAGCGGCGAAGAAGTAGACAGCGGCAGATTTCACGGCATGGGCTCCTGCATTATTAGGTCTGGAATAGGTCACAGAGTATAATTCAGTTCACGATCAAAGCAACACGGCATCCCCGCACCGTCAAAAGGTTATTTGTCATTAAACGCGTGCAAACACAGGCTTGCCGCCGGTGGACAACGCCTCGTTGCAGCCGTCTCCCGCCTCACTGAAGGCGCGCCGCCCGCCGGGATCCGACACCCGCGCCGTACCCTTCACCCGGCAGGGTGATTCGTCCGGAGCCTTCGCGGCACAAAGCACGGTCAGCATGTCGCATCCGCAATTTGCGGTTGTTGTCACAGGTATTATGTCGGTTTCCGTCCCAATGTCAATACTCCCGATAAAGTTGAACTGCCGAAACGCCGTTATTATAGCCGGGCTGTTCCGATCAAACCGACGGCGTCCTGAAACCGGCTTTTTAACCCGCATCGCCGAGGGCGACGACGGCCCGGCGCCCAAATTCCCGGATTCATCCACTATTGACAGCCCGGCAAACCACCTTTATATTTGACCTTTCACTTGCTGAACTGTGGAGAGATTTTATCATGTCCATGCATCGCAGCCTCAAGGGCAGTACCAAGATTCACGCACGTCGCAACGTAATGAAGCGATACGAGCGCATCGATATTCTGCGCAAGAACGGCCGTTGGAAGGAAGGCGACAAGGTCATCGGCCTGCCGAAGACCAAAAACGAGTAAGCCTTCGCTGACCCGACCCTGCTTCAAGAAAGTCCCTGCCGTTCGCGGCCGGGGCTTTTTTTATGCCCGGGCGTCGTCCGTCCGTCCCTTCACCGCCCCTCCTGATCGTCGGGCTTGGGCCTGATGAGGCGGCACGGTGAAGATTGGGGGTGGGATTGAGCGGAGTTGGGACTCCTCACCCGTCCATCAAGCCCATATCCTCGAGAAACCGCTTCTGGTTGCGCCACTTGTCCGCGACCTTGACGTGGATGCGCAGGTCGACGAACATATCGGACACCTCGCGCAGCAGCTTTACCGCGTCCGCCCGGATCTGGTTGAGCATCTCG
>JASLZG010000017.1:0-15825 GCA_030754995.1 Lentisphaeria bacterium
TTGTCGAGCAGTTGGCGTCGCAGACGATGACCTACGAGATCGTCCTGGTCGACGACGGCTCGTTGGATGCCTCCGCCGCGTGCATCGAAAATATCGACAACCCCGCCGTGCGGATGGTGCGGCATCCGTACAACATCGGCAACGGCGCCGCCGTGAAGACCGGTATCCGCCAGTCACGCGGCAAGTACATCCTGTTGATGGACGCCGACGGCCAGCATTTGCCGAGCGACATCCCGCGCTTCCTCGAGCTCGCAGACCGCTACGACATGGTCGTCGGCGCCCGCTCCAATCCTGCCAACTCCGCGGTCCACCGCAACATCGCCAATCGCCTGTACAATCGGTTCGCGGCGTACGTTTGCAACCATCCGATCGAGGACCTGACTTCCGGCTACCGGCTGGTACGCGCCGAGGTCGCCAAGAGCTTCGTGTATCTGCTGCCGAACACCTTCTCCTATCCGTCGACCCTGACACTGGCGGTCATCCGCGCCGGTTACAGTCTGACGTATATCCCGATCGAAGTGAATCGACGTATCGGCAGGAGCAAGATCAACCTGGTCGTCGACGGTACACGCTTCTTCATGATCATCCTGCGGATCGGCGTGTTTTTCGCGCCGCTGCGGGTGTTCATACCGTTGAGCGGCACGCTTTTCATGACCGGCCTGCTGTGGTATATCTACAAGCAGTTCGTAATGGACAAGGGTTTCCCGCCAGTGTCCTCGCTGTTGATGATCACCGCGGCGATCATCTTCTGCATCGGCCTGATCTCCGAACAGATCTCCTACCTGCGTTACGAGCGCAAGTAACATGTCGACGCCCGTCCGACCGCATGATGATTTTCTCGTGTTCGGCGCCCCGGCCATCGACGAGGCGGAGATCGGCGAAGTCGTCGACAGCCTGCGTTCCGGCTGGCTCGGCACCGGGCCGAAAGTCGCCCGGTTCGAGGCAGATTTCCGGCAGTACAAATCTGCGGAGTTCGCAGTAGCCGTTGGCTCCTGCACGGCAGCGCTGCACCTGAGCATGCTGGCCGCCGGGCTGGCGCCGGGCGACGAAGTCGTCACCACGCCGATGACCTTCTGCGCGACAGTCAACGCCATCATCCACGCCGGCGCGACGCCGGTGCTGGCGGACGTCGACCCGGTCAGCATGAATATCGATCCCGCCGCCATCGAAGCGGCGATCAGCGGTCGCACACGGGCCGTGCTGATCGTGCATTTCGCCGGCCGCAGCTGCGACATGGACGGGATCTGCAAGCTATGCGAACGCCATAGCCTGACCCTGATCGAGGATTGTGCCCACGCCATTGAAACGACCTGGCACGGGCAGCCGGCGGGCACCTTCGGCGAGCTCGGCTGCTTCAGCTTCTACGTTACGAAAAACGTCTGTACCGGTGAAGGCGGCATGATCCTGACCGCCAACGAAGCCTACGCCGGGCGCCTCAAGACGCTGGCGTTGCACGGCATGACCAAGGACGCCTGGAAACGATTCTCGGACGAGGGCCACAGGCATTACTACGTCGCCGAGGCCGGGTTCAAATACAACATGACGGACATCCAGGCGGCGCTCGGCATCCACCAGCTCAGGCGCATCGAAAAAAACTGGCAACGGCGCCAGTCGATATGGACACGGTACCAGGAGGCACTGGCAGATGTACCGGCCACCCGCCCGGCAGCAGTCGAAGCGGAGACCCGGCACGCCTGTCATCTATACACCCTGCTCATCGACGAGGCGGCCGCCGGCATTTCGCGTGACGCCTTTCTCGACGGCATGACGGCGGAGAACATCGGCATCGGCGTGCACTACCTGAGCATCCCGGAGCATCCGTATTATCAGGAGCGTTTCAGTTGGCACCCGGACGCCTGTCCAGCCGCTCGGCGCATTGGTCGTCAGACCGTCAGCCTGCCGCTTTCGCCGGCGCTGTCGGATGCGGACGTGGATGATGTCATCACGGCAACGCGGAAGGTCCTGGGAGCAGGGTGAACGATCGCGGGCCGGCGCGCCGGCGGACGCCTCGCGACGCAGCAAATGGATGGGCACCGGGAGCGACGCTGCCGCCAGGCCGCCGAGCAGGACCTGGTTGATGAAGGGGATGGCGGGTCCCGTTACCTGCGCGTGATTGCCAGCCGCAGTTTGATCGCATCGCATTCTGCTTCGAAATCGGGAAAGTTCCAGTGTGTCGGGAACCGGCGGCATTGCTCAGGGCGCGCAGCGTGGACTTGGCAGACATCCGGTTCCTCGAAGAAAACGCAGTGGCCGTCCTGGTTGTCAGTCAGCGAAAGGCCCTGGCGGTCGTCACGCAGCCGGGTGCGGGTCTCGACGAACTCGTCGACGGCGATGTCCAGATACCCGGCCATCGCTGCGATGTCCACATCGGTGAGCTTGACCTGCCCCGGCCACTTGCAGCAGTTGCCGCAGCGCGTACAAACGTAAATGTCGCGTTGTTCAGTCATTTAACGGCCCTGTGGACGCCCCCGGTTCCGTTGTTCATCGGGTACGAATATCCCTCGATTTTCTTTGCGACCTTGTCGACGTTGTCGCTGTCGATACCAGTTCTGCCTCTTTCGATTTACCGCGTCGGAATGCCGGGGTGATTGCCAATACAACCGGCAGGGGTGCGGGACGGCAACACCTGGCCACACCTGTTCTGGCCGGCGGCAAGTTGCAGACACCGCCGGGCCACGGAAAGATGACGGGCTCAAGAGGACGGCAAGATCCGCCTCACTCCTCATCCTCGAATTCGTCGTCATCCTCGCCGTCGGCGCCGGCCAGATTGGTTACGACAATGTCGATGCGCCCGACGTGCTGGCCGGTGAGCTCCTCGACGTATTTGCGACAGATATCCTGGACGTGTGTGGCGACCGTCGGGACGTGTTCGCCGAACTTAATGATGATGTGAACGGTCAGGTTGACGCGTTCATCAGCGAGTTCGACAACGATGCTCTTGTCGTTGATGCGTTTGCCGAACATGTCCGCCAGGCCGCCGACAAAGCTCTGTCCCGCCAGCCGGGCGACGCCGGGCACGGACAGGGAGTAGCGCCGGACGACGGCGGCGATGACGTTCTCGGAAATTTGTATCGTGCCGACGCCGGTGTCTTCAGTCATTTCAGTAGGTTCCTGTCGTGTTGATTTACGCTTGGTCATGTTGTTTCTCCGTTTGCTTATTCGCAGTAAATGCGGTAACGGCTCAAACCCCGTCGGCGAGCATTTGTTCGACGAAATCGGTGTTGTAGAGGCCGTTGATGAAATCTTTCTTGTAGAGGATCTGCACGGCGAAGGGGATGGTCGTGTCGATGCCCTCGATGAGGTACTCGCTCAGGGCGCGCTGGCAACGCTTGATGCACTCCTGGCGGTCACGGCCGTGGACGATCAGCTTGCCGATCATGCTGTCGTAATGCGGCGGGATGGTGTAACCGCTGTACACGTGCGAATCGATGCGGACACCGCTGCCGCCGGGGGCGTGATAGAACGTGACGGTTCCGGGACAGGGCGTGAAATTGCGATCGGGCGCCTCGGCGTTGATCCGCACCTCGATGGCGTGCCCCTGCATCTTGATGTCGTTCTGGCTGTAGCCGAGTTCCTCGCCGGCGGCAATGCGGATCTGCTCACGGATCAAATCGATGCCGGTGACCTCTTCGGTGACCGGATGCTCGACCTGGATGCGCGTGTTCATCTCCATGAAATAGAATTGGTCATCCTCGGTGAGGATGAACTCGACAGTGCCAGCGTTCGTGTAGTTCGAGGTTACCGCCGCCGCCACTGCGGCTTTGCCCATGGCTTTGCGCAGCTTGTCGTCGAGCGCCGGTGACGGCGATTCCTCGATGAGTTTCTGGCGCCGGCGCTGGATGCTGCAGTCACGTTCGCCGAGATGTACGACGTTGCCGTGTTCGTCGGCCAGTATCTGGATCTCGATGTGCCGCATCTTCTCGATGAATTTCTCGATGTAAATCCCGTCGTTGCCGAAGGCATTCTCGGCTTCCTGGCGGCAGGCGTGAAAACTCTGCACGAGACTGGCATCGTTGTGGGCGACACGGATACCGCAGCCGCCGCCGCCGGCTGTTGCCTTGATGATCACGGGGTATCCGAGATCGCGGGCAATGGTCAACGCTGCTTTTTCGTCGTCGACAATGCCGTCACTGCCGGGGGTGACGGGCACGCCGGCAGCTTTCATGGTGTCGCGGGCGATGGCCTTGTCGCCGATCGCAGTGATCGCGGCGGCGTCGGGACCGATGAATTTGATCTGGCAACTGTTGCAGATTTCCGCGAACCGCGCGTTTTCGGCCAGGAACCCGTAGCCGGGATGGATGGCATCGACATCGCAGATCTCGGCCGCACTGATGATGCGGTCGATACGCAGGTAGCTATCGCTGCTGGCGGCGGGGCCGATACAGACGTGCTCATCCGCGAGCTGCACGGCCAGTGTGTCCTCGTCCGCCTGTGAGTAGACGACGACTGTGCGGATATTCAATTCCTTGCAGGCGCGGATGATGCGCAGCGCGATTTCGCCGCGATTGGCAATGAGGATCTTGTTAAACATGGCGGACGTCCCGAGACGGGTGTTATGCCTCGATGACGAATAGTGGCTCACCGAACTCGACGGGATGCCCGTTTTCCACCAGCACTTTCTTGACGACGCCGCTGACGTCGGCAGTGATTTCGTTCATCACTTTCATGGCCTCGACGATGCACACGACCGTGTCCGCGGAGACTTCATCGCCGACGTTGACGAAGATGCCGGCATCGGGCGAGGGGGCGGCATAGAACGTACCGACGATCGGCGAGACGATGGTGTGGCCGGCATCGTCCTCGGCCGGCGGAACTGGGACAATATTGCCGGCGTCCACCGGCGCCATCTGCGTGATCACCGTCGGCGCCTGGTCGGCAGTACCGGGCCGCTCGCGCTTGATGGTCAGCGTGTTGTTTTCCGCCTGGATATCGATTTCGGTCAAGTCATGCTTGGCCATCAATTCGACGATCTTGGTAATTTCCTTTATGTCCATCATGAGTCCTCAAAAAGCTATCTCTCTCTCATGTCTCGGATTCTGACAAATGCCGGTGCAGTGCCCGCAGCGCCCACTCATAGCCGTTCGTTCCAAGGCCGCAGATCTGCCCTGTACAGGCGGACGCGGTGAAGGATCGATGCCGGAATTCCTCGCGTGCGTGGACATTGCTGATGTGGACCTCGATTGCCGGCAGCGCGGCGCCGGCCAGGGCGTCGTGCAAGGCGGCACTGGTGTGCGTGTACGCCGCCGGGTTGATGACGATCCCGTCAAATTCATTCGCCGCCTCACCGATCCAGTCCACCAGCTCCCCCTCGTGGTTGCTCTGGCGAAAATCGATCGAGATCTGCAATTCCCCGGCGATTGCCTCGAGCCCGTCGTTGATTGAAGCCAGCGTCTGGTGGCCGTAAACAGCGGGTTGTCGCTTGCCGAGCAATTGCAGGTTGGGGCCGTTTAACACCAAAATACGCATGTAAATACCAATTGTGATTGGGCGAGACGGGAGTCGATGTCGGTAGTATACTGTGACAACCACGAAAAACAAAACGGCGTGCCGGCCGCTGGCACCGCCACCGCATTGCCGACATCATGGAGTTCCGCGCATGAGCACAATTGACGATTCCTACTTTCGCACGGTGGAGCTGTCCGACCCCGAACTCGAGGTCGACGGGCTAAGGTTTGTCACCGTGAAAAGTGAAGCCATTGGACGGCGTGTCGACATGTGCGTCTATCGGCCCGACGACGAGGACATCAATGAGGACACGCCCCTGGTCCTTCTGCTCCACGGCGCCTACGGCAGCCACTGGTCGTGGGCCTACCAGGGCGCTGTACATCTGACGGCGGCGGAAATGATCGATGAGGAGGCAATCTGTCCGATGATCATCGCCATGCCTTCCGACGGGCTGTGGGGCGACAGCACGGGCTACCTCAAGCACAGCGATGCCGACTACGAGCAGTGGATCGTCGAGGAAGTGCCGTACGCCATCCGCGAAGCGATCCCGGAGATCGACAGCGGCGGTCCGGCATTCATCGCCGGCATGTCGATGGGCGGCTATGGCGCCATGCGCATCGGTGCCAAGTACGCCGAGTGGTTCAGCGGTATCTCGACCCATTCGGCCATCACCGATCTGTCGCAATTCCCGAAGTTCCTCGAAGAACCGATCCCGATGTTCGGCGACATCGATATCAACGAAGCGAGCGCCCTGCACTGGCTGAAGACCAACCGGAACCAACTGCCGCCGCTCCGGTTCGACTGCGGTACCGAAGATCCGTTGCTCGAAAACAATCGCTTCCTCCACGAACAACTCAAAGAAACCGGTATCGAGCATGTCTACGGGGAGGGCGAAGGCGGCCACGACTGGGCTTACTGGCAGACCGCGATCCGCGACACGCTCCAGTTCTTCGCGAACATCTACGACGAGCTCGACGAGTAGTTCAAGACGGACAGCGCCGCCGCACTGGTCATTTACGGCGTATTGGAAGCGCTTCGCCCAGGCGCTCCTGGTTCGTTCCGTCAATATTCCGCCAGCACCGCCGTGAGTGCGTCCAGCAGGTCATCGATATCGGCCTCGCTGTTCTCGGGGCAAAAGCTGATACGCAGCGCGCCGTACGCTTCGTCGCCGGTAAGTCCCATTGCGGTCAGCACCCGGCTCGGCGTTTTCGATTCGGCGGCGCAGGCGCTGCCCGTGCCGATGTGAATCCCACGCTCGCTGAGCATTCGTGCCAGGACCGCCCCCTGATATCCGGGCAGGGTGAAGGAAAGGATGTACGGCGAATCGTCCTCGGCCGAGATGAATCGAACGGCTGGGGTGAGTCCCTCCAGGCCCGATCGCAACCGCCCGTTGAGCTCCGCGACGCGGGCCTGCGCCTGCGGCCGTGCCGCGACGATCTGAGATGCCGCCAGGCACAGCAGGCGAATGCCGGCACCGTCAAGGCTGCCGGACCGCAGATTGTCCTGCTGCCCGCCGCCGAACAGTATCGGTCGCAGCTCGACACCGTCCCGGATGATCAAAGCGCCCTGGCCCCCCGGTCCGTGGATTTTGTGGCCGGACAGGCTGAGCATGTCGATGCGGGCGGCTTGCCAATCGATGTCGATCTTGCCGAACGACTGCATCGCGTCGACCTGCAGGCGCGCCCCAGGTGCGTGGCGGTCGATCAGTTCGCGAACTGCCACCAGATCCTGGATCGCACCGGTTTCGTTCTGAACGTGGCAGATGCTTACCAGGTCGGCGCCGCCATCGAGACAGGCCGCCAGATGCTCGAGGTCGAGGCGGCCGGAGCCATGGACATCCGCCAACTGCAGCTTGGCGCCCTGGCCCTGGAGGTGTTCGAGCGGCGCCAGCACCGACGCGTGTTCCGTGCGTGTCGAGACAATCCGCAGCGGCCCCGAGCGGGCGCCGGCGAAACCGAGGATCGCCAGGTTATTCGCTTCCGTCCCGCCACTGGTCCAGATCACCCGCACCCCGGTCTCGTCACTGCCGGTGACCAATGCCGCCAGCCCGGCAGCGGCGGTCGTCAACTGCCGCTGCAACTCATAACTGAGCCGATGCGGTGAACTCGGATTGACACAGTCGTCGACGGAAATCTGCGACCATTCCTGCAGGACCGCCGGGAAAGGCACGGTGGCGGCGGCGTTGTCGAGATAGACGGTGCGGTTCATGGGCGATGTACAGGCGCGCTGTATGGGGGCACGCAGCGGGGATTGGAGTTGTCAGGGTAAATAGATCGTTAATATTAGCGAAAACCACCACCGACGCAATGGTACCGCATGCGACACGCAAACCACGAAATCCTGATCTCCGCACAGGACATCCAGGCCCGTGTTCGCGAGCTGGCGGCTGAGATCGACGCAGCGTTCGCCGGCAAGCATCTGACAATCGTGATGATTTCCAACGGCGCCATAATCTTTGCCGCGGACCTGGTGCGCAAGATTTCGATTCCCCTGCATCTTGACACGATTTCCGTGTCATCGTACATTGGGACGCGTAATACCAATCAGGTCAACATCCTGTCGCAGTTGAAACTGGACATCAAGGGCCGCAGCGTGCTGGTGGTCGACGACATCATCGACACCGGGCAGACCCTGGCAGTGATTCTCGACGAATTTCGCGGCATGCAACCGGTGGATTTGAAAACCTGCGTCCTGCTTGACAAGAATATCGGTGTGGCACGCCAGGTCGTGCCCGATTTCACAGGCTTCGAAATAGCCGATAAATTTGTTGTCGGCTACGGCCTCGACTACAACGAGTATTACCGGAATCTCCCGCATATCGCATTGCTTGATCAGGAGAGCTGAATCTTTAACCGGCAACAGCCGTGGCTCCGAATCAACAGGAAAAATCACCGGGTCAAGGGGCTGGCGCCCGTGACCAGCAGGCGCTCATCGAATTGCAGTCCGGCGCCCTGCATAATATCGGGAATATCGTCACGGTCAGCCAGTTGACGATGCACGAGACGATCAATGACAGCAGCGTACTGGAAGGTATCGACCTGATTCTCGGCGAGTTGCTGCCGACGCTGTGCGATCACGCGGCAACCGGCGACATCGCGGAATTCCTGGGGCGGGACGAAAGCGGCCGGCACCTGCTTAAATCGATCAATGCCCTGCTCAACGACCATCGCAAGCAACTGAAGCAGATCAGCGGCACCCTCGAAGATCTGTACTTGCAACTGCAGCATGTCAGCGAGATCCTCGATATCCACCGCCAGCTCGGGAAAGGCTTCGGCCGCCGCGAGCGGCAGCCGGTCACTATCGCCATGGAAAATGCCGCCACGCTCATGGCGGTAGCCCTGCGACGCGATGCCATTCAACTGCATCGAGAGTTTGAGGAGACCGACGAATTGCTGATTGACGGCGCCGTCCTGGTCCAGGTTTTCACCAACCTGGTGCGCAACGCGATCCATGCATTGGTGCCTGTGGAGAACCGCGACCGCCACATCTGGCTGTCCACCAGCATGGAGGAAGGACATGTCCTTGCCCGCGTGCGCGACAACGGCGTCGGTATCGACGCTGCCGCTCTGCCAAAGATTTTCGACTACGGGTTCACTACCAGAACCGCCGGCAGTGGCGTCGGTCTGCATTACTGCAAACAGGCGATCGGGGAGATCGGTGGCCGCGTCGAAGTCACAGCGGAATTGAATCAAGGCGCAACATTCACGATATATTTGCACAACGCATGACTTCTTCCTACACTATCAGGTTCAGATCAACAAGGTACGGCAGGGGCCTGTGCCGCGGCTGCTCGCAGCTGGATTTCGACGACCGTACAGGACAGGCTTTCGACCTATGAAAATGAACCGGAGAATTCTCATCGTCGACGATCGGGAGGACCTGCGCAAGCAGCTCTCGCGGCTGCTCAGCCACAGTGACTCCAAGTCCGAGACAAGCTCGCTGATTCAGCAGATCAGGAACCGCATATCCCCCGACAAGGATCCTGCCGACAACGGCCAGCGGGTGACGTACGAGATCGATGCCGCCGACCAGGGTAAGAGCGCCTACGAGATGGTCAAGGATTCGTTTACGCGCAACGAACCTTACGCCTTGATGTTTCTCGATATGCGCATGCCACCGGGTTGGAACGGGCTTGAAACTGCCCAGCGCGTCCGCAGCATCGACAAGGAAATTCAGATCGTCATCATGACTGCTTATGCCGACTACGAACAGCAGGAGATTGTTGAGCATGTCGGTGACCCCGAGAAGCTGCTGTACCTCAAGAAACCGTTTCATCCCGAGGAAATCCGGCAGCTGGCATTTGCGATGACGGAAAACTGGAACATCAATCGCCGCGAGAAAGACCGGCTCATCCTGACCAACCGGCTGTTGCGCGAGAACTCCTTTCTGACCCACAGCAAGTACACCAGCCTGAACGACACGTACCGCACCGTGCTCGATGCGTTTCTCGCTTTTCTCGATACCGAGTCCGGTATCATGGGCCGCCGCATCGACGACCAGGTCGAAATCTGCGCCGTCGCCAGCAGCCGCGACGAAAAACTCGTCCGCAAGCTCGGCAGCGACCACAATAGCCAACCGGTTACCGACGAGAAAGACGGATCGGCGTACCTTCCCCTGCCGGCCGGCGAGTTCGACGGCTTCGTGTTCATCCCACGCAAGTCGATCGAGTTTCCGTACGAACAACTGAATCCATTTCTCGAGATTCTGTCCGAATCCGCCCGCGACGTGCTGAAAATCGCCTTCCTCCTGCATCAGAGCAGCAACCACGGCGTCGTCAGGGCGGTGGGCACCGCGGTGCGTCGTGTTGTCGACAGCCTGCAGGCAACCCGTGACCAGCTTAAAGACGCCGGCGAGACGTCTGCGGACTCCGCAATGAACAACTTGTACCGGGACGTGCAGGCAAGGATCGAAGAAGCCCTGGCGCTGACCGAAGGAATCGAAAGTTATTGCAGCGGACACGCCGGGAAGCCGAGCCGCATGCGGCATTCGGTCGCCGAGCTGGTCTCCCAGGCAATCGAGGGCGAGCGCCAGGTCATCGACGATGCCGGCGTCCATCTCAGCAGCACTGTCGCGCCCCGCGTCATTATCGATTGCGACGGCCCGATGATCGTGCGCGCCCTGCGTGAACTGCTGAGAAACGCCGCCGGTGCAGTCGCTGCTGGTGACAGCGGGCAGCGTGACATCAGTATAACCGCCGCCTATCTCGACGACGAAAGCCGCATCCATCTCGCCGTCACCGATTCCGGTCGCGGCCTCGACGCCGAGACCAGTGAGCACCTGTTCGACGCGTTCTACACCTGCGGCGACCGCAACGGCCTCGGTGCCACGATTGCCAAGCAGATTGTCGACAACCACGGCGGCGAGATCAGTTGCAATTCGTCGCCCGACACCGGCACGACGATCGAGATTATTCTACCGGTCGGTTGACCTGTATCATTGACAAGCCGGCATCCCGGGTACATTATGATACTGTGATGCCGTCGCCTCGACGCGGTCGTCAACCAGAACTCCGGAGCGATACGGGTACATGCTCGACTACTTGATGCCCAAGTGGCCTGAAGTCCAAAGCCAGCTGCAGATGATCATCCAGATCGGGCTGCTGTCGATGCTTCTGTACATCGCGCTGCTCTTTTTTCGGGGCACGCGTGCAGAAGTTGCCCTGGTCGGTATCGTCATTATCATCTTCGTCGGCTGGTTTCTCGCAAAGACACTGCAGCTCGAGGAATTGCGGTGGCTGCTGGAGAAACTGCCGGCGCTGCTGGCGTTCGGACTGATCATTGTCTTTCATCCCGAGCTGCGGCGGGCCTTTGCGGAGATCGGCAGCAACCCGTATCGGCTGTGGCGCAGCGACGACCGGCGGACGGAAATTGTCGATGCGCTCACCGACGCTGCCTTCCATTTGTCGAAGAAAGGCATTGGCGCCCTGATCGTCGTCGAACGTGACATCGGCATGCGCCAGATCGTCGAGGGCGGGACCCGCATAGATGCCCGGCTGACGCCCGAACTGCTGTCGACCATCTTCTATCCGAACACCCCGCTGCACGACGGCGCCGTAGTCATCCGCAACGCCAATATTGTTGCCGCCGGCTGCTTCCTGCCGCTGACCCACTCGCAGTTGAGCCACGAACTCGGCACCCGCCATCGCGCCGGCGTCGGCATTACCGAGGAAACCGATGCCGTCGTGATTGTTGTTTCGGAGGAAACGCGGTCCGTCGGTCTGGCGCACATGGGCCGGTTGGTGCAGAATGTCGAAACCGACCGGCTGCGTCGCCACCTGACCAACTACCTGGTCAAGGGTCGCCGCAGCACGAAGGGCCTTTTGAGCAAAGGCGTCGACAAGGTCAAGGACGTCGTGGCCAACCCGGAGAATCCGGACGACACCGAGCCCTCAACGGAATAAAGCGATGCAACTGCCTGAATTCATCAAGCGCGACTGGGGCCGGAAACTGGTGGCGGTCTTCATGGCCGGCATCATCTGGATGACGGTGCACCAGCAGTTGCAGGTAAACTCGACCCTCCGGGACGTCAACGTCAACGTGCACGTCACAACGTCGCCCGACCTGATCATGCTCGACCAGAAGCCGCCGCGTGTGCGCGTCACCGTGCGGGGCTCCAGGCGCCGGGTTCCCAACGTCTCCACGGCCGAGATCCACGTCAAGGCGCATGTGGTGGAGATCAGTGACCGGCGCCACAATATCGAATTGCGCTCGCCCAACGTCGTGCTGCCTGCCGGCATCAGCCTGGTCGAGATTGAACCGTCGACCATCGACGTGATGATCGATCACCTCGAGGACGCCGAGCGGCCGATCGCCGTTAAGTTCGAAGGCGAGCTGGCCAGGCAGTTCGCCCGCAACGTCCGTATCCTGCCGGTCACCGCCAATATCTCCGGGCCGAAACACCTGCTCAAACAAATCACCGAAATCGAAACGGAGCCGATCCAGTTAAGCCCTGAAATAACTCGTGATTTCGAAGATGAGGTCGCCCTGGTGCCGCCGCCGCAAATCACCGTGAACCCGGCGAAAGTGACTGTCGAGGTGAGCCTCTACCGGCGGCTGGAAACGAAGGAGTTCGACAAACTCAAGGTCCATATCCTGCATGCGATCGACAGCCCCTTCGAGGTAACGGCGCTGGATCCGCCCGATGCGAAAATCAAGGTTCTCATCGAAGGGCCGACATCGACGCTCGATGTGCTGCTGCGCGCCTCGGTACAACCCTATATCGACCTGTCGGACGTACGCAGCGCCGACCAGGTCCCCATGCACATTAAGGTCGAGTTCTCCAATGCCAAGGACTGCCGCGTCCTCAAGGTCACCCCGCCCTTCATCAAGGCCAACGTGCGGATGAAAGAGAAAACGCCGTGACCGGGCGGTGAAAAGGTGAATATGCCGCGGTTGCTCTGCCTGCCCGGACGGGAGTTGGTAATACGGCCGTACAGTTGGGGCGCCTCCGGGAGGGGTGCAGAATACAGATTCTGGCCAGTCACGCCCGGTGCAACCGGAACATCAACGAACGCCAGGCGCTGCGCAGGATATGCTGCGGCCGGAAACTGATGTCGGTGCGGTACGACGGCATGAATTCCGGCGCCACCCCGAATGCCGCGCCGGCCAACACCGCACGGCAATCGGCGGCGAGGCGCTCGCATGCTGCTGCGCCAAGGGCTTCGAACAATGGCGTCGCCATCGGGTCCTGATCGATCAACCGGCAGAACAGCCAGTCGAGGGCGAGGAAGTCATCGCTGACTATCAGGCGCTGCAACGGGTAAGGCTCGCCGCCGCGCGGCCCCTTGACGTGCATCGCCATGATGCCGTCGCCGATGTTCAGCACCGGCGCCGCGCGGCGGGCATTCGCGACGATCATCTGGGCGAACCGCACCGGGTCATTGGCGCAGACATTGTGACGAAAAAATTTGCGGTTGCCAGTGACGCAGCCATACAGATTCTTGGTGGCCCCGGTGACCACGAACTGCTGATGCACCTTGAGCTTGGGCAAGTTGATCAGGGCATCGAAGCGGTCGAGCTCGCCGGCGATTGTCAGCGTCTTGTACCGCGACTGACCGGCGGGCCCGTCGAACGCCTGCGGCTGGCGGAAGGTGAACACGTCGATGCCGAGGTCCCGGCATTCGTCCTGCACCCGATGCAGCTTGATCGCCTGGCACGCCGTTCCGAACGCCGGGGAGTCGGCGATGGAGACCGACTTGCCGAGCTCCAGCAGCATCGCCGCGACTGTCATGTACACATCGGGATGCGTCGTGGCACACCTGTCGGCGCGTTCGGGGATAATGAAATTCGGCTTCAGGACGATCCGCTCGCGGCCGGCGAGCAGACCGGCGAAACCACCGGCCGGCGCCAGCGCCGCAGCGAGTGCCGCCCGAATCGACGCGCGGTCGTATTTTTCTACGCGGTGCAGCTCGATCATTGTTCACAGGCCTGCTTTCTTGATAACAAAACAGCATGTCTTACCGGTAAAAAGCCCGCTAACAGCGGATCGCCGGTCTTGATTTCGCCCGGCGCGGACCTACATTAGCCCGAACGTAATTCCCCGTTGAATCCACAACCTTCATACGCCTCACTGGACGCACTTGTGCGAATTGCTATACCCAAAGAAACAGCGGCCGGCGAACACCGTGTCGCCCTGCTTCCCGCGACGGTTCAGCGCCTGGTCGATAAAGGCGCCGAGTTGCAGGTGGAAGCCGGCCTGGGCGCTACGATAGACGTTGGCGATGACCAGTACAAGCAGGCCGGCGCCGAGGTCGTAAGCGGTCGCCAGGCGCTCATGGCCGGTGCCGACATCGTGTTGCGCGTCGGCCACCCTACCGACGAAGAGATCGGCTGGCTGCAGAAGGACACTGTCCACGTCAGCTTTCTCGATCCGTTCACCGAGACCGAGGTCATCCGCAAGCTGGCGGCGCAGAATGTCCGCACGATCAGCATGGAGATGCTGCCGCGCACGACGCGCGCCCAGAAAATGGACGCCATCAGTTCCCAGAGCAATCTCGCCGGCTACGTCACCGTCATCGTCGCGGCTGAACGGCTGGATCGCGTTTTCCCGATGATGATGACACCGGCCGGCACGATCACTCCCAGCCGGGTCTTCGTCATCGGCGCCGGGGTCGCCGGCCTGCAGGCCATCGCCACGGCCAAGCGCCTCGGGGCCCGCGTCGAGGCCATGGACACCCGCCCGGAGGCAGCGGAGCAGATCGAATCGCTCAACGCCAAGGTTGTGCGTATCGACCTGGGCAAAACGGAATCGACCAAGGACGGCTATGCCAAGGCATTGACCGACGAGCAGCTCGAGCTGCAGCGCCAGGGCACCGCCAAGGTTTGTGCCAACTCCGACGTAGTGATTACCACGGCCAAGGTTTTCGGGCGCAAGGCGCCGCTCATCCTGACCAGCGACATGATTGCCGGCATGCGCCCCGGCAGCGTTATTGTCGATATGGCGGTGGAAACCGGCGGCAACGTCGAAGGTTCGAAGCTGAACGAAGAAGTCAGCGTCAACGGTGTGCGCATCGTTGGCCTGGGTAACCTGCCGGCGCGGGTCGCGTACCACGCCAGCCAGATGTATTCGGGCAATCTCTATGCCATGATTGACGAGTTCTGGGACGAGGAGGCGAAGGTCTTCAACCTCGATCTCGAGGACGAAATCATCCAGGGCTGCCTGATCACCAATGCCGGGCAAATCGTCAACGATCGCGTCAAGGCTGTTTTGGAGGAAACCTCATGATTGTCCTGTCTTTGACATCACCGCCAGTCAACACGGTGCCGTTGCCGGTGCTGCTGCTGTTCATCCTGGTGCTGTCGATCTTTCTCGGTTTTGAACTGATCGCCAAAGTGCCCTCGACGCTGCACACGCCGCTGATGTCCGGGTCGAATGCCATTTCCGGCATCACCATCGTCGGTGCCCTGCTGTCGGCCGGCAGCGGCAACGAGAAGGTGACGACCATCCTGGGCACCCTGGCCGTCGCCTTCGCGGCGATCAACGTCTTCGGCGGCTATCTCGTCACCGACCGCATGCTGGCAATGTTCCGCAAGAAGGACGACAATTCATGAACAGTGTGTTAGTCATCAATATCTGCTATGTCGCAGCTGCAATCCTGTTTATCTGCGGCCTTAAGATGCTCGGATCGCCGGCGACCGCCCGGCGGGGCAATCAGATTTCCTCGATCGGCATGCTGCTGGCGGTTGTCGTGACATTGTTCAGCCGCGACATCGTCGCCTACCAATGGATTGTCGTCGGCATTGTCGTGGGTGGCGCCATCGGGGTAATAGCGGCACGCACCGTGGCGATGACCGGGATGCCGGAGATGGTGGCGATCTTCAACGGTTTCGGCGGCATCGCCAGTCTGCTGGTGGGTTGGGCGGAGTTCCATCCGGGCCATGG
>JASLZG010000017.1:15835-19037 GCA_030754995.1 Lentisphaeria bacterium
TGGCCATTCACCCGCAACACTGGTCGCCATCGCGCTGGCGGCGCTGATTGGCGGCATCACCTTTACCGGCAGCCTGATAGCCTACGGCAAGCTGGCCGAGCGTATCACCAGCAAGCCGATTCTCTTTGGCGGTCAGCAGGCCGTCAATGCGGTCCTGGTGATTGCCGCCATCGTTCTCGGGGCCATCTGCTGTTTTGCCGACGGCGGCAGCACCCTGGGCAACTCCCGCTACGGAATCTTCATCGCTATTGTCGCGCTGTCGTTTGTTCTCGGGATCATGGCGGTCATTCCGATCGGCGGCGCCGACATGCCGGTGGTGATCGCGTTGCTCAACAGTTACTCGGGGCTGGCGGCCTGCGCCGCGGGCTTTGTCATCCTCAACAACGTGCTGATTGTCTCGGGTGCCCTTGTCGGTGCCAGCGGTCTGATCCTAACCAACATCATGTGCAAGGCGATGAACCGGTCACTGGCCAACGTGCTGTTCAGCGGTTTCGGCTCGGCCAGTACATCGAGCGGCGGCGGCGACGGCGTCCAGGGCGAAGCGAAACCGATCGTTGCCAGTGACGTCTATTACGTCATCGAGGCCGCCCAGTCAGTGATTTTCGTGCCGGGATACGGCATGGCGGTGGCACAGGCACAGCACGCCGTCTATGAGCTTGCCCAGCAGCTCGAGAAGAACGGCTGCGAGGTAAGTTTCGCCATCCACCCGGTAGCCGGACGCATGCCGGGACACATGAACGTACTGCTGGCGGAAGCCAACGTGCCGTACGACCAGCTGGTCGAGCCGGAAGACATCAATCCGATCATGGAAACTGTCGACGTCGCTCTGATCATCGGCGCCAACGACGTCGTCAACCCGGCGGCGCGCGAGGACGAGTCCAGCCCGATCTACGGCATGCCGACGATCGACGTCGACCGTGCCAGGACCTGCATCGTCCTGAAGCGGTCGCTCAACGCCGGGTTTGCACAGATCGAGAATCCCCTGTTTTTCAAGGACAATACGCGCATGCTGTTTGGCGATGCCAAGCAGTCAGTCACGTCACTGGTCGCCGAATTCAAGGGCGAATGACCTCAACTACGCAAGTTGCGCGACTGCTGTTTTTTGTCGAGCACTTCGAACCGCTGGGCAGCGGTGCGGAGAATTACGCCGTCAACCTGTGCACGGCGCTCGCCCAGCGTGGTTACGAGGTACACGTCGTGGCCGCGGACGCCGGCGGGATCACCGGGATCACGACGCATATCGGGCTCGACCGCATCGACACCGTCATCGCCGACGTGGCCCCGGACATCACCGTCGACTGGGGCTTTCATCACGCCGCCGACATTCACCGCATGGGCGGCGGTATACACAGCGAATTCATGCGCTACAGCCTCGATTCGTACGGCGGGCTGGCCCGGGCCTGGAAGCAGATCAGCAACCGCCAGCCGAAGCACCGCGCCCTGATCGAGCAGGAGACGGCAATGCTCGCGCGGCCGGGGGCGCGGTTCATCGCCAATTCGCAGTTCGTGGCGTCCCAGGCACAAGCCGCCGGTGCCGCGGCGGAGGCCGTCACGGTCATGTATAACGGTGTCGATGTCCAACGCTTCCGGCCGCTCGCCGACGAAGGTCTGCGCCGCGCCCAACGCGCTGAGTGGCAGGTTGATGACGACGCTGTTGTCCTGCTTTTCGTCGCCCACAATCTGCGCCTCAAGAACCTGGCCCTGCTTTGCCGCGTTCTCGAAATGCGGACTCCGCAAACCGCCCGGCTGGTCGTTGTCGGCAGGAGACGGCCCGCGTTCAACTCCCCGCTGCTGCACTATGCCGGTGTCTCCGACGCCATGGAGCGGTGCTATCAGGCGGCGGATGCGCTGGTGCATCCCTCCTTTTTCGATGCCGGCGCCAACGTCGTGCTCGAGGCAATGAGCTGCGGGCTGCCGGTGATTGTCAGCGACCGTTGCGGCACCAATGAACTGGTGAATGACGGCGGCAACGGTTATGTTCTTCCGGTTGTCGGCGAGAGAATCGATGGGCAGTGGGACGATGCCATCGGGCAACTGGCCGCCGATCCGGCACTGCGCGGGCGCCTCGGCACCGCGGCTCGCGGGACGGCCGAGCAGCATGCCTTCAGCGACTACGTTGTCACTTTCGAACGTCTGCTCGGGGAAGTTCTGCAACAGAAACGCAACACCGGTTGAATCATGGCAGATACCAGTATACGCCCTTTTACAGGCCTGATCGGCCTGGGATACTGGGGCAAGAACATCCTGCGCAATCTTCACGAGCTCGGCCTGCTCCACGCCGCATGTGACTCCAATGCCGAGACGCTTGGTCAATGGCAGTCGCAGTTTCCGGACATCAACTTCACGGCCAACTGCGAGGAGTTGCTGCAGTCGCCGGATGTCAAGGCGATCGTCATCGCCACACCCGCAGCCACCCACTACCATCTCGCCGATGCCGCAATCCGCGCCGGTAAGGACGTGTTCGTCGAAAAGCCCCTGGCATTGACTGTCGATGAGGGGCGGCGGCTCGTTGAGCTGGCCGCCGCCAATGAACGAATTCTCATGGTCGGGCATATCCTGCAGTATCATCCGGCGGTTGAGAAACTCAAAAGCATGATCGCCGAGGGGGCCCTCGGCAAGATCTTTTACATCTACTCGAACCGGCTCAACATCGGCAAACTCCGGACAGAAGAGAATATCCTGTGGAGCTTTGCGCCGCACGACATCTCGATCATGCTAATGCTGCTGGAGGAGGAACCGGTGCGGGTTTCGGCTTTCGGCGGCGGCTACATCAGTCACAACATTTACGACACGACGATGACGACGCTTGAATTCCGCAACGGCGTCAAGGGCCATATCTTTGTGAGCTGGCTGCATCCCTACAAGGAGCAGAAGCTCATCGTCGTCGGCTCCGAAGGGATGGTTGTCTTCGATGATGTCAGTGACGAGAAACTGCATCTGCACCGGCACAAGATTGAATGGATAGACGGGAAAACGCCAATCGCGCAGAAGTCGGATTATGAAGTTGTACCGGTGCCGGGCGGAGAACCGTTGCGGACCGAACTGGCGCACTTTGCAGAGTGCGTCCGCACCCGGCAGCAGCCGCGTTCGGACGGGGCCGAGGGCCTGCGGGTGCTGAAAGTGCTGCAAGCTGCCGAGGATTCTCTGTCGCCGCACGCCACCGCGCCGCAGACGCCGTCCTATTTCGTCCACCCATCGTCCT
>JASLZG010000017.1:19047-30272 GCA_030754995.1 Lentisphaeria bacterium
GACAACGTCACCATCGGTGAGGGCTCGAAGATCTGGCATTTCAGCCATATCCTGCATCACAGCCGGCTTGGTCGGGAATGCGTCGTCGGCCAGAATGTCAGCGTCGGACCGGATGTTGTGATTGGTGACGGTTGCAAGCTGCAAAACAACGTTTCGGTGTACAAGGGGGTGACCCTGGAAGACAATGTCTTTTGCGGGCCGTCCTGCGTCTTTACCAACGTCTACAATCCGCGGGCCTTCATTGAGCGCAAGGAGGAATTTCGCCCGACGCTCGTAAAGCTCGGCGCGACGCTCGGCGCCAACGCCACGATCATCTGCGGTGCCACCATCGGCCGTTACGCCATGATCGGTGCGGGTGCCGTCGTGCGCGATGACGTGCCGGACCACGCGATTGTTGTCGGCGTTCCGGCGCGTCAGATCGGCTGGGCCTGCACCTGTGGGGCGTCGCTGCGATTTGAAGATGCCGTGGCCACCTGTGGTTGTGGCCGCACCGCGACGCTCACCGACGATCAGCGCGGCGTGCGGATCAGCAGCGGCTGAGCGACAGAAACTTCCTCCGTGGAAAGATCGGCGCGGCCGAGCCGCCCGTTCCACGGCAACACGGCAAAACCACGAAGCAAGACCTCGCCGCGCTTACAGGCCCTCGATGACCTCGAGCACCTGGTCGTAGTCGGGGTGGTCGGTGACTTCACCGACGATTTCGGCGTGCGCGACATTGCCCCCGGTATCGACGACATAGACGGCGCGGGCCAGTAGCTGCAGCTCTTTGATCAACAGCCCGTAGGCGTAACCAAACGCTTTGTCCCGGTAATCCGAGAGCGTAACCACCTTGTCGATGCCGTGGGTGTCACAGAAGCGGCTGGCGGCAAACGGCAGATCCATGCTGATGCTCAAGATCACGGCATCGAGGTCGGCCGCCTCTTCGTTGAACCGCCGGGTCTGCTGCTCGCAAACCGGGGTGTCGAGCGACGGTACGGAGCTGATGACGACAACTTTGCCGGCGTAGTCGGACAGCTTGACCGGCTGCAGCGCCGGATTGATAGCGATGAAGGCCGGGGCAGTATCGCCCACGGCAACAGGTGTGCCCTGCAAGGTCAGCGGTCCGCCCTTGAATGTGATGACGTCGCTGCGTTCCGTCGCCGGTTCGTCAGCGTCGCTGCCGCGGCCAACTGTTTTTTCGAGCTGCTCGACACGCGCCGCGAGGTCGTCGATCTTGCGGCTGGTCGGCAGCTTGCCGATCGCGGCGTTGACGGTGCCGTTGATCTTTTCCTCGATGTCCTTGCGGGTCTTGGCGGACTCGTTGAGAAGATGATCGTACAGCTTGCGGCCCTCCTCTTCCGAGAGCTTGGCGCTCTCGGCCAGGTCCCGTGCGGTCTCGGCAATCTTCTCCTTGGTCATGTAAGCGAGTCCGAGGCCGGTCAACATGGATTTTTTGATAAAGTCGATCATGGTCGGTCTCCTACGGTGTTGTTCGGCGTCTGGATCAATATCAATATTGCGGCCATGGCGAAAAAACGGCAATTCGAGCCTGGCGCCAGCTCAGCCGGTGATCAGTGTCCCGGCGCTGGCATCGCCACCGACAATGCGCCGCAGGTTGGCGGCGTCATTGAAGTTGCAGACGATGATCGGGATGCCGTTGTCCATGCACAAGGCGAAAGCGCTGGCGTCCATGATCTTGAGCCGCTTTTCGAGCGCTTCCTGATAGGTCAGCGTCTCGTAGCGCCTGGCGTCCGGGTGGGTCGCGGGATCCGCCGTGTAGACGCCATCGACTTTGGTAGCCTTGAGAATGGCGTCGGCGCTGACCTCGCTGGCGCGCAGTGCCGCGGTCGTGTCGGTCGTAAAATACGGTGAGCCGGTACCGGCCGCGAAGATCACGACGCGCCCCTTTTCAAGGTGCCGGATGGCGCGGCGGCGAATGAACGGTTCGGCGAAGCCGCGCATTTCAATGGCGGTCTGCACACGGGTTGGAACGTCCAGTTTCTCGAGCGCATCCTGCATGGCCAGGGCATTCATCACGGTGGCCAGCATGCCGATGTAATCGGCACTGACGCGGTCCATTCCGCGGCTGCTGGCGGCCATGCCCCGGAAGATATTGCCACCCCCGATGACCATGGCCACCTGTACACCCATCTCCTTCAGTTGCTTGATCTGGTTGGCAACGTCTTCGGTAGTCGCCGGGTCGACGCCAAACGGCAGCGGTCCCTTGAGTGCTTCGCCGCTCAGCTTGACGAGGATGCGCTTGAAAACTGCTTCAGCCAAGGCATGAACCCCTGTTTTGCCGCGCCGATCGCGCGACCCGTGGATCGACAAGCTAACCTCGCACGGCGCTGTTTTATAGATGCCGCAGAAAAACCCTGCCACGCGGGCAAAAAAAAAGAGCCACCCGGCCGGGTGGCTCCTTGGGCATCACTGGGCGGCGACTTCGCCGACCTGCCAGCGGGCGAAGCGGCAGATCTTCGCTTTCGGATTCACCTTCTCCACGGCGAGCTTGTCGTCGCGAACCCAGGCTTGCCTGGTCAGGCAGATATCCTTGTACCACTTCTGGATCTTGCCGATGAGGATCTTTTCGAGCATATCCTCCGGCTTGTCGGCGAGCTCCGGGGTGGCGGCGGCGATTTCCTTTTCCTTTGCCACGGCCTCGGCGGGCACGTCATCCGGCGAAATATATTGCGGGTTGTACGCGGCAACATGCATGCACAGATTCTTGAGGTATTCTTCATCCGCTTCGCCATCGACATCGACGAGCACGGCGATTTTGCCGCCGGCGTGGATGTAGGACTCGCATTTGCCCTGCGCTTCCCAGCGCATGACGCGGCTGATCTGGATGTTTTCACCGATCTGATTGATCAGGTCCGGCAGCTTGTCCTTGACCTGGTCCTTGATCGCGTCGGTCTTGCAGCCTTCGCCGTCGAGCCCGGCAGCGACGGCCGCCAGGTTGTCGCAGAATTCGCCGAAGACTTCGTTCTTGGCGACGAAATCGGTCTCGCACAGGACCTCGACGAGTACCGCGGTATTGTCGTTCAGCAGCGTGGTGATACGCCCTTCATTGGTGCTGCGACCAGCTTTCTTGGCGGCCTTTACAGCGCCGGACTTGCGCAGCTGGTCGATTGCTTCCTGGATGTCTCCATCGGATTCAACCAGGGACTTCTTGCAATCCATCATGCCGGCACCGGTCTTTTCGCGCAGTTCTCGGACTAGAGCTGCAGTGATTTCAGCCATTTCTTTCGGTCCTCTTTGTTGATGCAGTAAAGAGGCAGGCAAGATCTGGCCTTGCCTGCCTCCTGAAGATCAGTCGTTCCGCCGTCATCGCCGGAATTGTCAAATGTTACTTAGAGGCGTCCGCGGACGGTGCTTCCGACTCGGTAACGGCAGCCTCATCGTTGTCTTTCTCACCGGCGTCGTCGCCTTTCTCGGTGGCGGCGGCTTCCTTGTCGTCGCCTTTCTTGGCGGCGGCGGCTTCCTTGTCGTCGCCTTTCTCGGCGGCGGCGGCGGCTTCCTCGGCGGCTTCCTCGGCGGCGATACGTGCCGCTTCAGCGTCTTCGTCCGCTTTCTTCTTCGTGAATTCCTGCTTCGCCGCCTTCATAGTGGTGGACAGGACATCGACGATGACTTTAATAGCGCGCAGCGCGTCATCGTTGCCGGGAATGATGTGCTGGACATGGTCGGGATTGCAATTGGAATCAACGACCGCGACAACCGGCACATTGAGGCGGTTGGCTTCGCGCACGGCGATATCCTCGCGCTCGACATCGATGACGAACATGACGTCCGGCATCTTGTGCATCGACGCGATACCGCTGAGGTTGCGTCCCAGCTTGTGCAGTTCCCGGCGCATCGAGGATGCTTCCTTCTTGGGCAGCGTCGCCATCTCCCCGGAAGTCTCCATGTCCTGGAGTTTTTCCATGCGATCAATGCTTTTGCGGATCGTCTTGTGATTGGTGAGGGTGCCGCCGAGCCAGCGCTCGCACATGTAGTGGGTGCCGCTGTCGATCGCCGCCTGGCGCAGACACTCCTGGGCTTGGCGCTTGGTGCCGACCATCAGCACTTCGCCGCCGGTCACTACGACCTCGTACAGATACTGACAGGCCTTTTCCAGATGAGTCATCGTCGAGCGCAGATCGAAGATGTATATGCCGTTGCGGGCCCCGTAGATGTATGGTTTCATCTTAGGATTCCAGCGCTTGGTCTGGTGCCCGTAATGGATGCCGGCATCGAGCAGATCCTGCATCGTGATCTTGTCGGCCAAAACTTTCCTCCGGCGTTTTTGGAGTATGTTACATGTTCATTGATTAACAGCGAAAAAGACGTCCGGCGGCGGTCGCACAAACAGTCGTCACCAATCGTGTGAGGAACGCATACTATACGAGAGACCGCCGTATTGGCAATCAGGTTTCGGGATTAATTTCACAATTTTTCCGGGCCGTTTCTTCGCCTTTGCTGTCCCGCCATCGGAAATTCAATAACTTCTCGACATGCTGCAGCTCCAGAACATCACCAAAGCCTATGTCACCGGCCCGGTACTCACCGACGTCACCTTTCGCGTTGAACAGGGTGAACGCATCGGGCTGATCGGGCCGAACGGTGCCGGAAAAAGCACCATCGTGCACATCGTGAGCGGCGAAATCGAGCCGGACAAAGGAACGGTGACTTTCCGCCGCAACACGACCGTGGCGCACGTGCGCCAGCAGGTTCTGCCAAACACCACACAGACGCTGCTCGACTACGCGCAGGCGGCCGTGCAACGGCTGCTCGACGTCGAACACGCCATCACCGACACCGAGGCCTCACTGATCGATGACCCGTCCTCCCAACCGCTGCTGCGCAAGCTCGGCGAGCTGCAGACGGAATTCGAACAGCTCGGCGGCTATGAAGTGCGCACCCGCGCCGAAACCGTTCTCTCCGGCCTGGGCTTCTCCGCCGATGACCTGCACCGGCCGCTGCAGGATTTCAGCGGGGGCTGGCGCATGCGCGGGGAACTGGCCCGCGCCCTGGTCACAACCGCGGACCTGCTGTTGCTCGATGAGCCGACGAATTATCTCGATCTCCCGGCGATCGAGTGGCTCAAGGGCTATCTCAGCACCTTCGCCGCCACCTATATCCTGGTGTCTCACGACCGCTATCTGCTCAATGAGCTGACCAATGTCACGCTGGAGATGGTTAACTGCGCGGTCGAACGCTACCCCGGCAACTACAGCTATTACATCAACGCGCGCGAGCAACGGCGACAACAGCTCGAAGCCGAGAAAAAGTCCCAGGACAGGCAAATCGATAAGATCGAACGCTTCGCCGAGCGTTTCGGCGCCAAGGCAACCAAGGCAACCGCCGTCAAAAGCCGCCTGAAGGCGCTGGACAGGATTGAGCGCGTCGAGGTGCCGACGTACGAGTACCAGGGCGTCCGGATCCGCTTCCCGAAACCGCCGCACAGCGGCCACAGCATCATCGAGCTGAACGACGCCAGCAAGTCCTACAACGGCGAGGACTGGGTGCTGCACAACCTCACCCTGCAGATCGAGCGCGGCGACAAACTGGCGATTGTTGGCCCCAACGGCATGGGCAAGACCACCCTGCTGCGGGTGCTTGCCGGACGGCTCGACATCGAGACCGGCGAGCGCCAGCTCGGGCATCAGGTGCGCATCGGCTACCAGGCCCAGGATTTTCCCGAGACCATGGATCCGCAACTCACCGTCTGGGATACCGCTCGCAGCACCCCGTCGGGGCTCACCGACGGCGAGGTCCGTGCCATGCTGGGCGCCTTCCGGTTCTCTGGCGACAACATCGACAAAACAGTCGGTGTCCTGAGTGGCGGCGAAAAGGTGCGGCTGGCGCTGTGCAAACTGTTGATGACAGCGCCGAATTTCCTGCTTCTGGACGAGCCGACAACGCATCTGGACATTCCGACGCGTGAATTCCTGCAGGATGCCCTCAGTTCTTACGAGGGAACTGTCTGCCTGGTCAGTCACGACATCGAGTTCATTCGCCACACCGCCCACTTGGTGCTCGAACTGTCGGGGGACGGCGCCGAAAAGTTTCACGGCGATTACGACTATTATCGCGTCAAGATCGCCGAGCGCCTGGCCGCCGCCGAACCACAGGCCGGGTCCGAAGCGGCGCCGGCAGAGCCCTCAAAACGCAAGGCGGCGAAACGCGAGGCGGCCGAGCAGCGGCAGGCCGTTTACAAACGGCGTAAACCGCTGCAGGACAAAGTCACGAAGCTCGAAACACAGCTCGACAAGCTGCATTCCGAGCAGGAGCACTTGTTCGAGCGGCTCGCCGACCCGGAGCTGCTACCGGACCAGATGGTCGAATTCAAGCGGCGCCTGCCCGAGATCAAAGCCGAGATCGACACCGCCAGCCAGGCCTGGCTGGTGGCGGCCGACGAGCTCGAAGCCGTCGATGCGCAGTTCGCAGAGGACGCAGCTGAATAGACGACGTGGATGCCGAGCGAGGCGGTCGAAAACATCGGGCGATTGCATCTTCTTCCCGTTGCATCGACGGGAACAGGCCCCTTCCCTTGCGGTCGCCGCGTTGACCCGCGGCCATCAGTCGTCGCGTGCAACAGCCGGTTCGTACTTTTGCGGATTCGAGCGATTTCACCGGCTTCATTTGGAGCGGTTTTGCCTTTAAGGACGCATCAGCCCGTCCGGTGAAGGACCAAACGGTTCACTGCATTCCACGCGATCTGTCGACATCGGCATGGGGACGGTCTCCCGACATCATTTAGCGATGCGGCGTACTTGCCGTCGCCTATATTAATTCCGTACATGATTCGACAATCATCATATCGTTAATGCGGATTCCACAACTTTCTTGGTAAACGGTACCCAAGTGAACCGGATCAATCCGGCGGACTCGGGCGGGCGCGGCAACTGCCGATCCCGGAAGCGCTGCGGGCTCCTTGGAAAAAACCGACGTTGCGGATTAAGTTTCCGCCGAGGCGCAGCCAATGAACGCATCGATCCTTGCCGATATCCAGAATGATTTCATCCCCGGCGTCGAGCTGCAGGCCGGTGACGTCACAGCGGCAGTGGATGAACTGCAGGGTGCCTGTGTAAACGTCGTCCACGGCAGCGAATCATGACGTCTGCAGGCGAAAAAATCGTCATCGTCATCGCCGACATCACGACGCTCGAGGTCGACGCCATCGTCAACGCCGCCAATGAGAGCCTGTTGGGCGGCGGTGGTGTGGACGGAGCCATTCACCGTGCCGCCGGCCCGGGCTTGCTGGCAGAGTGCCAGGGGCTCGGCGGCTGCCCGACGGGCGATGCAAAGATCACCGCGGGCCACCGCCTGCCGGCGCGCCACATCATCCACACCGTTGGCCCGATCTATCGCGACGGGACCCGGGGCGAGCCGGAGCTGCTGGCCTCCTGTTATCGACGCAGCCTCGAATTGGCGGTTGCCAACGACGTGCGCACGATCGCTTTTCCGGCCATCAGTTGCGGCATCTACGGCTACCCGCTGGCGGCTGCCTGCACGATTGCCGGTGCCGAAGTCACGGCCTTCATCGAGACCGGTGAGGCAATCGACAAAATCATATTCTGCTGCTTCAGCGCCGACATCAGAGCGGCTTACGAGCAGGTGGTCAAGGCTTAGCTTGGATACTCCGAAAGAGCGTACATCCCGGCTCGAGACGGCCCTGCCGATTGCCGCGGCGCTGCTGGTTCTCATCTGTATCTGTGAGCCGTTGTGCAGCGGCCGCTATTACGCCGGCTTCGACCATCGCGAGTCGTTCTATCCCTATCGCGTGATCTATGCGGCAGCGGTGGAGCAGGGCGAGTTGGGATTGTGGGGGCCGCACTACTTTCGCGGCTTTTCCCTGGCCGGTATCGGGCAGCCCGGAATTTTCCACCCGTGGCGCTGGGTCTGCGCGAAATTACTGCCGCTGGATGTCGGCCTTGCTCTGGACCTGGTCGTCACCTTCCCGCTGACCTATCTCGGGGCGTTTCTGCTGTTCCGCCACTATCGCATGAACCGGCCGGTCGCCCTTTGGGGGGCGACCCTGCACGCCTGCAGTATTTTCTTCCTGGCCCACTTCGGCCAGACGCACATGATCACCATCCTCGGACACACGCCCTGGATGGTACTGGCATACGAGTGTTCGATGATTGCGAAGTCCCGCTGGTGGGCGCTGCTGCTGCTCGGGCTGGGGTATGCCTCGATGCATCTGCTGGGGCATCCGCATACGGTTTTTCTGGTGTCCTGTATCGTCGGGATCGCCATCCTGCATTGCGGTCTCCGCAATTCCTGGCGGCGGCCGTGGTGGATCGCCACGGGGCTGGCTGCCGTGGCAATCGTTGCCGGCACGATGATCGGCAGCCTGACATTGATCCCGATGCTCGAGCTGCTCGGCAATCATCCACGCGGTCAGTTGTCGGCGGGTGAGCATGGCAATTTCTCGGCGCATGCCATTCATCTGCTGCAGAACCTGTCGCCCGCTTTTTTCACGGAGCTGCCGGGCGACGTAGTGTACAAGGACAACCAGCCGGCTGTTTTCCTGCAGAACCCGACTGCCAACGCCGTGTATTTCGGTGCCGGCGTGCTGGCGTTGATCAGTGTGGCCGCGGGGCGCTGGCGCCGCGACTGGCTGGCGCCGAAGAGCCGCGGCACCACCCTTCTTCTCGGCGGCATGCTGCTGCTCTTTATCGTCCTGGCCATGGGCCGCTACGGTGGACTGCACAGCCTGCTGTGGCATGTGCCCTGGCTCAATACCTTTCGCGCACCGCACCGGTACAAGGCGGTCATCGCGGCGATCACGGTAGTGGTTGTCACGATCATTCTGCAGCGGCTCTGGCGGCATCAAGGCGCGGCGCCCGAAAAGCGCCGGGAGATTATCGTCGCGCTGCTGACGGCGGCGCCGTTTGTTGGCGTGCTTGTTGTCGGGCTGACACTGGGCAGGGCGACTTTTCGCGGCGCCCAACTCGAGGTCAGCGGCATCGGTTCACTGCTGTGGGGACCGGCAGTGGCCGTCGCGGCCATCGCGCTGTTCTGCGCCGGGTCGCGAAAGTGGGCGCCGCAACTGCTTGCCCTGCTGCTGGTCACCGACGTGGCGATGTTCGGGCTGCGCATCGTCCGGGACGTCGAATATCGTGACCGTCATGAACTTTTGACTTTCAAGGCGGCACTGCAGACGGGCGATCACGCCTATCGGATGATCGCCGATAGTAACCTTCCGGTGTGGGAAGGACATTACATGGTGGGCGGCTACGAAGGATTGTTTCCGGTCGAACCGCTGGACCTGGGGAATCTGCAGCATCTCCGACTGGCGGCGATCAGTGAATTCGAGGTCGCCGGCGAACGCCGGTCGATGGCGGCTCCGTTACCGCGCGTGCGGCTGGTGCCGAACCTTGAGATCAGCCCGGAGCCGCTGGCCGGATTGGCCGGGGTCGACCTCGAGTCGACAGCGCACTGCGGCCCGGGATACGCCGAAGCGTTCACCGCGCCGGCGCTCGGCGAAATGGAGTACGTGCGTACTGGGCACGACGGTTTCGAGGTGCTGCGGATGAGCCTCCAGGTCGAACACCGGCGCCTGCTCGTGGTTGCCGACAAATGGGACGACGGCTGGCACTGCCTGGTGGACGGTGAACCCCGGCCGATCCTGCCGCTGTACAACGGCGCTGTGCGCGGCGTCATGGTCGACAAAGGCGATCATGAAGTTATAATGACATACGCGCCCGGCGCCCTGGTGACCGCGACGCGGGTGGCGGTGTCCGGCGGCATCCTGCTGCTGTTGCTCGTCGTCGCAATCTGGTGCTGCGGATTGAACTATTCGACCGATTGGCGGTCTGTATAAACGATATCGATCCAACGCCCAACCATGGAGTTGAACATGAACCTGAACCGTCCCTGCCAACTCGCGATCGTCGCTGTCCTTGCCAACCTGGCCCTGGGCCCGGCTCCCACTCCAACCTTTGCTGCGGGGACCTGGTGGCCGTACGGCGAGCAACGCGACAACTCTACTGAGCCGGCAAAGCTCGATACCTCGCCGCTTCCCGCAGAACTCAAGCGGAGCACCAGCTTCGCGGAAATCATCCGCAGCGTTGAGCCCGGGGTGGTCAGCATTGCCACTACCAAGAAAATCGATGCCCGCAACTATCCTTTCTTCCGCGAGTACTTTGAGGGCGGCAATCGTCCGCCGGCCAAGGAAGAAGGACTCGGCAGTGGCGTGATCGTCACGGCGGACGGTTATATCATCACCAACAACCACGTCGTCAAAGACGCCGACGAGATCAAGGTGGTGCTGATCAATCCGCGCCGGGAATTCAACGCACAAATCATCGGCACCGACCCGGGCACCGACATCGCGGTGCTGAAAATAGAAGCGGAGAATCTGCCGGCGGTTATTCTGGCAGACAGCGATCGGGTCGAGGTGGGTGACATGGTCATGGCTATCGGCAATGCGTTTGGCGTCGGCCAGACGGTGACCCGCGGGATCGTCAGTGCCACTGGCCGCAGCAGTGTCGGCCTGGTGAAATATGAGGATTTCATTCAGACCGATGCATCGATCAACCCGGGAAACTCCGGTGGCGCCCTGATCGACCCGATGGGGCGCCTGGTCGGGATCCCCACGGCGATCGTCAGCCGTACCGGCGGCAGTCAGGGCCTTGGTTTTGCGATTCCGACCAACCTGGTGATGCACATCGTCGAGCGCCTGCTGGCGGACGGCCGCGTCGTGCGCGGCTTTCTCGGCGTTCATATCAGCGACCTGACGGCCGACCTGCAGAAGGCATTCGACACGGAGAACCTGAACGGCGCCCTGGTCAACGAAGTCCTGACGGACAGCGCTGCGGCCGAAGCCGGGATTGAGCATGGCGACGTGATCGTCAGTTTCAACGATGTCGGGATCCGCAATTCCGGTCATCTGATGCTGGTCGTGGCCCGGACGTCACCGGCGACCGTGTCCAAGGTGACCGTGTCCCGAGACGGCGAAACAATCGACATCGACGTCAAACTGAAGGAGCGTCCGGATCGCGAGATCAGCAACACGGTGCCGGCGGTCGATGAACCGAAGACCGAACTGCTCCGCGGTATTACGGTCGACGACCTCAATGCGGAAAGACGCCAGCGCTTCAATATCCCGCCCGACATCGAGGGCGCCGTCGTCATCGGTATCGAAATGGCAATCTGATACAGTGACACGTCGGCAGCCGTCGATGTCTATAGCGTCGTTGTTTCGCATCGAATGGTTCCAGACGTCGAGGCCTTGGACGATAACATTATCGCAGTCG
>JASLZG010000180.1 GCA_030754995.1 Lentisphaeria bacterium
TCGCCCCAATCGTATGAGAAGAACGGACGCTCCGGGTCCGCTGCGTGCTCCTCCGCCGTGATCGGCAGATTGAAATACCGGTGGAACCGGGGATCGTGGTACTCGTGATTGCCCATGATCGGATACACCGGTGCCATCGTCAGCAGGTACTTGAGATCGCTGAACAGTTCCCGTGACCATTGCACCCAGTAGCGCCCGTCCTCGACTATATCACCGACGTGCGCAACGAAATCCGGCTTCACATTACTGCGGCGAATCGAATCGGTGACCCGGTTGAACTGCGCGTTGTCCGAGAGATTGGCCTCCGGAAACGGCGCCATGACGAACTCGTCTTTGTTCAACTGGTTGTCACGGGGGTGGTCGTAGGGGCCCTGCGTGTCGCCGATCACCGCAAAGCGGAACGGCGCGAATTCGCCGGGCGCCGGCATCGTTTTGAAACGGTTGATCTCGACGGAATCGGCAACGCGATAGAAGTACACCGTGTTTGGCTGCAGGTCGTTGAGCTGTACCGCGAGCGTCGTACTCTGGGGCAGGTCGTAGTAGTTGCTTTCGGCTCGCAGCTCGATTGTCGTCGGCGTCGGGTTCTGCGGGTAGTAATACGGCGCGTCCCCGGAGCCGGCAGTGAACGCCGTCGGATCACGCGCCTCGAGCGCGACGGGCTGCTCGGTTTTCTTTGCGGCGTAGATGGTAATGGCGACACCGTTGGCGTCAACGGTTCGCAGCGGCTGCAAAAGGTCCGGTGCGAGCAGCTCGTCGGGCAGCGAGATGGGTTTTGCCAGCACCGCTGGTGCCAGAATGCAGGCGACGACCCAACGTCCCATTCTTCCCATTCTTCCCATTCTTCCCATTTTTCCCATTTTTCCCATTACCCCTTAAACTGAAACGCATACAAACTGGCAAAAGCCATGTGAAAGCGCAATCGGATCGGTTCGCCGGCCAGCTTACTCACGTCGTCGCTGCCCTTCCAGGTAACCCGATGGCGAATATCATCGACCCGAATCGGGTCGCAGTCCTCGAACCGGTAACCGTCGTGGGCATTACCATAGTGATCGAGGATTTCGACGCGCACACCGTAGTCCTGCACTTCGGGTGGTATCACCCGTTTGCTGTTTACATTGAGCTCGAGGGCCGCGCCGGTGAACACGATTGGCCAGGTCGTCACCTGCCCCCAGTTCACACCCGCCTCGAGCGAGATGAACCCGTCCAGCCGCAGCTTTGCGAGACCGACGTCTCGCCGTCGCGGAATCTGGCTGATCTTGCCCTCGGCCATGCCGGCGGTGCCGTTGGCGCTGTAGTAAATCAAGATTTCGTCGTCCTTGACCAGTGCAGGCATAAATGGCGGGTGGATCATCTTGGCGTCCCAGCTGCCGGGCGGCCCGTGCGGGATAAACGGCTGGCGGTCGCCGGCCCAGTGCCAGATCAGGTTGTCCCGGCTGGTTGCCAGACGCATACCGCACACATCACGGTAGAGATCCAGCCAGAGCGCCATGTTGATGTAGGCGTATCCGGCTTCCTCGTACTGAAACGGCTCGGGCTCGAACAGGTCCTGTCCGATTTCATCTTGCTCGTCGGGGCCGAAGGCACGGTAATTCGGGTCCGTCCAGTTGATGAAGTCCGCCGATTCCATGCGCGAGACGAACCGCCGATTAACAGGGTACCGCGGCGTCTCGAAATGCAGTTCGGGGCGACGCTGCATGTAGGCGACATACTTCCCCAGCATCGAATCGTAGAAAATGGAGTTGTAGCCGCCGTAGTGATTCTTGAAATCGAGGATCACCGGCTCGGGGCGCAAATTCCAATCGAGGCCATCGGGCGAGAACACGACGAAGAAGCCCCAGCGCGCCGGGTCCACGGCAGGGTCTATCTCACGCAGCGGCTTCGGCGCCCCGGGGCGGCATGCGAAGATCATGATCTTGTAGCGTTTCGCTGGATCCGGTTCGCGTTCGGGCGGGTCCTTGATGACCTTGGCGCCGTGGCAGGCCCAGTCCTCATGGAAGTGCGGTGGCAGAATCAGATTGTTGTCGGTCGAGCCTTCAAACTCGACTTTTCCGAGGCTGGGTTTCTCCCAGTGAATACCGTCGGTCGAGGTCGCGTAAGCCATTGCCGCATCGGAGCAGGACGCGTCCCAACTCGTCCGGTACCACATGCGGAAGAGCCCGTCGTCGATCATCACGGTGCCACCATTAATGCCGAAGTGACCCAGTTCCCAGGGCTCTTCCGCGAGGACCAGCGGGTTGTCGGGATGCTTCTCGGGTTGATGCATAACCCGGCGCACATGCGTTGCGGTTTCGACAATGAAATCGTCGTCGAGCAGCAACTGTTTGCGGTCGCCGACGAATAATGCCGGACCACGCCCTGCCTCCATGGATCGTGCGGTAGGCTCCAGTGGGATGGCGATCTGATCTGCTATTCTGGTCATGTTGAATCTCGGATTTTCGAACCGTTAATTAACGGTTTGGGTTTTGGATTGAAGATAATGTCGGAAATCCGCGGCTTTCCGACATCACACTACGCCTCTTCCCAGCTCGCCGGCGACTAAACGCTCCGGGAATTCAGCGAGCCGTTCGAATCGTTCGTCGTCCTCCGACCAGATTTCGAAGATGAAACAGCCCGGGTACGCCATAGCTTTGAAGCACTGGAACTTTGTCGTCCAGATACTTGATCCGCGGCCCGGTGAAAAGTGATCGTGGCGCGGCTTCAACGCGGTATTGCCATTGTACCTCGGTAATGCCGTAGTCGAAACATCGGAGAGGTGCAGGTGATTCAGCTTGCCGTTTGCCGATGCCAGCGTTTGCGCAACATAACCCCAGTCGGACATCGTGTTCCACAACGCGTAGGCAGCGCCGGCGTGGCCTGTGTCGCAGCAGACGCCTACTTCCGGAAAGTCGAACCAGTCGGTGAAGTTCGAATCGTGGGTCATCTCCTCGGCAGTTTCGATTGATAACCAGATCCCATGCGGCCGACAAATATCCGCCAGGCGGCGCATCGTCTCGAGTCCGCGCTCCCACGCGGCCCGGCCCCAGACATCGAAATGCAGCAACAACACCTTGGCGCCGACTGCCGCCATCGCCTCGATCAATCTGCTGATATCGTCAAAGTCCCACTCGTCGAAATTGCCTCGGTATGGTGAGTGCACCGAATAGATCTCCGCCCCGTTGTCTGCATAGAAACTCCGCAACGCCGTAACGGCTTGCGCGTCGTGGTACGGGAAATGGGCAGGCCCGAAGTCGGCGCCAATTTCAATCTTGCGAACGCCTGCTTCGACCATCCTCTTCAACGACGCCTCATTCACCGGCAGTTTTGGATCGCTGTCCGTCATCAGCGACATCGTCGAAATCCCAAGGCGCTGGCGCACGTCCTCGGCACTGTACATGGGCGCGTCGAGCTGCTGAACGCGTGCGATTAGTTCTTTCGTGGTCATGGTTGATATGATTCCCCGTAGCGCGGCGGCGCTGTCCCGCGATATCGACGTTATCGTTCCATATATTTACGGCCTTTCGGGTCATGCCCGAATACGGCTGGAACTCGAAAAATAAACATCGCGGGACGGAGCCGCCGCGCTGCGTAATGTGTCACGTCGCGTCGTCCTCGACAATCACCTCGAGCTCCTCCATGTACGGCGATTCGCCATCGCCTTCGGCGCGGCTGACGGTGAGGCCCAGCTCGTTATGCCCCCGAAACGCCGGGCAATCGGCCAACGCCAGCACAAAGATCGTAACCGGCGGATCGGTGCTTGGCCGGCCATGACGACGGACACAGCTGTTTTCTACGGGCTCGCCGTTGATGTCGATCGTGATGTCGTCGCCCGGTGCAAGGTTGAATATCGGAAAGCGCAGTGTGCCGGTGAGCGCCTCGCCGTTACGGCCGTCCGCCATACGAAACGGGTAAACCTGTCGTGTGCCGTTCTGCGCCGAATCAAATGTGAGAATCCGGCAGTGTTGGCCACCGAGCGGGCTGTGATACTGCCGGTTAACCGCGTAGTTGCGCAGCGGCGTGTTAAGCCATTTGTACAGGGGCATGTAGTGATAGTGGCGCGGCCCCTGGAGCGCCGTTTCCATGTCACGAACGGCGTTCATCCAACCGAGCATCCGTGCCCGGTGATCAGGCCCGCACCAGCTGCCGACGTCGCCCATGTTGACGCAGATATTCCAGAAGGAAATACCGTCGGCACCCCAGGCGTAAGCGTTGCAGGCGGTGGCGCGCGCTTCGGCGTCGGTGTTCAGCAGCCCGTGGTAGTGGTCCGCGAAGATCGCCAGGCCGCGCTCACGGTCCTTCATGGACGGTTTTCCTTGCCAGGTGCCGCCGATCATGTCTCCCATCTGCGCCAGAAGTTTGCACTCGGTGCCTGCCGTGATCGTGGCGAATTCCTCGACCGGGAGCTGCGGATCAGAGTAGTTGAAGTCGGAGACGATCAGATAATCCATACAGCCGTTGGCGAGCCACGCCGCCGGGTCCAGGCCGCCCGCCAGGCACTCCGCCACGGTTGACGGTAGGCGCATCGCCAGCGGCAGTCTCGCGCTGCCCCGAGCCGCCGCAGCATCGTCAAGTATCTGGCGGATCTGGCCGATGAACTCGGTCATAACATGTGCTTTGTCGAATGCTTCCTCGCGTATAAAGTTCTTGCCCCAGCGAATGAAGTTCAATTCCATGCCGTCGATCTCCGGCCGCGCTGCCAGCTCCCGGACGATTGCCAGCCGGTGCGCACGGACTTCGGGAAACGAATAGTCCATCGCCATTTCCTCGACGCCGTCCGGCAGCGTGTCATTGCGTTGGATTCGCCACTCCGGATGATCCATACTGAACTGGGGACACAGCGGGTAGGATAGATCCGCCGACATGTGGTGGGTATCGCTTACCCGAATTTCCGCGAAGAAGGCGGCCCCGCGGGCGCGCACGTGTTCCCCGACGACGGCGATTGGATCGGTGCCGAGGGCATCCAGTGCCCTGACACACCGTGTCCAGGCGCGCAAGTGCTCGCTTTCAATGTCTTCGACCCGGGCGAATCGCTGGCCCAGTGTCTCTCCGGCTGCGCTCGGATAGAAGACGATGTCAGGCAGAGCGAGAGAAAGCGTGTAGACATCCACATCGATGTGATCGAGAACCCGATCCACCCATTCCCGGTGGGACTCGACAGGGCTCTCAAACGCGTCGCAGCCCATGGAAGATCCGTCGTCGTTGTAGAACACAGCGTAGTTATTTGTCATGTCGCGTCGACCTGTAAGAAGAAGATGAAAGGAGAAGTTTTTTCAGCCTGAAAAAACGTAACACGGCGCGGGGGTGGGCGCAAGAAACCAGTCCGGGTAGATTGCACGACGCAAAGGGATTTTGAACCGTGAATTGACGTGAATCAACGTTAATTAAACCCGTAAACGATCGGGCCTGCCGGTCGCGAGTCGGTAGTCCTTCTTGACTACCCTGAAGCATTCAGGATCTGCCGGATCTGGGCCAGTTTTGCCTCGAGGTCAACGCACAGCACCCTACTCGGCCACTGTTCGAATCGGCCCTCGTACTTGCCAAACCAATTTGTGAAGCCGGCCTCGGTGTCGTCCAGCGCCTGTTGCAGAAATCGCCTCGCCTCGCCTCGCTGAGATTGGGCGAGCGCCTTTGCTGCGTGGGCGACGTTGCGCAACATGCCGGCCACCATGCTCAACATAGCTGCCTGCGCGCCCAGGTCCGACCGTAAGAATCGCCCGCTGCCCTCGCCACTCATTGCCGCTGCGAGCTCGTCGACCTGGCGTTGCATGCCGGCCATATCGTCGGTCAGGCGTTGCGCCGTTGCGGCCGCGAAATCGAGAAAGCCGTCGAGCTGCGGGAAGAGCATCTCATCGGGGTCGTCCTCGGTAAACGCGTCACGGTCCAGCTCGTCGCCTTCGTCCATGATCCCCGGCAAGTTTGCGCGTCTCAGCAACTTCGTGGTGGCCGGGTTCAGATATCCCGCATCGGACACCTCCCCCTTCATCATCAAATCTAGTATTGCGGCGATGAGAAGCTGAAGGCACCCGTCGTTCAGCAGCTTGGGAAAATCTTCGAGTCGATGTGGGGCAGGCGTTGCGGGCAGGTGTTTGAAGAACTCGCGATACAGCTTTGCGGCGCGAGCTCCGTCTGCGTCGCCCCATCGATCGCGACACCAATTTTCGATCGCGTTTTTGGGCGTGAACGCATCAATCCCATTGACTGAGATCTCCGCAACGGCGCATCCGCCCAGGAGGTGTTCTCTCACATTGCCGACGTTGACCAGGAGATAATTCGTCGTGGATTTCGCACAAGCATGGCGGAGATTGAAGTCGATTTTCTCCGGTGCTACGCCCATATGATTGGTCGCGCCCGGCCAGTAGCTGAGATGATAATAGATCCCGCTTGCCTTTCGGCTCCCGGGTTCGTGCTGCCAGAAGGCCTGCTTCATGATCGAGGTGCGTCCGTAATCGCTGTAGACCACGATTACGTCGTCGGGCAGCTTCAGATGACCGCTGCGATAGAGCGGGTCGCCCTCGGCCCAGAGGAAATAGGTGCAAATCGCCTCGGGATCGTACTTTTTCGCAATCTCGACCTGGGCTGCGATGGCTTCGGAAATCACCGTGCCGCGCTCCGCCAGGCTTTCCGAAGTTCCTTCCTCGCTCGTCCAGAACGGCGCGTCGTCCCGACCCCGGTATCCGACCTGCCAGACCGGCCGCAGAGAAGCCATGCTCTGCGCAAATGCGTCCCATGTCTCGAGCAGTACCTGGCGATTCTCCAGCCAGCTGTACTTCTGCGGCCGGCCCTTCTGTTCCCAGTATCGATCGAAGGAGACTGGCCAGCAGCCCAGTGGTTGGAAATGCTGCGTCGTGTTGTAGAGCCCGCGTCTCGCCGCCATCTGCATCACCTCGCGCCACAGCGTGTTCCGCGGGCAGACATACGTTCCTGCGACGAGTAGGTTTTGTTTCAGCCTCAGCAGCGTGCCGATCAGCCCGTCGTACGTGGCGGGATTGCCGATGAGATGCGGAGACCGCAGCTTGACGCCTGCAAGATCGCCCACATCGCAGGCCCATCGTCGGCTGCCATAGTCCCATTGCCGGATGAGATCGTAGTCGTTGACGAACCAGCCCCGCAACGGGATTGCGGGCGGCCCGAAATCGACTGGCGCATCGGCTCGGTGAAGGACTTCCGCCAATGATTTCTTTGCCGGCGCAATCTCTGTCCAGAATCGCAATGGATCGATGCCGGCAAAGTGCTCGGCGGCGTGATAAACGCCGAACACCGTGCCGAGCATATCGGAGCCGATGATCACGACCGTGTCGCCGCACTTGCGGATGACGAAACTTTCCCGCTTGCCCGCCAGGAAGCCGGTATCGACGGCGTACTTTTCCCGGACCAGCGGATCGTCGCCGCGGTTCAGCGTGCAGACGACAAAGCCGGGATGCGCCGCATATCCGTGATAGGACGCGACTGGCAGAACCGCCCCCGTCACATCGCGGAGGTCCGTCTGCAGATCTTCGACCGCTGCGAGTACCGCTGCCGTCTCATTATCGCCGATGAATATCCGCACCTGTTTTCTCCTTCGGTTGAGCCATTAGAAGATAGCGTATAGGGAGTGGAAATCCTTCCGTGTTTTCTTCGATTCGTACCACGGTTCGTGTGAAGGCATGGAGTGTGGTGGCAGAGCGATGTTCTGCCACCGCATTCCATAGAGCGTCACGGTTAAGCATAGGTCGATTTTGGTGCCCGAAATCAGCCAGCTGTCGTCGATTTTCACCTCTTATTAAGTCATTGCCATTCGCCACTTGCTGCCGGCACGTTCGAATTACGCCACAGAAACGAACGGCCGCCGGGGCCGTTCTGCCTTGTCGCTCGCACCTGCCGCTCAAACTGCCTGCATTCGCGCGATGACGCCGCCAACCGCTGTCGGATGTGCCACTGCTGGCGTCGCAAGCCGGGATGCATAGTGTACATTCTCTCCACGGGTGATCGCGAAGCATGAAACATATCAAAAAGATCGGTATTCTCGCAGCACTAATCGTCCTGGTTCTGGCGATATGGGTTGTCGTCACTCCGGAACAGGCGCCGGCGTGGAAGCCCGGGAATGTGCTCGTTATTACTGTCGATACCTTGCGAAGTGATCATCTGGGCTGTTACGGATATGAGCATATAAAGACACCCAATATCGATCGCTTAGCGGAACAGGGGACGATGTTTCAAAACGCGATCGCACAAGTTCCCCTTACCCTTCCTTCGCACGTCAGTCTTTTTACATCGACCTATCCGCAATTCAACGCGGTCAGGGTAAATGGCCGAAACCGCCTTGACGTGTCGGCGGTTACGTTGGCGGAACGGTTGCAGGCAGACGGCCATACGACCGCGGCGTTTGTCAGTGCCTTCGTCCTCGATGCCAGGTTCGGGCTGGACCAGGGGTTTGCCATTTATGATGACGAAATGCAAAAAGAAACGGGCAAGCGGTTAATAGCGCATCTGGAGGCCGAGCGGACGGCCGACGAAGTTACTGGTGCGGCGGTCGAATGGCTGAAAGAGAAAAAAGACCGCAACTTTTTTCTCTGGGTGCATTATTACGATCCTCACGATATATATAATCCGCCAAGCCCTTATCGGGAGATCTACAAAGACAATCCGTATGATGGCGAGATAGCGTTTACAGATGAACACATAGGCGTGTTGCTGGCCAGCCTGAAAGAGCTGGAGCTGGACAAGAACACCCTGATAGTTTTTGTGGCCGACCATGCCGAGGGATTCGGCGAGCACGAAGAATTCGGCCACTCCGTTTTTGTCTATGATACGACTGTAAAGGTCCCCCTGATATTTGCCTGCCCGGGCCTGATCGAGGCGGGGAAAGTTGTAGAAGAACAGGTCCGTTTGGTTGATGTTATGCCGACTATTCTGGATTTCATGCAGCTGGAGAAGCACGAGGCGGTTCAAGGTAACAGTCTCATCGGCTTGATCGACGGCAGGATAGACTCACTCGACCTCCCGGCCTACAGCGAATCACTCTATGCCAGACTCCACTATAACTGGAGTGAGCTCCGCTCCTTTCGCACAAGGGAATGGAAATATATACAGTCGCCGGACCCCGAACTATATAACATCAGAGACGACCCTCAGGAGCTGGTCAATCTCGCCCGGAGCAACATTGATGTGGTTAGGGAGTTGGATCACCGGCTGGATGCGTTCCTGGCCGCGACCAGCGCGCCGGCGGTGAAAGGGACCAGTATGGCGATGGACGAGGAGACGGCAAGGAAGCTGGAGAGTTTAGGGTATATCGGCAGCACTGCCACTGAGTCTGAAGAACCGGTGCCCAGAAGGCAGGTTCAGATTATTGGCAAGCTGGACCTGGCAGCGCGTCAGGCGAATGAAGGTTTAATCGATCAGGCGGTTGCTGGATTTATTGACGTCCTGAACAGTGACCCGAGTAATACGACAGCAAATGCGCATCTCGCTAAATGTTACGCGGAAACTGGAAAGTATGACGAAGCGATCAGGTATTTTGAGATTGCGGATTCGCTTGGTCCCGATGACCCTGAACTCATCAACGCCATCGGCTCGTGTTACCTGGATACACTGGAATTAGATAAAGCCCTGGCGCGATTCAATAGGGCCATTGAACTGAATCCCGAATATGCCGAGGCGTATTCCAACCGGGGAGCGGCCTATGAAAAATCAGGCGACTATCCGCAAGCATTTAAGGATTGCGACAAAGCCATTGAACTGGATGCAGAATTTGCCGAGGCGTATAGCAATCGAGCGGTCGTTCATTCGAGATCAGGCGACTACCAGCGGGCGATAGCGGATTTAGATAAAGCCATTGAACTGGACCCCTTATATATGCAGGCCTACTACAATCGGGCGATAGCGCATCAAACCCTGGGCAACCATCAGCAGGCATTAAAGGATTACGATCGCGTTATTGAACTGGCGCCCCAACATATGGTGGCTTATTACAATCAAGGAAGGGCCTATCAAACGTCAGGCAACTA
>JASLZG010000181.1 GCA_030754995.1 Lentisphaeria bacterium
GAAGCGGTCATCGCGATGCCGCTGGTGCTGCCGCCAACCGTGCTGGGATTTTATCTGCTGATCTGCCTGGGGCCGCATGGGGTTATCGGCGGACCGTGGCAACGGCTTTTCGGGTACTCGCTCGCCTTCACATTTACCGGCCTGGTGATCGGCTCGGTGTTGTACTCGCTGCCGTTTGTCGTCCAGCCGATCCAGAACGCTTTCGAAAGCATGGGCCGTCTGCCCATGGAAGTTGCCGCCACACTGCAGGCGGCACCGCTCGACCGCTTCCTGACCGTCGCCCTGCCTCAAGCCCGCCGCGGCCTGGTCACCGGGATCACCCTGGGATTTGCCCATACCGTCGGTGAGTTTGGTATCGTTCTGATGATCGGCGGCAACATCCCCCGCGAAACCCGGGTTCTGTCGATCGCCATCTACGACCACGTTGAGGCCCTCCAGTACCAGCACGCACATGTGCTGTCCGCCGGGTTGCTGGCCTTTTCGTTCCTCGTCCTGTTCCTGGTGTTCGCGACCAATCGACGCTGGAGCATCACCCGATGAGCACAATCCGCGGCCGATTTCTCAAGTACGCCGGCGATTTCGCACTTGATCTGGACTTCGAATTTCCGGCCCGTGGCGTCACTGCCGTGTTCGGGCCCTCCGGCAGTGGCAAGACCACTTTGCTGCGTTGCCTGGCCGGCCTCGAGCACGCCGCCGGACGCCTCGATGTGGATGGCACGGTGTGGCACGACGACAGTGAAGAGATTTTTGTGCCGCCCCATCGGCGCGGTGTCGGCTTTGTCTTCCAGGACGTTGGCCTGTTCGACCATCTCACGGTCAAGGGGAATCTCGAATACGGCTGGCAACGCAGCGCCCTCCATCGTCTCAACTTTGCCGAGGTTGTCGAGTGGCTCGACCTGCAGCCGCTGCTGGCGCGGGCGTCGATCGATCTGTCCGGCGGCGAACGTCAACGGGTTGCCATCGCCCGCGCCCTGTTGACCTCGCCGCGGCTGCTCCTGCTCGACGAGCCATTGGCAGCGGTCGACGAACGGCGGCGGCAGGCGTTCGTGCCGTACCTCGACCGGCTGCATCGGGAGCTGTCGATTCCGATTGTTTACGTCAGCCATTCACAGGAGGAGATTTCCCGGATCGCCGACTATCTGGTGCTGCTCGAAAACGGTGCCTGCCTGGCGTCCGGGCCACTGGTCGACATGCTCACACGGCTCGACTTGCCGCTCAGCCATGCACCGAGCGCCGCGGCTGTCGTTGAAGGGGCGGTGCTGTCTGTCGACGACTCCTTTGCCCTGGCCCGCGTCGAATTTTCCGGCGGTGTGATCATGGTGCCGGACCTCGGCGCCACCCCAGGCAACCCGGTGCGATTGCGGATCCATGCGGCCGACGTCAGCCTGGCGCTGGAGCGGCCGGAGGGGTCAAGCATTCTCAACATATTTCCGGCAAAGGTCGTGGCGCTGTCGGATGACTCGCCGTCCCAGGTGTTGGTCCAGCTCGACCTGGCCGGTACTACCCTGTTGGCGCGGATCACCCGCAAGTCCGTTGCGGCGTTGAATGTCGAGCCGGGCCTCGCCTGCCATGCCCAAGTGAAGGGTGTCGCGGTGGTGCGTTGAGCTGGCGGGCGGGAGAAAAAATGGAAGGCGGATGAAGTCGTGGGGATGCCGGCGACAAAAGCGTGTCGCCGGGCATTATTGACCGTCAGGCCGCAGCGGAAATTACGTTTTAACCTGCTGCTTTTTCGAAGCGCCGCTGCGGGTCACTCCCAATCGCTGTTTTCATAGTCCGCCGACAGCTTCAGGCGTTGAATGTCGGGAGCCTCGAGACAGGCCGTGAGATCGCGGACGAGCTGATCGGCCGATTGATAGCGGTCGGCTGGTTTTTTTTTCAGCATTTTCGCCAGGATGGCCTGCAGTGCTGCCGGGAAGTTCGATTCGAGCTTGCGTGGCTCCGGCGGGCAACGGTTCTCGACGGCCGCGATGTACTGGCCGACGCTGCGGGCATCGAACTGTTTGCGGCCGAGGAGCAGCTCATAGGCCACTGCACCGAGGGAGTAGATGTCGGCGCGGCCGTCGACACGGGTGCTGCTTTCCAGGCCTTCCGGCGCGATGTATGCGGGCGTCCCGAGGAACTGGCCCGTTACGGTCAACTCGGAGTCCATGACGCGGGCGATGCCGAAGTCAGTGAGTTTCACCGTCAAGTCGGGCAGAACAAGAATGTTGTCGGGCTTGATGTCGCGGTGCCAGATGTGTATGCGGTGTGCGGCGGTCAGGGCGTCGGCGGTCTGGCGCAGGATGTCTATTTTCTCGTGCATTGTCTTGTGCACCACATTACGACAGATCATCTTCAACGACTGGCCTTGGACGTACTCCATGACATAGTAGGGCAACTGCTCAACGTCATCAAAGCCGCACTCGTAGAACTTGACGATGTTCGGGTGGGCCAGGCTTTCCAGCACATTGATTTCGCGGTAGAATCGATTCAGGCGTTTGTCGTCGGCGGCATAGCACGACTTCAGTACTTTGACGGCGAACCGGTCGCCGGCTTCGTTACGGCCGAGATAGACGACGCCCATATTGCCCTCGCCCAGCAGGTCGAGGATGCGGTATTCGGCGAGCTGGCGGGGCTGCCGGTTGCCATTTTCGCCGTTGGCGGCGTTGTCGGCAGGCTTTTCGAGGGTGTCCTGAATGCAACTGGTGAACTGCTCGAAGTCGACCGGCTTCGACATGAAATCAACGGCGCCGTTCTTCATGCATTCGACGGCGTCCTCGACCCGGGAAGCGCCGGTGAGCATCAGCACGGGGATGCCGTATTGCTGGCGCTTGACTTCCTGGAGCAGCTCGATGCCGGAAATGCCGGGCATATTGACATCGCTGACGATCATGTCGAAGTCCATATCGACGATCATCTGCATCGCCGTCGAGGCATCGGCGGCTTCGAACGGCTGGTAATTTTTTTGCCGGAGCACAACACAGAGCAGTCGCCTGACTTCCTTTTCGTCGTCGACGACAAGTATTTTTCGCCTTTGGGGCGGTTCGTTATTCTCTGTCACGGCCGTTAAGCCTCCATGGTCGCTACGATATGCAGGTACATCGATGCAGGCTGCATCGTGCCTGGCCATCTGTCGGTTCAGTTATAGATGCGGGGACTGCTCTCGATTGACATCAGGACGGAGGTCTTGAGGTAGTTGAAATCGAACGGTTTGCAGATGAAATCAGCGGCGCCCATGTCGAGGCAGCGGCGTGCCGTATTGGCGTTTTCGGCGCCGGACATGACGATGACAGGGATATTCGGCGAGAGGCGTTTGACCTCTGCCAGGACGTCGTCGCCGTTCATGTCGGGCATGCAGATGTCGACAAGGATGGCGTGGACCTCGTGCTGTTGGGCAAGCGCCAGCCCTTCAGTGCCGCTGGCGCCGGTCAGCACCTCACAGCCGATCGCCTCAAAGTACTGTTTGAGCATGGCAGTGACATCTGCTCGATCGTCAATGATCAGAATGCATGGTGAATCTTCCATTGCGTGCTCCCAGATGGTTTACAGGTTTTCGGGCACGCAGTCGAGACGGCACATTGCCGTTTCGTCCGATCAGCTGGAAAGCGTGCGACTAGTCGCCGCTGCAGGCGGTGCGGCCGGCATTCAGTCGGCATCAACGTACCGGTATCCACTGTGTGCTCCTGTTGTTCGTGCACAAACGCGTACACAACCAGCCCCTCAGCTACCCACTCGCCCTTCCTCATACAATACCCATCAAGAAAAGGCGCAGATAGCATGCCACGTTCGGCATCGGGCGCTCGGCGAAAGTTGCGTTACGGGAGGGGGTATTTGGATAACAGGGCCTGGCCCCGAAAGCCCGGCTGAAGATACTGCGCAACCCGTCTGCCAGCGCCTCCAGCCAAACCGTGGCGAACCCGCATCCGCTACCGGGAGCAGCGCGGTTTCCGCCGACACTATTTTCGTCGTGTCAGGATGTAATACAGCCGTCCGGAGGCGACGATAATGAAGAACAGGGAGATGCCGCCAAGGAAAACGAGGTTGTGGAGCCAGAGGGTGTCCGGCATGTCCTGGAACAACTCGTCGGAGGTTATGCGCAGGGCGGCGACAACCGGATTGAGCGTCAGCCAGAACAGGCGCACGTTGAAGCTGAAGACTCCGGGCAGCTCGGCGGCCAGCGTGACGATGCAAATCAACGCCGCAAAACAGTAGCTGATGCCGGTGGCGTGACTGGTTTTATGCGAAAACGCCGAGGCACACAAGCCGGCGGTGATGAAGGCGACAGTGGTCAGCAGCAGCACCGCGCACCAGGCGCCGATACGCCAGTAGTTCGCCTCCACCTCGAGGTCCGCCAGCGAATAGAGCACCGGCAGGCTGCTGACCAGGAAGATTGAGACATAGATAAAAGCGGCCTGCAGCTTGCCGATGACCACCCGCACCGCGGAGATCGGCGTCATCCGCAGCATCAGCATCGTGCGGCTGGAGATTTCGTCGGTGATCGAGCCGCTGGTGATTGCCGGCGCCAGGATCGCGACGATGCCCATCTGGTAGAGGATCGCCACCCAGCGCACGGTGTCGGGCGAAAGTTCGTCGGCATACTGGACGCAGACGAGAATCAACAGGGTGAGACAAAGGATCACACAACCGACGAGACTCCAGATGACAAACTGCGGTTTGCCGAAAACTTTGCCGCGCATCTCGGCGACGAACACCGGGTTCAGGAAGCGGATCGGCTTCTTGCGCTTCAGCGGGTCGATCAGGTAGAACGGCCAGGAGAGCTTGCGCTTGACCGACTTGCGAAAGCCGGTGAACTGTTCCTCGTAACGGCTGCCGGCCATACGCTTCAGCTTGATGATCTTGAAGAAGAAAAGCAGCATCAGCAGATCGACGAACACGCAGAGAACCAGGATCAATGTCGGATTGGCATATTGCTCGAGTACGGTCGGGTCGCTGTATATGGTGAACATTGCGTTTGCTTCCACGATGACGACCGGGATCATGACGATAATCATCGCCTTGGCAGCCCAGCCGTAAACCCGTTCGGACCGCGGCGGCGCCAGCAGGAACTTGGTAAAGACAACCAACAACAGCACCATCAGGACGGCCATGCCCACCATGTGGATGTTGAAGACCGCGTACGGGCTCTCGGTCAGGTGCGATATCTGCGTCGCCTCGTGACGCGCCGGGAACAGCAGCGAGTACATGGCATCGAACGGGCTGAAGCTGCGGATGAAGAGCCAGAGTTTCGGATACTGCAGAATCCGCCCGAGCAGGGAATACGGCAGCCAGGTGCCGCCGGCCAAAAGGGCGACCGCCAGGTAGCTGGTCATCAGCGCCGCGAAGGTCCGCCGGCACAGGGCGCTGAGCGCCAGGCCGAGGATGCCGTAGGTAATTGCCGCCATGGTGATGACGGCATAGGCCCGCAGCAGCAGGCTGGGCCCGATGCCGCCGCTCAGGGAGCACAGCGCCCCGATCGGCATCGACACGACGATGACGACAATGATCAGCGCCAATGATGCCATCAGCTTGCCGCGCAGCACCTCGCCGGGGGTCAACAGCGAGGTCTTGATCAGGTCGAAACTGTTATTCTCCCGCTCCGTAGTCAGTGAAGGGCTGGTCAGCGCCGGCACCAGCAGAATGATCAGCGCCAGGTTGCTCATCAGGAAGATCGTGAAGATCTCCATGCTCTTGTCCGAGGCCAGCGAGAAGACGCCGGAAGACGGCCACAGGAAAACCAGGATCGCCGAGAGCATCGCCAGGAAGGCAACGATCAGCCCGATCACTTTCGGGTCACGCGCGGCGGCCTTGACTTCGCGGACGAAAATTGGATTGCCGTTGATCATGCGTCTGCCGGTGTTCTCATAATTTGTAAAGCGTATCTACGTCCACCGGCAGGCCGGTATTGAACGACTGGTTGGCGGCGATGCCGGTCATGATCGAGTTGACCCCGTCAAGATAGCCGGCGGCGCGTCCCAGTGGATCGTCCCCGGCGCCGTGGAACAGGTCGCTGAGCAGTCGCACGTCGCCACCGCCGTGGCCGCCACGCGCTTCTTCGTAATCGACCGTGTGGGCCTTCTCGAAATGGGCCTGCAGAATCAGTTCCGGCACGTTGCCGGCGCCCTCTTCCGGTTCATCAATCTCGTGCAGTCCCGGCAGGTTGAAATCGGTTGCGCTGCCACTCACATAGGCGGCCTCGACAGCGTTCACTTCGAGCCGGCCGTTGGTGCCATTGAACATGACCCGATGCCCTTCCCACGGGCAGTGGGCATTGAGCGAGTAGGTCATGACCGCCTTGTTGTGGTAGCGCACCATCACTGCCATGGTGTCCTCGATCGAGATGCCGTCGCCGAAGACACTTTGGTCGCGGTAGTAACCGTCCTCGTGCTCGGCATCGAGGTAGAGTCCATGGAGATATTCGCCGCCTTCCGCCATGTCGAGTGCGAAGGGATCGTCGGCGGCAAGCTTCGAGCCGCGGCTGCGGCTGTAGAAACCGGTGATGCCGCGGCTCTCGGCGTTCTCCTTTCCGTAATACCGCAGGTCGCCCATGCCGAATACGGTCTTCGGCCGAGAATCGATCCACCAGTTGACCAGGTCGAAATGGTGTGTCGCCTTGTGCACCAGGAGCCCGCCGCTGTTGCGTTTGTCGCGGTGCCAGCGGCGAAAGTAGTCGGCGCCGTGACTGGTGTTCAGCAGCCACTCGAAGTGTACGCTGAGGACCTCGCCGATGGCGCCGCCCTGGATAAGCTCTTTGACCTTGCTGTTGCGCGGTGCGTAACGGTAGTTGAAGGTGACGCGCAGGTTACGGCCGGTGGCCTTAACCGTGTCGATGATCTGCTGGCACTTGTCAGCATCGATGGTCATCGGCTTTTCGCTGATCGCGTCGCAGCCGAGTTCCATGGCGCGGCAGGCGTACGTGTGATGGGCCCGGTCGACGGTCGTGACGATCACTGTATCCGGCTTCTGCTCCGCCACCATGCGGTCGAAGTCGGCAGCGTGATAGGTCGGTACCGGGTCGTGCTTGTCGTCCTCGAGCTTCCGATTGTAGAAGTCCATCCGTGTCTGGTTGACGTCAGCGAGGGCGACCAGCTCGGCAACGTCGGAATAGTCATCGAAAATCGCCTGCAGGAACATTGCTGAGCGACCGCCGGCACCGATGATTGCGTATTTCTTGCGGGCCATGAAATTGCTTTGGGAAATGCGTGGATTGTGCGTCAGGCCGTGGATCGGACAAAACAGCAAATATACGAGCCAGTCACGACTAATCAAACGTGGCGGCGCGACTATATTGGCAGCCAGGGTAATTGACTGCGAATTGCCGGGTATCGCCGGCACAACAAGAAACGAGATCATGCGCACGCTTGCACTTCTGATGATTCTGACGCTGGCAATCACTGCTTGCCGGGCCAGCGGCCAGCGGATTCGAGGCATCCGCGGCCAGCAAGCGCCGAAATGGCAAGTCGGTCAATGGATCAACCTGCCCGGGGGCAAGAAATCCATTGATATCGGTGACTACGAGGGGAAAATCGTCTACCTCTTCTGCTTTCAGTCCTGGTGCCCGGGCTGTCACAGCAGCGGGTTCCCAACGCTGCAGGCGCTGTCCGAACGCTACAGTGATGATGACGAGGTCGCCTTTGTCGCCATTCAGACCGTCTTCGAAGGGTTCGGCAGCAACACCCCGAAGCGGGCCTGGGAGAACGCGAAAAAGTACAAGCTCGACTTCCCCGTCGGCCACAGTGGCAGCCGTGACGAGTATTCGAAAGTCATGCGCGCCTACCGCACCGGCGGCACGCCCTGGACGATCATCATCGGCCGCGACGGCGTCGTCCGCTACAACGACTTCCATGTCAAGCCGAAAGCGGCAATCACCCTGATCAACAAGCTCAAGGCCGCAGAAGCGGAAGAGGATTGATGCCGCGGCCCGACCTCCCCTGGAAAAACCTCCACTTCATCGGTATCGGCGGTGTCGGCATGACTGGGCTGGCGCTGATTTGCCGCGACCTCGGCGTCACCGTCCGCGGCAGTGACCAAGCAGCATCGAAGAACGTCGACCTGCTGCGCCGGCGCGGTGCCGAAGTTGTCGTCGGCCATGACGCCGCCCATGTGCAGAGCCCGGACCTGGTGGTGTATTCTGCCGCGGTCGGCGCCGATAATCCGGAATACGCTGCTGCCGTTGCCCGCGGCCTGCCGCTGCTGTTGCGCGGCGAATTTCTGGCCGCCCTGGCATCCCGCTGGCCGACCGTCGTCTCGATCGCCGGGTCCCACGGCAAGACCACCGTCACCGCCATGCTCGCCCATATCCTGCTGCAGGCCGGTCACGAGCCGGGCTACCTGATCGGCGGAGCGGTTCCCAGCCTGGCCGCCGCCGCCGCTGCCGGCGCCGGCGCGCTGCTGGTCACCGAAGTCGATGAAAGCGACGGCACCCAGGCCGCCATGCTTAGTTCACACGCCATTGTCATCAACGTCGAGGACGACCACTGCTGGAGCGTCGGCGGCGAAGCCGCCCTGCGCCACTGTTTCCAGGCCTTCGCCGGCAATGCCGAGGAACTGCTGTGCTACGCGACCGCCGCGACCCACGCGCTCTTCGACGACCATCCGAACGTCACTTTCGTCGATGCTGACGCGGTCAAGGTGCGCGACCTTCTGGTGCCGGGGCACCACAACCGGATCAATGCCACGCTGGCGGTGCGCCAGGCGGTGAAGCTTGGCGTTGCGGAGTCCGCCGCGCTCGACGCTGTCGGCAGTTTCCAGGGCGTCGACCGCCGGTTGTCCCTGCGCTACAGCGGCGCGGTCGATGTGATCGAGGACTATGCCCATCACCCGTCCGAGGTCGAAGCCGGCATCGCGGCACTGCGCGAACATTATGTTGACCGGCCGCTGCGCATCGTTTTTCAACCGCATCGCTCCGAGCGCGTCGCCCGCTACGCCGCCGACTTCGGCAGGGCGCTGTCGGCCGCGGACGAGGTCATCGTCATCCCGACCTTCAACGCCTGGCTCGATGATGCGCACCTCGCCGATCCGCGGGCCATCATCGGGGCAATCAGTGGTGTGCCGGTGCGCTATTGCGACTTCGACTTTGAGGAGTTGGCAAGCGAGCTGGTCAGTACCGCCCGGGACGGCGATGTCATCGCCATCATGGGCGCCGGCACAGTCACCCAGCTGGCGCCACTGCTCACCGCCGAACTCGCCACGACCGGATGAATTTCTGAGCGTATCACCAGTTAATTTCAGATCAGGTAATTTTGTCTCGTAACACGGTGCAAAACCGCCGGACCGTTCTAACTTCCTGCAATATGCCGCAGTCCCAACAGAGTTCTCGCGTCGCTGTGCTGATGGGCGGCCCTTCCAGCGAACACGAGGTGTCGCTGAACTCCGGCCGCGCTGTTGCCGGGGCCTTGCGCGAGGCCGGATTTACCGTCGACGACATCGTCCTTGAAACCGCTGAGTTGCCGCTGCTGCATGAGGATGTCCGGGCGGTGTTCCCGGCGCTCCATGGTCGTTTCGGTGAGGACGGCACGGTCCAACGCCTTCTCGAGGGCCGCGGCTTGCCGTACGTCGGCTGCGACCCGGCCGTCAGCGAGTTGCTGCTCGACAAGGTCCGCACCCGTGAGCTGCTGGAGCAGAACGGCCTGCCGGTCGCTGCAGGGCTGGTCGTGACGCAGCCGGACGTACCGTTGCCGGACAGCATCGACCTGCCGCTGATAGTCAAGCCGAATCGCGAAGGTTCGACCATCGGCATGGCGAAAGTGAATGGTCCCGACGACTGGCAGCCGGCGCTCAAGGAGGCGTTGCGGCACGACTCCGTCATTCTCGTCGAAAAGTTCGTGATTGGCTGCGAAGTGACGATTGGCATTCTGTTCGACGAACCGATGCCGGTGATCGAGATCGTGCCGCCCGGCGACTTCTATGACTAT